>CADDZM010000295.1 GCA_902812345.1 Chloroflexota bacterium | reverse complement strand
TATCAAAACCGAGCAGGGGCGTACCCGCCGGTAACGGAGTTGCCGTTGGCGGCTGGGTAGCGGGCGACTGGGTAGCCGTAGTGGTGACCGGGGCAGCCGTATTTTGCGGCGCCTGGGTGGCGGGCGGGGCCGTGGTCGGGGCCGGTGGGGCGGCGGTCAGTGGGGGCGCCTGGGTCGGAGCAACCGGCGCGGTTGTTACCGGGACCAGCGTTTTCGCCGGCAATGGCGTCAGACCCTGGGCCAAAATTGAAAGACCCTGGATAGAACCCTGACCCTGCCCCACTTTCTTTGTAGCAGTTGGGCCGGGTGTAGCCGTGGCCGGGATGGGTAGACCCCTGGTTGGCACATCAATCTGTTTACCGTCAAGATAGGCTTTCGCGGCCAGGTCGCCCAGGCCAATGCTGTAAAAATAGTGGCCGTTGGGCAGCCAGGTCAGGCCCAGGACTCGTTCGCCCACTTTGGTTTCCAGGATTTGTTGCAACTTGCCGCCGCTTATGCTGGCATCGCTCAGGCGTTCCGCCGAGGAAAGCGGGGAACCGGGCGTAATTCCGTACCGCAGTCCGCTCACAAAGTAGCGGTTTCCGTCCGGGGCGAACAGGACGCGCTGGCTCTGCACGCTTGCCGCCGAATTCGCCGCGCCCTGGCACTCCGGTTTAGAACCCAGAATCGGGTCGCATTTATCGTTTGATTTAGTCAAATTCTGGGTAATTTTCAGGGATTGTGGATCAGCCAGGTAGAAATCAAAAGTGTAAGCAGCCAGCCATTCCCCGCCAACCAGGTTACGTAAAATCAGGTAGCGGCTGTCAGGCGTCCAATCCACGACGGTAATAGGGCGCTCGTTACGATCGAGCATAGTGATTTTGCGGGTATTCAGGTTGTAAAAACCGACCTCACCAATCGGAATCGGCCCTTTCTGGCGGCGCAGGGCGAAAATCGCCAGGGTGTTGCCGTCGGGTGAGGGTAGGGCCGTGTAAATCAGGCCGAGGTCAATGTTTGAATTAGGGAACCGCCCATTATCCAGGCGGTAGAGAGTTTCAGGCTGCGAACCGTCCTGCTCGGTCGAAAGGAGATAAACCGCCAGGCCGCAGGCCGCAACAATTTTGCCGGGCGCCAGCCAGGTTACATTCGTGCAGGGTCCGGCGAAAATTTGCTTGTTTCGGGTAGTATCCTGCTGGCTGTCAATGAGGATGACCGGCCCGGCGGAAGTGTTCGGGTCTTTATCTATATAAGCCAGGTAGCGACCGTCAGGGGACCAGACCATAGTGTCTGCCAGGTCGCGGGAAAGCCGGAAACTGCCGATAATGCTATCGGGGGGCCGGACCATGTAAAACAAATCCCCCTCCGTGTTACCCCGCAGGACGTGGAGCATAAAAACGTCCCCGGTTGGCGCCCAGGATATGTCTGAATCCGACCAGGTGGTAATGCCCAGGTTATCCGAGGATAACATACCGTCGGTTGGCGTGGACGGGGTCGGCTTGATGATGGGCGTATTCTCCGGAGTTGATGACGGGGTCAGGTTGGCCGTTGGTTCAGGTATACCCGGGGTAGCCTGTTCCTGGTCTTCAAGGGTAACTGTGGGGACTACACTGGCGGCGGGGGCAGATGGGGCCGGGGTCGTGATGCTGCTGGCAGCCTGAAAAGGAGCGGTTACAGTCGGCGTCAGGTTAGGGTTTTGAGGTGGGGTGAGAATAGTCGAATAGTCGGGGGTCGGACGCTGCTCATCTCCGCAAGCCACCAGCAGGGTTGCCAGCAAAAGCAGGACAGCCAACCAGCCACCCCATAAACGCCCGCTGTAACCCTCGAATTTGCCTTGCCTGAACATGCTTGGTGTGCCTTTTCCCCTGGAGATTTTTGCTCTAACGGCTGAGCAACCCCGTATCGTACTGTCCACTCAAAAACCGCTCATCGGCTAAAATGCGCAAATGGAGCGGCAGGTTGTGCCTGATACCCTCAATCTGGAAGTTCTCAAGGGCTTCCCGGCTTCTTTGAATAGCCTCGGCCCGGTCCTCGCCCCACACCACCAGTTTTGCCAGTAAAGGGTCGTAGTAAGGCGTAACATTGTCACCTTCCGCAACCCCGCTATCCAGCCGGACATTCTCGGATAAGGCGGGCGGGCGGAAGACCGTTAACGTACCGGGCGAGGGCATGAACGTGACCGGGTCTTCGGCGTAAACCCGAAATTCAATCGCGTGGCCCCGGCGCGTAACCTCGGACTGCTCAAAAGGCAGCGGTTCCCCGGCGGCTATCCGCAGTTGAAGTTCCACCAGGTCAAGCCCGGTAGTCATCTCGGTAACCGGGTGTTCGACCTGCAGGCGGGTGTTCATTTCCAGAAAATAAAACTCGCCGCCCTGCCCGAAGATAAACTCAACTGTCCCGGCGTTGCGATAATTGACGGCCTGGGCGGCTTCCAGGGCTGCCCGGCCCATCTGTTCGCGCAGGCTGTCGTTACCGCCCAACCCCGGTGAAGGCGTTTCTTCCAGCACTTTCTGGTAGCGGCGTTGGGCCGAACATTCCCGCTCGAAAAGATGGACGCCTTTGCCGTAATTATCGAAAAGCACCTGGAACTCGATATGACGCGAGTTTGGCAGGTATTTCTCAAGAAAGACGGCCCCACTCCCGAAAGCCCGCTGCGCCCGGCCCTGGGCCGTCTTAAGAGCGCCCTTGAGCTTTTCAGGATTCTCAACCACCGTCATACCGATGCCCCCGCCGCCCGCGCTCGGCTTAACCAGGACCGGGAAGCCCATCTGTTCGGCGGCGGTCAGGGCCAGGTCAGGGTCTTGCACCGGTTCGGTGGTCCCTGGCGCCACCGGCACCCCGGCGGCTATCATCAGGTTACGCGCCGGGACTTTTTCACCCATGGCTTCGACCGCGTGCGGTTCGGGGCCGATAAAGACCAGGCCCATTTCGGTAATTCGCCGGGCAAAACCGGTGTTCTCGCTCAAAAACCCGTACCCCGGATGGATTGCTTCGGCCCCACTCTGCCGGGCCGCTTCAAGCACCGCCTCGACGTTCAGGTAGGAGGCCGGGGCAGGGGCCGGGCCAAGCAAGAAAGCCTGGTCGGCTTCGCGCACAAAAAGGGCGTTCTGGTCGGCTTCGCTGTAGACCGCGACGGTTTCGATACCCATGCGTCGGCAGGTCCGAATAATCCGGCGGGCAATTTCGCCCCGGTTGGCGATAAGGACACGTTTAAACATGCTGGCTACTCCAACCTGAGCAAGACCTGGCCTTCCTGGACCGGTTGGTTAGGCTCTACCAGGATTTCGGCCACCTTACCGTCTTCGGGGGCCGCGACCGGGATTTCCATCTTCATTGATTCCAAAATCAGCAGGTCTTCTTCCTCACCGACCTCCTGGCCTACCTCAACCAGCACCTGCCAGACCGTCCCGGAAATGGGGCATTTGACATCAATCATCGCTCAGGTTATCTCCTTTGATATTTGAAATGAGCCTTCAGGGATTAATACCGTTGCAGTTTAACAAGTTCCGGCAGAATTGACAATAGGGATTGAGTCCTAAAAAAGCTTGGGCATACCGTAATAAATATTTGAGGATAAATTTAAAATAAAAGAGCCGACGATCAGATTCGAACTGATGACCTGTCGATTACGAATCGACTGCTCTACCAGCTAAGCTACGTCGGCTAATTCCACTATAAAACCTTAAATACTTCTCACCCTATCACCCGGAATTTACTTACGGTCCCGGAAGATGCGAGGGGAAGTATAGCATTTCCCGCCTGAAAGCGCAAGACAATCATCAAATTTCTTCTTAAATTTAGAAGAGGGATATATTAGCCCTGCTCCTCACCCATCATTTCCAAAAGCTTATTAACGGTGTTCCAGTTCCGACCCGTCCCCAGCACTTTTAGCTTTTTCTCGATGTAGGTGTTGGTCAGTTTGGAGTTGCCGATATTGTTCACGTAGTACATATAAATCTCTTTACCGGAAAAAACAATTTCTTCGGGGCCGGTGTAGGCGGTAGTCAGGGCTTGTTGGGCTTCTTTAGTGGGTTCGGCTGTAAGGAACATGACCACCAGCCATTTAGCCTCTTTGGTTTTATCGTCAGGCCAGGGATTTCTAGCGTGAATACTCTGCATCTCGACCGCCGTCCTGACCATTACTTCCGTGGCAAAGCCAAATTCTTTCTCGAACTCTTTTTTAAGCTGCCCGGCTACTTTATCCGCATCTTTTTCATTGCTTTCAAAAACAATATTACCCGTTTGGAGATAATGCCGGGGGTTTGAAAAACCAAGCCGCCGGTGCATCTCCTTTAGCTCGGGCATCCCAACCTTGTTAGTCCCTACATTTATAGCCCGGAATAGCGATACGAAAACAGTCATTTTTCTTTCTCCTTTTTTTGCTATTATACTGCTAAATCATTTTAGAAGCCCCGCTCAGGCTAAAAGCTCACTTGAAATCACCTCTTTTAAGTTCGGTTCCAGGGAGGGTAATGTCCGAAGACGGCTAGTTTCAAAAGGTTTCCCGGAGTATACTTGCTTTATGAAACTTGATCATGAGATTTGCTACCGGGCGTTGCAGGCCCGCGACTCCCGCTTTGACGGGCAGTTCTTCACGGGGGTTCGGACAACCGGCATTTACTGCCGCCCGATTTGCCCGGCCCCGACTCCAAAGGCTGAAAATTGCGTCTTCTTACCGAGCGCCGCCGCCGCCCAGGAAGCCGGGTTCCGGCCCTGCCTGCGCTGCCGTCCCGAAATCTCGCCTAAATTAACCGAGGCTTTTGAGGGAGGGGCCGTAGTGGGCCGGGCTTTACGGCTTATCGGAGAAGGAGCCCTGGACGAACAATCGGTCGAGTATCTGGCCGGGCGAGTAGGTGTAACAGAGCGGCACCTGCGCCGCCTGTTCCTCCAGCACCTCGGCGCGTCTCCTTCGACCGTTGCTCTTACCAGGCGAATCCTTTTTGCCAAACAACTGCTTGATGAAACAAACCTGCCGGTGACGGAGGTGGGCCTGGCGGCAGGGTTCAACAGCCTGCGCCGGTTTAACGAGGTCATCCTCAAAACTTATCAGCGCTCGCCCCGCGAATTGCGTAAAGAGAAAACCGGTGATAAAGGCCAAAACCAACCGTCCCTGACCACCCTGAAACTGCCCTACAGCCAGCCTTATAACTGGCCGGCCTTCTCAACCTTTATGAGGGGTAGGGCTACTACCGGAGTCGAGGAAATCGGAGAAAACTTTTACCGCCGGAGTATCCGGTTGGACGGGCAGCACGGCCTGGTGGAAGTGCGCTTTGTGCCAGGCCAGACTTATCTGCTTGCCAACATTATCTTTCCAAAAGTCACCGCCCTGGGCCAGATTGTCGAGCGGTTGCGCCGGGTATTCGACCTGGGAGCGAACAGCCTGGAAATTGAAGGGCATCTCCTGGCCGACCCCTTCCTGGGCCGGTTTGTGGCCGCTTTGCCGGGTCTGCGGGTGCCGGGCGCATGGGACAAGTTTGAATTAGCCGTGCGGGCCATCCTGGGCCAACAGGTCAGCGTCGCGGCGGCTACCACCCTGGCAGGCAGGCTGGTGCAGAAGTATGGCGAACCGCTCGCTCTGGACGGTTTACCGGCGCCGCAAGAAGGCATCCGCTTTGTATATCCCAGGCCGGAGGCGCTGGCCGAAGCGGATTTAACAACGCTGGGGATATTTGGGGCACGTGCCCGCTCGATTGCGGCCCTGGGGGCGGCGGTAGCCAAAAATCCCGCCCTGCTCGAAGAATCGGGCAGCCTGGAAGATACGGTCAGGAATTTAAGTGAATTGCCGGGGATTGGCCGCTGGACCGCCCAGTATATTGCCATGCGAGCCTTAAGAGAACCGGACGCCTTTCCATCCTCAGATTTAGGATTATTAAGAGTGATGAAACCCGAAGGCGGGCTGTTAACCCCGGCCCAGCTTGAAAAACGGGCTGAAAGCTGGCGGCCCTGGCGTTCTTACGCGGCTATGTACCTGTGGGCAAGCGAAACCCTACCCCCTTCGGACCGGGTTGAAGTTAAAAGTTAAGCGGTGAGTTATGAGTGAAAAGGAAAAGCTAAAAATGGAACTGTTCTTTGACAGGATTGAATCGGAAATCGGCGATATTGTGGTGGTTACGGACGGGGAAAGCCTGGTTGCCCTCGATTACGCCGACTTTGAACCCCGCATGCGCAAATTACTGGCTGCCCGTTATGGTAATTTCGAGCTTATTCACCTTGATAATCCCGGCGGAATTTCTGATAAAGTAAAGGCTTACCTGGCCGGAGATTTCCACAGCCTCGACAATATCCCGGTCAACACCGGGGGTACCCCTTTCCAACAAGAGGTCTGGCAGGCTTTACGGAGCATCCCGGCAGGCAGTTTTGTAAGTTACAAAGAGTTGGCCCATAAAGTAGGGCGGCCTAACGCTTACCGGGCTGTCGGAATGACCAACTCGCTCAACCCGGTTGCGATTGTTCTGCCCTGCCACCGGGTCGTCGGGGCGAACGCGGCCCTGACCGGGTACGCGGGAGGGCTTGAGCGCAAACGCTGGCTGCTGCGCCACGAAGGAGCCGCGTTACCTCGTTAACTTTTAGCCGATTTTTAGTTTTTAACTTTCTCTGAAAGGTTTTTAGCCTTCTTCGAGGGTATATTGCTTAACGAAATTTAGTTTTTAGCCAGGAAGGTCGTCACCACCTGCATGGTTCGGGCGTAGCGGTCGCGGTGAATACAATGTCCGGCCCCTCGATTTGCACAACCAGAAGAGTAGGGCAAAGCCGGGACGCGATAGCAGCCATTTTCAGCGTGACAATCCCCCTTTGGACCGGGTCGCCCGTAACAAGCAGGACCGGGCCGCTAATCCGGGAACCTACATCTTGCCAGGCTTAATTCCGGAAGACGCCCCGGTTTCGCATGCTCACAATATCTAAAAACAGCCTGTTGCAGATTGAAATTTCCATATTAATCTAAAACCCTGGCTGGAGAAAAATAAGTTTTTATTTTCTAAACGGGGCAGGCCGGGACCGCCAGATTTTGATAAAAAGGCCAGTCGGCCCCCACCAATCTTTGAATTTCTCCTACCGGGTATGGCTGCCACCACGCCTGGGCGGTTTTTTTAGGGCTGGCGTTTTCGGGATGAATCAGGCCGACATAAATTTGATAAGCGGGTAAAACCGCAATTTTTATTTTACCGGCCTCGAAAATAAAACGGCTGTCTTCCCCTGAATTAATCGGTTGAAAAGGGTGCTGCTCCCAGACTTCCCTGCGGTAGCAAAGGCTATTACCCGTTACCCAGGGCCGCTCTTTAAGGGGGTAACCATACCGCCAGCCTTCCTGCAACCGGGGATTGTAATAAAGCATTTGGTTCAGCCCACTTATACCGGCCTGCTGTTCCAGCAAAAAATTAACCTGCACGCTAAGCCGGTCACCGGCCATCCAATCGTCATCATCCCAGTGAACAATAATTTCCCCGCCCGCCGCCTGGCAGGCCAGGTTACGCTTGGCTCCAATAGTTTCACGCCGGTTCAAACGGATGTAGCGGATACGATCGTCGCCGGGCGGCAGGCTGCCCAGGGGGACGGGACTATCGTCCACGATTATTAACTCGCGCCCGGCATAATCCTGCCGCTGGAAATAACGAATGGCCTGGGCCGCCAGGTGGGGCCGGTTGTAGGTGGGCATAATACAACTGACCAGAGGAAGGGTC
>CADDZM010000294.1 GCA_902812345.1 Chloroflexota bacterium | reverse complement strand
AGTTCATCTAACATTCAAGCATTATACATGATGATCTTGTTCTAGCATAGCCCCGAATAAATGAGAGGATACCATTCTGGAGATGCGCCACAGCGATTTCGACCCGGTGGTGCATGAGTATCACCTGGGGAGCGGCGGTATCCAGGTCGGCGAACCCTTTGTAGCGCCTGGTACGGAGGCCGGGTCAGAGAATAACTAATTCTTCACCTTTCTCAAAACCGTTTTTGAATGAGAGCAGCCTTACCTGGGATGCCCTGGCCGAGGTTGCCGCCAGAAGCTCGCTCACCGGTGATGCCAATGCCTGACTGAGTAAATTAGCCTTCCCAGACCGAAAATTCAAAGCCCCCTTTGAAGGGCAGGGTAGTAGTGCGAAACCCTGAGTTTTCGGCTTTAATCCGCTCCAGGTAATCCGTGTAACCGGCAGCGGCCTCAATGACGTTATCAGCCACCATAACAGCCCCTTTTGAAAGCTGCGGGATGAGCAGGTCGAGGGCGGGCCGGGCCATGGCCGTCCAGATATCAAACAGGACAAAATCCACCGGGCCGCCGCAATCCGCGATAGTTTCCCGCAAATCGCCTTCTCTCAGGTCAATATATTCACTCAAACCTGCTTCGGCCCAGTTGGCGCGGGCGGCGGCAGCTTTTTCCGGCTCGTATTCGGTGCCGATAACTTTGCCCTCGCCGCCGTTGTCCCGGATTGCCGCCGCCAGGTAAATTGTCGAAACGCCGTAGGAAGTGCCGCATTCAACCACTCGCCGGGCTTTCAGGGCGCGGCATTGCAGGTAACAAAACTCTGCCTTTTCCGGTTCTAGCGCGACCAATTTGTCACGCAGGTAATCTTTCCTGGCCTTATCAAGGTCAGCGCCGGAAATAGATTTCTGGCGCGGCGGCGGCTGAGCGGTCAGGGCTTCAAGCTGGCTTTTATCAAGTTCATAAAGCTTTTGCAGGACCGCCTCGGCCCTGGGGTCATTTAAAACAGTTGGCATAGTGTATTACCTTTCGTATTTCTCAGGCGGCGCCGATAAGTTTGTTGCTGTTATCAGGATAGTTTATGGAATAAAGAGTGTCAATTAATATTTGCAAATTATTATTGACAGGTGGGCGCTTTTAGCTGATAATATATAACAGGTTTCGTACTTTCGTAGAAAAAGTGTTGTATTTCTACAACTGCCGGTCAGGGACGCGACGATGCATCCAAGGTCTATGCTTTTCACCCTCTGGGGTGTTTTTATCCGCCATTTTGATAGCGAAATTCCGCTCGGGGCCGTTTTGCGGCTGATGAGTGAGTTTGGTTTTGCCGGACCGGCCGTACGGGCCGCTATTGGCCGCCTGGCCGAACAGGGCTGGGTAGAGTTGCGGCGGGATGGGCGAAGCAGTAATCTTTCCATGACCGCCCAGGGTCTTGAAATCGTGGACGAAGCGGCCAACCGGATTTACCGCCTGCGCCCTGAACCCTGGGATGGTACCTGGCTTCTCCTGACCTACACTATTCCCGAAGAACAACGCGCCGCCCGCGACCAACTTCGCACCGACCTGGCCTGGTGGGGCTTTGGCACACTCGGCACCGGCACCTGGCTTTCGCCGCACTCCTTAAGCCCGGCCCTGGCCGCCCGCCTTAAATCGCCGGAAGTCGCGCCCTACGTGGATTATTTCCGGGCAACTTACACCGGCCCGGCCAGTAACGCCGCCCTGGTCCTCAAAGGCTGGAGGCTGGAAGAAGTTTCGGGCCGTTACCGCCAATTTCTGGCTCGTTTCGGGCCAGAGTTCGAGGCGGCCCGGGCGGACCGGCTTTCCGAGCGGGAATGTTTCGTCAGGCGCTGCCGCCTGGTCCATGAATACCGCAAGTTTCTTTTCGTTGATCCTGGTCTACCCGAAGAACTCCTGGCCGCAGACTGGCCGGGTGGGCAGGCTTTCGACCTCTTTCACGCTTACGACCAGTTGTTAGCCGGGCCGTCCGCGCACTTCTTTTACTCGGTCTATGCCATTTCCAGCCGAGAAAAAATGGCTAAAGGCCAACTTGAACGCAGCTTGCAAGCCGCGCTTAATCCTTTTGGTCCGGCTACCCGGATTGAGCCAGGCCTCAAATATCTTAAAGTGATTAACATGGCGCCGCCCCGGCTTCGTTAGTTAGACCTGCACGCAGTAGAGAAAGGATACTTTAGAATGTTCTGGAATGAGGCTGTAGAAACGCTAGACCGTCCCGAATTGCAAAAACTCCAGCTCCAACGCCTGCACGAGACGCTCGAACGGGCTTACACCGTGTCTTTTCACAAAGAGCAGTTCGACCAGGCCGGGGTAACGCCGGCTTCCCTGAAAAGCCTGGACGACCTGACCAGGTTTCCTTTTACCAAAAAGAGTCACCTGCGCGATAATTACCCCTTTGGTCTATTTGCCGAGCCGACAAGTAAACTGGTCCGGCTGCACGCTTCGTCGGGGACGCGGGGCAAGCCGACCGTCGTCGGTTACACCCGCCAGGACATTGACAACTGGGCGGAGGTCTGCGCCCGTTCGATAATGTGCGCCGGGGGCCAACCGGGTGACATGCTCCATATTGCCTACGGCTACGGCCTGTTTACCGGCGGCCTCGGTATTCATTACGGCGCGGAAAAGCTGGGAGCCTGCGTGGTCCCGGCTTCGGGCGGCAACACTCCTCGCCAGGTGATGCTTTTGCAGGACTTCAAGGCGGTCGGTCTGGCCTGTACGCCTTCTTATGCCCTGAATATAGCCGACCAGATGCGCGAGCTGAAATTCACACCCCAGGATTTTAACCTGAAATATGGCATCTTCGGGGCCGAACCCTGGACCGAGGAAATCCGGGCTAAAATCGAGCAGGAACTTGGACTGCGGGCCCTCGATATTTACGGCCTGAGTGAGGTTATGGGGCCGGGTGTTTCGATGGAGTGCGAACAAAAACAGGGCTTGCATGTCTGGGAAGACCATTTTCTGCCTGAAATCGTGGACCCAAATTCGGGCGAACCGCTGGCGGAAGGCGAGACCGGCGAACTGGTCTTTACCTCACTTACCAAAGAAGCGTTCCCGGTCGTGCGCTACCGGACCGGCGACCTGTGCGCCCTCTATTACGAAAAATGCCCCTGTGGGCGCACCCACGCCCGCATGTCCAAGCTTAAAGGCCGCATTGACGACATGTTTATCGTGCGGGGCGTGAATGTCTTTCCGTCCGAAATCGAGCGGGTGCTGCTCGACTTTGAAGAACTGGCCCCCCACTATCAAATCATCCTGAACCGGCCGGAACACCTCGATGTAGTTACGGTCCTGACTGAAGTAAACTACAATTTTTACGCGAAAACTATCGGGTTTGCCCTGATGGACAATAACCACCCGTCCATACGCGACCTCTCAAGTAAAATCAGGCTTAAATTAAACCAGGCACTCGGCGTTTCAATCGAAGTCCAGGTAACGGCTCCGCGCACGATAGCCCGGAGCGAAGGTAAAGCGGTGCGAGTGGTGGATAACCGCCCGCGTTAATGCAGTCCTCAAATTCGCTTTGAGCCTGAAAAAATTTAAACAACGAGAAAATTAAGCTCAAAAATTGTTTCAAGCTAAAGTCTTATCAAAGGAGAATTACTCCAATGTATAAATTGTTTGTTTTCTACAACGACCCGCCCGAAGCGGAAAAGGCCGCCTTTGAGGAATACTACCGCAACACCCACCTCCCGCTCTGCCGGAAGATTCCCGGCATAGTACGGGTTGAGGCAGACCGGTTCACCGGGGCGATTAGCGGCGGTCCGGCCCCCTACTACATGATTACGGTCCTGGGCTTTAACAGTAAGGAAGAATATGACGCCGGGATGTCTAGCCCGGAAGGCCGGGCGGTTGCCAGGGATACCCGGAACTTTCCCAAAGGAATTATGTCAATGGCTTTAGCCGAATCGGTCGAGTAATTCCCGGCCAGCAAAGGATTCATGTATGGAACAGGCAACAAAATTTGAGAATATCCTTTTTGAGGTAAAACCGGACGGCCTCGCCTGGCTGACCCTGAACCGGCCCGATGCCCTTAACTCTTTCACCGGGAAGATGCTGGGCGAACTGGCCGAAGCTTTCCAGCAGGCCGGGCAGGACCAGCAGGTGCGGGTGGTCGTTATTACCGGGGCGGGTCGGGCTTTCTGTGCGGGCCAGGACTTGCGGGCGAACCCTGACGCTATCGGCGACCTGAAGACCTGGCTGAAGAGTACTTACCGCCCGATGTTGATGGCCCTTCAAGACCTTAAAAAGCCGACCGTTGGGATGGTGAACGGGGTTGCGGCCGGGGCCGGGTTCTCCCTGGCCCTGGCCTGCGATTTCCGGGTAGCCTCGGCTAAAGCTAAATTCGTCCCGGCTTTTGGCAAAATCGCCCTGGCGCCGGATAGCGGCATGAGCTATAACTTGCCGCGCCTGATAGGCTACGGCCGCGCCCTGGAACTATTAAGCCTGGGCCGCGACCTTAACGGCGAGGAAGCTTTCGCCTGGGGCCTGGTGAACCGGGTCTGCCCGCCGGACCAGCTTTTAGACCAGACCGGTGAATTGGCCGGGCAACTGGCCCAGGCCGCGCCGCTTTCTTTTTCGCTTACAAAGGATTTGCTACAGCGCGCGCCAAATTTAACCCTGAACGAAGCCCTCGGCCTGGAAGAAGCGGCCCAGGGCCGGGCCGGGTCCAGCGCCGATTTCAAAGAAGGGCTGGCTGCTTTTGAGGAAAAACGCCCGCCGCGCTTCAGTGGAAAGTAATTTTCGCAATAATTTTTCAAGGAGGAAAGACATGACTTTAATGGTTAAAGACGAGAACCAGCTTGAGCAGGAAATGATGGCGATAATCGAGGCGGGCGGCCGCCTCGAAAAAGACAGCCCGATGACCGCCAATTACCGCGAGAACCTGCTCAACCTGATGACAATGCAGGCCGACAGCGAACTGGCCGGGTCTTACGGTTACATTCCCTGGATTAACCAGGCTCCCAGCATTGACGAAAAACTAATTGTGGCTAACATTGTCCGTGACGAAGTCCTGCACGGCAAGCGCATGTACGGACTGCTCAAAGAATTGGGCGTGGACGCCGAGGCCCGCGTTAAAGAACACGACCAGGCTTTTATGGCCCGCCTGGACGATGCCGAGGCCAATATCGGCACCGAACGCAAGGCTGCCGACAAACGCGTCAACATTTTCTATTACCCGATTGACACCTGGACCGACTTTATTATGTTTAACTTCTGCATGGACCGGGGTTCGGCCCACCAGTTGGAGGACGTGAAGCAGTCGAGTTACGGCCCCTGGGCGCGGGTTATCGAGCTAATTTTCAAGGAAGAAGTGACCCATATCCGGCACGGCGATATGTGGGTCGAGCGGTTGGCGAAAGACCCGGCCACTCACGATGATTGCCAGCAAACCTTTAACAAGTGGTACGCCCGGACCATGAACATTTTTGGCCGTCCCGGCAGTTCCCGCAACAAGCTTTACCGCAAGTACCGCCTTAAATTGCGCGACAATGACGAAGTGCGGGCGGCTTTTGAAGCCGAAATCCGCGAGAAGTGCGCCGCTTACGGCCTGACAGTCCCCGAATGGAAGCCTAACTGGCAGGGGAAGTAGTATTCGGGACAATAACTTAAATTAAAATCAGGCCCGGGTAGCGGTTTGTTTCCAATGCTCTTTTTGCTTGCCGGTTGTAGTAATTTAAAGTTGTTGTATTCCGCCCTCTTTCAGGACGGCGGCGACAACCTCTTTTCTACCAAGCAGGAGCGCCTCAAAAGCTTCCGTGGCAACTCGTTCCAATTCTCGTATTTCACCCTGGAGTTGGTTCACATACCGGCCCTGGATTTCCTTGCTGCGGGCAGCATCACGGCCTGTTTGTTGAGATTTGCCGCTGCTCGGTAAAGTGGGGGACGGCCCATTTTGCTCAACAACTTGCCGGAATTCCTTAATCCACTTCAGATTCTGCCCGCGCCTGTAAGTTTTGATGGCACGATTGACCACAAATTCCACTTCAACTATAACTTCTACCTGGGGAGGCTGGTTTGAAGGGCTTTCTTTACCCTGGTTAAGGGGCGTTGAATCACCTTCGTAAGCTGAAATTTGGGTAGCTACCAGCCGGTTACGCCGCCGCGGTAGTCCCGGAAAAGCAACCTTACATAATGCGCCGATTTGTTTGACAGTAGCCTCGTTACCCACAAGCTGCCATTCTTTGCTCGCATCATCCCATTTTGCGCCAAGTTCCTTAATTTTCCGGCTAAATTCCCTGTCGGCCGGGGCGCGCAGAGAAATAAGGCTGCTGCCTTCATCATCATCTCCACTTTCCGGGTCGCCTTCTACGAACAGGTCAACTGCTTCTATCTCAATCACTCGGTTTTATCCTTTCAAGGTACTGTTGCAAGATTATGTTATACCGGTCTTATTATACTTCTTATGCTCCACTTTCATCCCGGCTTCTTTCC
Source organism: Chloroflexota bacterium (assembly GCA_902812345.1). Lineage (GTDB taxonomy): Bacteria > Chloroflexota > Chloroflexia > Chloroheliales > Chloroheliaceae > 54-19. Next base: position 1,277 of record CADDZM010000294.1, on the reverse strand, counting down.
GAAAACGTTTGTGGTATTATTTACCTTCTTGCCGGGAGGTTTAATTTAAGGGATAAATATTACTTCGATGGAACTTGAACAGGCTAAGACTGCTTTAACTATAGACGCTCAATCAGGGTTTTTTAATTTGCGGCGGGTTCAACTCGCCCTCATCTTTGCCGCCTACGTGTTTGTGGGACTTAACAGCGGCGGTTTCGGGGTTATTTTACCCTATTTGAGTAATTCTTACGGTCTTGATAAAAGCACCTCCGGCCTGCTGTTTCTGGCCGGGGCAGGCGGCTATGTAACCGCCGCTTTTGTAAGTAGCTGGCTGTCGTTGCGGTTGGGCTTGCGCTATTTTCTGGTAGGCGGGCTGGGCCTGTTCGGCCTGGGCAGCCTGTTCCTGGCCCTCCAGTTTCCATTTGGCCTGGTCCTGGTTGGCCGGTTATTACTGGGGCTGTCTATGGCAGTATTGGAAACCGGCGGTAATTTCTACGTGACCGCGCTGCCCCGCAATACCGCTTTGCTAAATTACCTGCATGCCTGTTTCGGTGGGGGCGCTTTATTCGGGCCGGTAGTGGCGACAGTGGTGCTGGGTTGGGGCTGGCCGGCTCTGTTCTGGGTCTGGTTAGGGCTTAGCGGCCTGTTGACCCTGGGGTTTTACCTGGCCTTCCGCCATCTACCTCCTGCCGTCAAACTTAATTTGTCTCATGCCGACCATCCCGGCTCGAATAATTTGATGTTACAAATTATGCGGCTGCCGAGCGTGTGGTGGGCCATCCTTTTCTTACTGGTTTATGTGGGCGGCGAAAGCAGCGTGGGGAACTGGACTTATACTTTCTTAAGTGAAGGCCAGCATGTTGTTAGAGGCATCGCAGGTGCTCTGGTCAGCATTTACTGGCTTGGCCTGACCCTGGGCCGGTTGGCTATGGGCTGGGCAACCGGCCGGTTGCATTTATCAGACCGGGCGTTATTACTGGGTTGCGTGATAGGTTCCATAATCGGGACGGGATTGGTCTGGTTAGGACCGGGCCAGCCCGTAGTAACCGGGTTGGGTCTGTTGATAATTGGCTTCAGCTACGGACCTATTTACCCGACGACCCTGGCTATTTTATCGCGGTCAGTCCGCCCGGCCCTGGTCCCCAGCTTGATTGCCCTGCTTACCAGCCTGAGCATCCCTGGAATAGCGGTATTCCCCTGGATTGCCGGGATACTTTTTGATCAATCAGGGCTGTCCGCCTTTACACCTTACATTCTGGTACTCGGCGTAGCTATGCTGGTGAGCGGCGCGGTCCTTT
>CADDZM010000293.1 GCA_902812345.1 Chloroflexota bacterium | reverse complement strand
GCTTATGGAATGGAGAGACTTGGGGCTATGGTATCGTTAAAGGAAGGGGGGGTAGCGGCGATAGGGGTACGGGGAAACGAGGCGGCAATGAGCCTCTTTCCCTGTAGAAATTGCGAAGGTAGTCAGGTCGGTTTTTGCCTGACTGCCGGAGTAATTTCTGGCTTTGGGCTTTCCGCCCGGTTCATCACTTCAGTTTAGTCAGGTCAACCGGCGGAAAGCCCAAAATCGCGGGACGCTTCACTGAGGTTAACCCACAAAAAAAAGGACGGCAGCCCATCTCTGGACCTCCGCCCGGTCGGTAACTAGTAAAGTTAGGAAAGTTCTTCCTGGCTGGCTTTTGCTCCGTCCGCATCCAGAAGAGCCAGCATGCTATGAGCAGCCTGCTGAATACGGGTCATGACGGCCTTGATGATTTCGGCTCCTTCCCGTTTCGCGGCCCATCCGGCCACATAAGGGAACGTGTAGGCCGTGGTATCAATGCCGTAATAGGCAGTTACGATGAAGGCGACCGCCTCGGCCACCGTTTCTCGTTCGTCACGGCTGTTACCTTCACGGCCCTGATCGAAGTGATGACCTAGCTCGTGAGCCAGCGTCTTGACCATCTGGGTGGCAGCCGCCCGCTTTACGAAGATCAACTTCGAACCTGGCAGGTAGTAGCCGTTGTAGTCGGTCTGGCTGTCATCGCCTCCGCCCTGCAGGTCGTAGTGAGTGACCTTGATGCCTTCCGCCTCGGCCAGCTCGTCCAGCTTTATGTAAAGTTCTTCGCCTTCCTGACCCTGGAGCTGATCAGGTTTCATTGCCGGAAGCGCTTCGCCTTCGGTCTGGGAGATGTCAAAGACGCTGACTGTACGGAAAGAGATGCCTTTTAGCACTTCTTCGGTCCCGGCTTCCTGGTCCTTCACGATCCGTTCGTAAGGCCGAGGAGCCAGGATGCTGATGCCCTTTGCTCCTTTGACCACCTGCCGACCCAGGCTCTGCCAGGTCCGGTACCCGGCTACCCGTGTTGCACCTGGAAACTGAAAGAGGATCAGGAGCTGGTTGTTCAGGCTGTAGGTGTGGAACCGGCTGGCGACTTTGAGCCAACGCTTGAAGTCTTCGCTGCTCTGGATCGAGGCAACACCCTCTTCGAGTTGCTTGACCAGAAGGCCGATCCGAGCCTCTCGTTCCTGTTGCCACTCCTGACTCTTTTCGCTGCCAGTGCTTTTGCTGTTAAACTTGCCATTGGTCCGATTCTGTTTTAAACTCGTGTTCATGGTAGAAACTAACCTTTCTACTTCCGGGGCTACCAGCTCTAGACAGCCGGTAGTCCTTTTTCTTTGTCCGGGAAGCCCTGTTGCCCCCTTCAAAACACCTTAAAACATAAGCCGACAAGCCCCAGGTGGCCGCAGCCGCCTGGCCCTGAAAAAGTCCTTTCGGCACAGAGCTTGCGACCGAAAAGGCTTTTTTAGGGTCGGAATGAACCGGCAGGTGGTTCTTTAGACCGGCTGGTGAATGGAGAGGCTTGGGCTTATGGTATCGTGAGAAGATTGGGGGATAGCAGAAAAAGAGGTGCGGAGAAAAAGGCGGCAATGAGCCTTTTTCTCTGTGGAAGGGGTGATGGCAACCAGGCGGGGTCTGCCTGGATTGCCTGAACCGCTTCCGGCTTTCTTTAATTCTGCCAGGACTGGTTCATCAAAATGTTTTGCTATTCCGGCAGAATTAAAGAATATCGGTAGATAACTCCTTTTCCTGAATGGTTGAGCCATAAAAAAAGAAAGCCCCTCCGGAATTATCCAGTGGGGCCAATACCGTCAACACCGGCTACTTATTTTTCGTCTCTGATCCAGTCGAGGACAGTGCAGGCCAACTGGCTGAGTTCGCCGGTATCCCATCGTACCGCAACCTCGTTTGAATGCCAGCGCTCCTGAGGAATGTGGTGGATCGTCCCGGTGGTACCGACAGGCAAACCCGGGTAATGCTCTTTGCACACAACTACTCGATCTCCAACCTTAAACGGTTTATCCAGTCTGTTCATGGCGGTTATTCGCCCCTTTCTTAACTGCTTTTCTTGTCCGGCGGCCCTGTTGCCCCCCTTCAAACTTCCTTAGCCCATAGTCCGATAAGTCCCAGGCAGCCGCAGCGCCTGGCCTCAAAAAAGAATTTCCGGTACAGAGCGTGGGTTGCGACCGGAAAACCTTTTTTGAGGTCGGAATGAAATAATCCGGTTCAAACTGCGAACCGGCTTATGGAATGTAGAGACTTGGGACTATGGTAGGGTTCAAAGAAGGGGGAGTAGCGGTGTTAGGGGTACGGGGGAAGACGGTGGCGATGAGCCTCTTCCCCTGTGGAAGCTGTGAAGGTAGTCAGGCGGGGGTTTGCCTGGCTGCCGGAGAAGGTTCCGGCTTTGAAGGGTCCGCGCTCGGTTTAGATTTACTTACGGCTGACACCAGTTAGCGGACCCCTCAAAATCGCGGGATGCACCTTATTCACGGGGTAAGTGAAAAACCTGCCTGGACTGAACCCTGACAAGGTTTTTCACTTTCTTGTCGGAGTAATATTTCGGCTAAAATAGGTGGTTAAATATTCAAATTGGATCACCTTTACCTATATACGTAACGTACCTGTTACAGGAATGGCCTGCGAGATCGATATTGCACCCCTCTCCTGCCCAGGATATTTAACCGCTTCTGAGATTGAAGCTTGGGGTATTGACACTCCATTTATAATGATTTCAAAGTGAAAGCATTTAGCAGCATAAAGCAGCGTAGTGAAAGGAGTTAGCAGTATTGAGTATCATAACGGTAGCAAACGTTAAAGGCGGAACATCCAAAACAACCATCGCCACTAACCTGGTGGTTGCCCTTTCCCAGGCCGGTCACGACGTGCTGTTGATAGACGGCGACAAGCAGAAAAGCGCGATGGACTTTACCGCGAAGCGTGAGGAAACATTAGGCCAGGTCGGTTTTACTGCTGTAGAGCTGGGCGGCGTGAACCTTCAGACACAGACGCTGAAGCTGGCGCCTAAATACGATTTTACCATCATTGACATCGGCGGGATGGATACCAAGAGCCTGCGCGCCGCATTGGCAGTCGCCAATATCATTCTAATCCCGGTGCAGCCCAGGAGCTACGACCTGTGGGCGCTTCCACAAACGCTGGAGGTTATTAACGAAGCCCGCGGCTACAACCCGAAGGTTCGTGTCTGCGCGTTTATCACTCTGGCGGATGCAGCGGGCAAGGACAACCAGGAAGCCAGTGATTATGTAAAGGAGTATCCGGAGCTGGAATTGCTGCCGGTGACCATCGTGCGCCGCAAAGCTTTCCCCAATGCCACCGCCACAGGTTTGAGCGTCATGGAATACCAGCCGCGCGATGTGAAGGCGGTGCAAGAATTTGAATCGCTATTAAATGCTATCGGTCTGAAAGCAAATGCTGCTGTTTAGTAGCATAACGGAAAGGAATCGCAGCAATGGCTATTGGAAAGAAACCAGTACGTGAACCTGTGCGTGACGTTACCGCCTTTATCAATGCGGCCGATCAAGATGAAATCCCGGACAAACCAGGCCGCCACCCCGTCATGATTCGGCTAGCGCCGCACCTCCTCGAGAAGCTGGATGCCTTCAAGCAGCGCCAGGGTATCAGCCGCAGTGATGCCATTTCTATTATCCTGGCGGAGAAGTTGCTGGGGAAGGAGTGAGTGAAAGTAAATGCTTTCATACTGCAATCTTTCACTACTAAACGGTACTATTCGCTACTGAATGCTAATGATTGCTTACGAACAGCAAGCGCCAAGAGGTTTACATAATTGAAAAGTACTCCCATCGTGCGCCGCATTGCTCGTGTCGCAGTGCAGATCGAGCAGGCTGAACCCGACGAGCTAAGTTTCCTTCATTCTATGTTATGTCAAGTTGGCATGCCTCGTAAGGAAGTGGCCGAACGGTTCTTTGAACGAACGAGCGGACGGGTGATGATGCGCCTGGAGGCGGGCATACTCTTCCAGGGAGGCAAGTTCGTCCACCAGGGCGTACCCTACGGCAGCAAACCCCGGCTGACGCTGATTCACCTTTCCAGCGAGGCGGTGAAAACCAAAAGCCCCATTGTGGAAGTGGGCACTCCGTCCGGCAATTTCTCATTCAGCTTGGGATTGATACCAGCGGCGGCCACAAGGGCGGCTACACGCTGTTTTAAAAGCAGATGGAGAACCTGGCCGCCTGCCGACTGACCCTCAGCTATAACGATTGCGAGCGGGAAGTGACAAAGGACACCAAGCCCATCAAGAAGTTTGAGGCGTAGCTTCCGCCCGAGCCGGGGCAGATGACCTTGTGGCCGGAGGTAATGGAGCTATCCAGCGAATACTTCGAGAGCTTGCAGGAACACGCGGTGCCGCTCCAGCACGAGGCACTATCTGCGCTGAAGCACTCCGGCCTATGCCTGGATTTATTAATAGCTTCGCCGATAACGGTTGATTTGTGTTTTTAATTCTTTTCTCACCGCTTTGTATTACTCTATTGACTTGTTATTACTTTAGCTTTATTCTAGAAGGTAGAAAGTGAGGTAATTAACTATTTATGGAAATGAACCGACTAAAAAAGTATAGAGGTCTTCGTGGTATTACTCTTAGAGAACTGGCAGAGAAGACCGGCCTGAACCCTAAGACAATTAGCTTTATCGAGAACGACCGGCAGAAAGCTACTATCGTTTCCATTGGGAAACTAGCCAGGGCACTTGACATAAATATTGAGGAACTTATTCCGTTGATGGACACAACGGCAGCAGAGCGAGGACGCAAGGGCGGTACTGCCAGCTCTAATCTGAAACCCGAAGCTGGCTCTTAAATCCGGTCCAGTGGTGGAACACTAGAACCGGCAACATCACTATATCAACAAGAGGTAACACCGGCAATGATGAACATGACCGTAGCAACGGTGAAGTCGCTACTCAACAGTGGCTCTAAAAAGAAAACAATAGACCCAAGAGACTTCGAGTTGTACCAGGATGTCCTGCGTAATTACGAGGCAATAGGGCCGGATAGGTTTAGTTCTATTGACCAGGATAGCGCTGCTAGATTAAAAGAGAAACTTAACCCGGTCACTTCAAAGGACTACTAATGAGTGAACAAACCACAAAGCAGGATTTAACAGGCGAGGCTCAGGTTTAGACCGGGCTAGCTTAGAAGGGCAGCAAGCAACTTGAAGTTAATCCCACTGGGTGGGGCTGAGGAAGTCGGCGCCACCTGTACCCTGATTGAGATAGGCGGCCATAAATTATTGGTGGATGCCGGTATTCGGCTCGGTCAGGCCGATTCGCTACCAGACCTGGGTCGCATCAGTGACTTTGGCGGCATCGAAGCCATCCTGGTCACCCATGCCCACACCGACCATACCGGCGCTCTGCCGGTGGTCCACCGTTCGTTCCCAAACATACCGGTCTGGGCTACTCCCGGCACCCAGGCTATCGTAAATGTCCTGTTTAATGATGCCCTGAATATTATGAAGAGCCGCTACGAGCTGGACCGGGAAATCCCGCTCTACAACCGGGAACTGGTCAACTCTCTGTTTAGCCGCATGCAAGCGGTCCAATTGGGCCAAACCGTCAAATTGTTCGGCGGCGACCTCGCGGCTACTTTCTTTCCGGCCGGCCATATCCTTGGAGCCGCCTGCATCGGCCTTCAGAGCGCCGACGGCGAAAGTATCTTTATCAGTGGCGACATCAGTGTTACTCCCCAGCTTACCGTGGGTGGCATGCTCCCGCCCGTATCGGTGGACAAATCCTTCCGGCCCCAGGTCGTGATGGTCGAAAGCACCTACGGCAACCGGTTGCACGCAAACCGGGCGACCGAGGAACGCCGGCTGGTGGAAACCGTCTCAAACGTAATCGAGAGTGGGGGTAGGGTTCTGATACCGGCTTTTGCCGTAGGCCGGGCTCAGGAAATCCTCCTGATACTGGCCTCGGCAATGGCCCGCAAGGTGATTGCCCCATTCCCGGTGTGGGTAGACGGCATGGTGCGCTCGGTGTGCGGCGTCTACACCCAGCATCCCTACGATCTGGCCACCGCTGTTCGCCGCCAGATCATCCGCCAGGGCAATCCCTTCTTTGGCTCTTCCGCAGCGGGCGGCGGTGGCGGCAAGCGCTCTGATTTTGAAGCCATCAACACTCCCGAAGAGCGGCAGAAGCTGGCCGAAAGCGGTACCCCCGGCTGCATTGTGGCCTCCAGCGGCATGCTATCGGGTGGTCCAAGCGCCTACTATGCCCGCTATCTGGCCCGCGAGAGCAAAAGCGCCATTTTTATCACCGGCTACCAGGACGAGGAAAGCCCCGGTCGGGCGCTACTGGCGCTGGCCGAGGCGACTACTCCGGCCGAGCGGATCCTAAAGCTGGATGGGGATACGGTCCAGGTGGAGTGTCAGGTAGGGAAGTACAGCCTGTCCGCTCACGTTGACGCTGGTGAAGTAGCCGGCCTGATCGAAGGCTTGAACCCCCAGGAAACGGTGCTGGTACACGGCGCAGGTGGAGCCAGAGAAGCCCTCAGCGAACTGTTAGTCCAGGCTCGCGACCGGCGAGTGTATCTACCACTTGCTGCCGATGAACTCACCTTTGCCGGCCGCAAATCCAAAAAGAAAGTTGCCACATCCGCATTGGAGAGCGAACCGGACCTTCTAAGCCGGGCAGCCTCCCCAGAAGCCCGGGCCCAGGACTTTACCGGCTCCGGTAATGCTGCTGGCAAGTTCACCCCGGCCCCGGATGGCAACAGCATCCCCAGCAGCATTAATGCTGTCAATAATGATAATAATGAGGATGATAATGAGGTTGAGGTTGAGGGGAAGGAAGGTGGTGGTGGGGGTGGTGACGCCACAAACAGGGCCAGCCTGGCCGATAGTTTCTTGCCAGGTGAGCCAGGCGAACTAAAGGGAGTGGCCGATAAGTTGATCGAGACCTTGGGAGAGCGTTCGGCCCACACCCGTACCTTTACCGTACAGGAAATAGCCCAACTCTGGCTCTCGCTTAAACTTCAATCTCAAGCTGATATTGATGACCAGGGCCAGCTAAACCAATCCACCAACTCCCAAACAGCCGAGTTGAGCGCCGAGCAGTTTTCAGCCTTCCGGGGGCTACTCAATTTAAGCGCAAGCGGCTTCCTGCCCGACAGCCGCCGCCCCTTCTTGTTCCGTCTGCTAAAACCGGGGCAGACCAGTCTGAGCGCAAGTGAAGGCAAGGGCCGGGGCTGGGGCAAAGATAAACCGAAGCCGGCTGGCGGCGGTGGCGCAGAAGGCGGAGGAGAAACCGAGTTTCCGCTCAAGCAGAATGCCGCCTTACTCACGGTAGATGAGATATTCCCGCCCGAAGTTGCGGCCCAGGCCGGTTTGTACAAACGGGGAGCGGAGACGGCCAGACGGACTCTGATCCTCTACTTTAACTTCCCGGATCCGGCCCTGACTACTTACCGGCTGCAGCTTGAGGAAGTCGCCCGGCGGACCGGCTGGGAAGTCAGCTTAAATTCTCAGGTCAACCAGGAAGCGCTGGCGGCCGCAGCCACTCACACTCTTGGAGCAAATTACAAGCTCCTTAAAACACCGGCCATCTTTAGAGAGAAGCGGGAAGTGGTCCTGGAGGTGGCTTACCAGCCTCAGCAACAATCTGATAGCGACGGGGGGGAGGACGGGAGCATAGGTGAACCGCCGGAGAGGCAGGCCCCAGACGATGTGAGGGAAGCTATCGAAGCTTTTAAGCAAAAAACCGGCTATAACTTGATCCT
>CADDZM010000292.1 GCA_902812345.1 Chloroflexota bacterium | reverse complement strand
CTGATTAAAGCCCAGGGTGAACCGCCCGCGAAGGTGGAAGCCGGGAAAACCGCCCAGAAACAAATCCCCGCCCCACCCCCCGCCGGAAGCCAGGCCGAGGAAGGTAAAAAACTTTTTGACCAGTATTCCTGCGCAAGTTGTCACGCTATTGCCGGGACCGACCACGACGCCCAGGTCGGTCCCAACCTGACCCACGTTGCCAGCCGCCCGCTACTTGGCAGCGGTATCCTGGCAAACTCTCCTCAAAACTTAGTCCGCTGGGTCAAGGATGCCCCCTCGATTAAACCGGGCGTCAAAATGCCCAGTTACACCCAGTTGCGAGATGCCGAATTGCAAGCCCTGGTCGCTTACCTGGAAGGTCTGAAATAAATGAGCAATACTTCCTTACCGCTGGTCCCCGAAAAGTCCGAACCGCTCCCCTCCCTCGGCTCAAAAGAAGGCCTGTTAAGCTGGATTGCCTCGGTTGACCATAAGCTGATTGGCATAATGTACCTTGTTACCGCCGGGATTTTCTTTGTGATTGGCGGGCTTGAAGCGATGGTGATACGCCTTCAACTGGGTGTACCGGCCAATAACAGCTTTATTACCCCTGAAATCTATAACCAGCTTTTTACCATGCACGGGACCACCATGATTTTCCTGGTGGTCGTTCCCCTTATGCTTGGCTTCGGGATTTATTTCGTGCCGCTGATGATCGGGGCGCGGGACATGGCTTTTCCCCGGCTGAATTTGCTCTCTTTCTGGCTGCTGGCCTTTGGCGGCATCTTCCTTTATTTTAGCTTCCTGGCCGGTGGGGCCCCGGACGCGGGGTGGTTTGCCTACACCCCGCTCAGCGGCCGCCCCTATTCCCTTTCTCACGGCATGGACTACTGGGCGCTTGGACTGCTGGCAGTAGGTGTCGGAACCCTGGCTTCCGGCATCAACTTTATTGTAACAATTATTACCCGGCGCGCCCCCGGCATGAAGTTTACCCAGGTGCCAATGTTTGTCTGGACCACCTTTGTTAATTCTTTCCTGATAGTCCTGGCGCTGCCCGCCCTGAACGCGGCCCTGGTGATGCTGCTGGCCGACCGCCTGTTTTACGCCAACTTCTTTACTCCGGATACCGGCGGCGCTCCCATTCTCTGGCAGCACTACTTCTGGGCCTTCGGGCATCCCGAAGTTTACATCATGATTCTACCAGCCTGGGGCATGATTGCCGAAACTATCCCGGTCTTCTCGCGTAAGCCGCTCTTTGGTTTCGCCATTTTTGCCGCTTCTTCGGTCGCCATTGCCGTCCTCAGCTTTGCCGTTTACGCCCATCATATGTTCGCGGACGGCCTGGGCCACGCCTTTGACGCGCTCTTTGGCGCATCCAGCGAACTGATTGCCATTCCAACCGGTATCAAGATTTTTAACTGGATTGCTACAATGTGGGGCGGGCGCATCCGCTTTACTACCTCTATGCTTTTCGCCATCTCTTTTCTGGTGACCTTTACCATTGGCGGGGTTAGCGGGGTCACTTTCGCGGTAGTGCCTACCGACTGGCAGACTACCGACAGCTATTACGTGGTCGCGCACCTGCATTATGTACTTTTCGGCGGGACCATGTTCGCGGTCTTTGCCGGGACCTACTACTGGTTCCCCAAAATGACCGGGCGCATGCTCTCCGAAAAATGGGGCAAGTGGCATTTCTGGACTACCTTTATCGGGTTTAACCTGACCTTCTTTATCCAGCACGTGCTGGGCCTGATGGGGATGCCGCGCCGGGTCTTCACCTATCCGGACTATCCTTTCTGGGGTCTTTTTAACCAGATTTCAACGGCTGGCGCGCTTTTATTAGGTGTTTCGGTCCTCATTTTCTTCTGGAACATCTTTATCAGCCTGCGTAAAGGAGCGCTTGCCGGAGATAACCCCTGGGACGCCTGGACCCTCGAATGGGCCACCACCTCACCACCCCCGGAGAAGAATTTTGACCAGTTGCCCGAAATAAAAAGCCGCCGCCCCCTGTGGGACTACAAGCACCCGGAGAACCCTGATTGGAAGCAGCCGCAATCCGGAAAAAAGCCAAAGACTACATCAGCTGATTTTAGCCACCCGGCCCAACCTGAGACAAAAACCGAGGTTAAAAACGGGTCCAAAAACGCTGTAATGGACCGGCGCAAGCTTGGCATGCTCATCTTTATCGCTTCAGAGGCGGTCTTCTTCCTGCTGCTCATCCTGGCTTTTCTTTATTTCCGGTACCAGAATCCCACGGCCCAGTTTTCGGCTAATAACCTGGATACCCTTAAAACGCTGATTTTCACGGTCTGCCTGGTTGCCAGTAGCGTCACCGTCTGGCTGGCCGAACGCAGCCTTAAGCAAAGTAAAGCAGGCCGGGTCATTTTATGGCTGGCCGCTACGGTTATTCTGGGCCTGGTCTTTTTGGCCGGACAGAGCCTGGAATATTTCAACCTTTTTGATAAGAATATTGATATACGGACCAATACTTTCAGCTCTTCTTTCTTTACCCTGACCGGTTTTCACGGCTTGCACGTCTTTTCCGGTATCGTAGCCCTGGCTACGCTGGCCGGGCTTGGGTTTATCGGCCTGTTCAAACGGGCTAAAGGGCTGCTGGTGCTGCAAACGGTTTCCTACTACTGGCATTTTGTGGACGCGGTCTGGCTGGTTATTTTTACGGTGGTCTACCTGATAAAGTAAGGCTTCCTGAATAACAAGGTAAGGGATAGAGCATTTCAAAACGGTTACTTGAACGATTAGATACGGAAACAACCGGTAACAGTATGGCAGACTTATGGCAAATTTTAACTACAGGGTGGGACTGGAAACCATCGGTACTGGTGGGATGCGCGGCCCTGGTGTTCGGCTACCTGGTTGTTTTCAAGTACCGGGTAAGGGGATACTGGCCCTGGTTCGGGGCCGCGGTGCTGCTGCTCTTGCTGGCCCTGGTTTCGCCGGTAGACAGCCTGGGCGACATTTACCTGTTCAGCGCCCACATGGTCCAGCACCTTTTGCTTTTGCTGGCCGTACCGCTACTCCTGCTGGCCGGGTTGCCGGTCAGGCAAGTCCGAAAATATTTCGAGAGGTTCCCGCTACTCGCCCGGCTTGAAAGAGGAATAAGCTGGCCGCCCTTTGCCTGGCTGGGAGGTATTGGAACCATGTGGGCCTGGCATTACCCGTCGTTTTACGAAGCCGCCCTGGAAAACGAGCAAATCCACATCATGGAACACTTCAGCTTCCTGGTGACCGGGGTAATTTTCTGGTGGCCGGTGCGCCGCCCCTTAGCGGAAAACCGCCTGCCTCCTTTACGCGCCCTGCTTTACCTGGTTTCGGCCCTGTTCGCCAGCCTGGTGTTGGGAATTATCCTGACCTTTGCCTCGCCGGACATTTACCCGGCTTACCTCAGCCCGGTAGACCGCTACAGGGTTCTGGGTTTGCTGCGAAATGGCTGGGGAATTACCAGGGAACTGGACCAGCAGTTGGGCGGCATCATTATGTGGGTGTTAGGCAGCCTTTTTTACCTGGGCGTTATCCTTTCAACCGTCATAAGCTGGTTTTCGGAAGTGGGAACCGAAGAAGATTACCAGGAAGCCGGGGAAGAAAGCCGGGAAGTTTCCGCCGCTTCTTAATCCTGCTACTGCCATAGAGCTACTATTGTTTGTCCGGTAGTTAAAAAAAGGGAGTTTCTTTTGAAACAAGTTCTGATATGGGCGCTAAATATCGCCTACTGGATATTAAGAATTATTATCACCCCATTTAGATTTATCCAGAAATTGCTCTGGCCTTACGCGAAGCCATACGAGGCTGACGAGGTTTCAAACCCGCCAGGCAGCCTCCCGGCAAGTGAAAACGAAATAGAACCGGCGTCAATGGCTAACCTTGAAAAGCCTATTCACCCCGCCATAAGCGAGCCGCGCACAATCGGTAGAGAAAAACCAATTAAACCGGCCATAGTAGTAAAACCAGGCTGGTTCTCCCTGCCCCTGGAAATCCTACCCAACCCGACTTACTGGCCGGTAGTGCTGGGCCTGGGACTTGTCTTTGGCGTTTTCGGGTTGGTAACAAATTTCATTTTTAGTCTGGTCGGAATTGTCCTTTTTATCCTTGGGATAGCCGGTTGGATTGGAGACATGTGGAATGAGCAGTCAGAATAACGAAAGCAAGCAAAATGATCAAGGCGCGCACCTGGCCGGATTGCTCAGCCTTAATAACAATCCGGCTGAAGAAGCGGCCACCGAACCGGACCAGCCCGAAGACCCCCGCACCCTCAACCGGCGCAAGTTTCTCCGGCGGCTGAGTTATGGGGTCGGCGGCCTTGGCGCGGCCCTGGCTATCGTTCCGGTAGCCGGGTACGTGGTGCTGCCCCTGTTTAATAAGCAACCGGAAAACTGGCAAGAGGTTGGCACGACCGGCCAGTTTAAACAGGGGCAAACTGTCGAGGTAAAGTTTGATAACGCCTCTCCGCATCCCTGGGGCGGACCGGTAAGCCAGTCGGCGGCCTGGTTGCGGGTAGACGAGGTGGGCCAGTTCTGGGCTTACTCGATCAACTGCACCCACCTGGGCTGCCCGGTAGATTGGCGGCCTGAAGCTACCCTTTTTATGTGCCCCTGCCACGGCGGGGTCTTTTACCAGGACGGTACGGTAGCAGCGGGACCACCGCCCAAACCGCTGGTACGCTATCCTTTGCGGATCCGGGATGGCAGGGTTGAAATCAGGACCAGCCCGTTACCGATTACTTAAGCTGGAACAGGCTCCCTCCGGCGACAATGGCTTAAACCCTGTTAAAACCGGCATTGACATCAAATCTATTTAAGAAAATTACAGTTCTAAAAGAAAAACCGCAATTATGGGTGTTATTAGAAAAAGTTGGCGCTGGTTCGAAAGTCGCACCGGTATAGCTCGCTTTATTGGGCCGGTAGCTCGCCACCGGGTACCGAAAACCGGCAAGATGGGCTGGTTTTTTGTCTTCGGCAGCGCCACCCTGGTCGCCTTTTTAATGCAGGGCCTGACCGGCATCAGTCTTGCCACTACTTATGTCAACTCAACCGCTGACGCTTACCCCAGCCTGCAATATATCACCGACCAGGCTCCGCTGGGCAGCCTGGTGCGAGGCATGCACAACTACGGGGCCACCGCCATGACCGTGCTGGTCGGCGTCCACATGGTGAGGGTCTTTTTGATGGGTTCCTACAAGTTTCCGCGAGAGGTTAACTGGCTTAGCGGAGTCATTCTGCTGGTACTGACTCTGGGGATGGGGTTTACCGGCCAGTTACTGCGCTGGGACCAGAACGCTATCTGGTCGGTGGTGGTAGGAGCGGAGCAGGCCGGGCGCACTCCCTTTATCGGGGATTGGCTGGGGCATTTCATTTTAGCCGGGGATACCCTTAGCGGGGAAACCCTCAGCCGCTTTTTTAGCCTGCACGTTTTCCTGTTGCCGGGGTTAATCTTTGTAGTGGTTAGTTTTCATCTCTACCTGGTGCTCCGCAACGGCATCTCTACTGTACCTGAATCAGGCCAACCGGTAGACCCTAAAACCTATCACACCTGGTACCGGAACCTGCTCAAGCACAGGGGTGAGCCGTTCTGGCCGGATGCCGCCTACCGGGACATTATCTTCGGGGTGCTGGTAATAATTGCTATTATCGCGCTTGCGCTGGTCCTGGGGCCGCCGGAACTGGGAAGACCGCCCGACCCGACTATTATCAAGGCCGACCCCAAGCCGGACTGGTACTTTCTGTGGTATTTCTCGATACTGGCCATGGTTCCGGCCAGCTCAGAATCCTTTATTATACTTCTGTTTCCTTTTATAATCGGCCTGGTTTTAATTTTGCTGCCCTTTATTGCCAACAAAGGCGAACGCACCCCTTTACGGCGGCCCTGGGCTGTCGCCATCGTGCTGGTGGCGGTCGTAGCAATCGGGGTGCTTATCGTGGTAGGCCAGGAAGAACCCTGGGTGCCACAGTTTGATGCCACGCCCCTACCGCAGACGGTCGCCGGGCCGAACCCCAGCCCATCTATCCAGGCCGGTATCACTCTCTTTAACCAGAAGGGGTGTTTGTACTGCCACAAAATTGACGGTAACGGCGGCATCCGGGGGCCGGACCTTTCGGAAGTGCGGAGTCACCTGACGATTGAGCAGATAAAGGTGCGGGTGCTTACGGGCGCTCTCAACATGCCCGCCTACGGCACTAATTTAAGCGCGCAGGAGTTAAATGAGTTGCTGGCTTTTCTTGAAACTCGGGTGGGAAATAAAACGCCCCGGGGCAGCCAGTAAGCTCTTGAGTTGTACTCCTGAGTGGGTTTTAATATAGAGGCCGCTTCTTACAAAGCATTATCCCGGCCAAAATCGAGAGTAAAAATTGGGAGTAAAAGGTAGTTACTTATGAACCTGAAGAAGTATCTTGATGATAATAAGTATTTGCGCCGCTTTCTACTTTTAGTCCTTTTTATTACTCCTTTTCTACTGGCGGCGGGCCTGGCCTTCGCAATTATTATTGGAGGACATTAGCGGCAGGTTAACTGTTAAGTGTAGTCGAAAGTTTATACCGAGGTGTGGTCTGACCGGTTCCGAAGGCATATCTATTGCTAAGTTCTTAACGGTCTAAAGGCAATAATAAAGGAGTTGATTAATGACTGCACAATTTGACGACAAGGTGGCAATTGTAACCGGGGCCGGTTCAGGAATCGGAAAAGCGGCCGCTCTTTTACTGGCGAAACAGGGGATAAAAATGGCAGTCCTCGATTACAGCGAGGATGAATTGAAACAGACCGTTGAAGAAATCAAGCAGCAGGGTGGCGAAGTGTTGAGCGTCGTGTCCGACGTTTCCAAACCGGACCAGATGCAAAAAGCTATTCAGTCGGTTGCAGATAAATGGGGCCGGATTGATATTGTCTTTGCCAATGCCGGGATAAACGGAGTGGTCGCGCCCCTTGAAGATTTAGAACCGGACGAATGGGACAGAATTCTTGAAATAAATCTTAAGGGAACTTTTTTAACGGTCAAATATGCCGTGCCTTACCTGAAAAAACGGGGCGGCTCGGTAGTGATTACCGCGTCCGTCAACGGCACCCGTAATTTTAGCAAAACCGGCGCTTCCGCTTATTCTTCATCCAAAGCCGGGCAGGTCGCTTTTGCCAAAATGATTGCCCTCGAACTGGCTCAATGGAAAGTCCGCGTAAATGCTATTTGTCCCGGCGCTATAAAAACCAATATAGAAACCAAAACAGAAGAGCGCAATACCGAAGATATAAAGATACCCGTAGAATTACCCGATGATGTTGCCGCTCTCAAACCGGGGACAGCCGAAGATGTGGCAGAACTGGTCCTGTTCCTGGTTTCGGATTCTTCCAGGCACATTAGCGGCAGTGAAATATGGATTGACGCCGGTGGTTCGCTTTTGTTGGGTTAAAACCCGCCGCAAGAATGAATTAACCTTTATTTTGCCCGGCTGGCAGCCTGACCAAAATAAAAAGACCAGGCCCATTTACAAATGAAAATGGGCCTGGTCTTTCAGTTTTTTCAAAAGGTTTCATTAAGAGTGATTGTAACTATTCACCTGTGAGAGGCTCAGACCGCCTTTGATAATCCTTTGTCGGCCCGGCGGACCCCTTTGTTTAGCACCACCAGGTTAAGGACAAGGCATAGCAGGGCTACCCCTGCCAGCAGGATATACCCGAGGGCATAACTGCCTAAAGAGGTTTTGAACAGGCCCATTACCAGCGGCGGGAAGAACCCGCCCAGCCCACCGGCGGCCCCTACCAACCCCGTTACCGTACCGGCT
>CADDZM010000291.1 GCA_902812345.1 Chloroflexota bacterium | reverse complement strand
GGTAACGAGGCGGTGCGGGTCCAGGAAACCATCACCCGCGAAACTATCATCCAGGATGCTATCGAAGAAACCCCGGCTACCGCCACCGAAGTCTTAACGGGTGTAACATCCGGCGAAACTGTCCCGACCCTGGACGGCGCTACGGCGGTCCCGGCCCTGGAAGGTCAGGCTTTGCGGACAATTCGCCCGGCCCGCCCGATGGATGCCCCGGCCCCGCCGGTTGAACCTGAACCGGACGGCCTGACCGCGACCGAAACGGTAACGGTTACTACAAATGACGGTGAGCATGTTACATCAAACGTGGGTGTGCCAATCCTTGAAATCGAGCCAAGCCGGGCGGCCAATCCTTTCGCGGTAGCCTACGACCTGCCCGAACCGGAACCGGCCCCGGTCGAGTCCATTCCCGCGCCTGAATACGCGATGGCGGCCGCCGGTTCCGCGCCCCCGGATTGGTCCGAAAGCCTGGAAAAGACCCGGCAAGAATTTAACGAACGGCTGGAAAAAATGGAAAGCCAGTTTAGGGACCGCCTTGACCGGGTTGAAAAACTCCTGGCAAGCCAGTTTTTACGGGCCCACCAGGATTAAGGAGAGCAGCATTTTATGGCGAGCACTGACACCGAGCGCAAACCTAGTGGCCTGAAAGCTATCCGAATCCGGCGGGCCGGGCCGGGTAAGCCCAGGAAAGAGAAAAAACCAAAACCGGTCGCCAGCCAGATGACTTTCTTCGAGCACCTGGGCGAGTTACGTAACCGTTTGATGTGGTCCGCCGTGGCCGTGGTTATCTGTACGGCTATCGCCTGGTTCTTCAGCGGCGACCTGCTGAACGCTTTTATAGACCGGGCTAAAATTGAAAAACCGGATGTCCATTTTATAAGCACCGAACTGGTTCAGAACTTCAGCGTTTATTTTGAACTGAGCTTGCAGGCCGGGTTGCTCCTGGCAAGCCCGGTCCTGGTCTACCACGTGCTGGCCTTTCTGGCCCCGGCCCTGGAGCCGGAATCTCAGCCCGGTGAGGCCGGCTATGATGAAGAAGTTAAAATGCTCGGCTCCATCCGCCGGAGCCTGGTCTTTTTCATACCCCTGGTAGCCCTGTTCTTCCTGGGCGGCATTGCTTTCGCCTATTACCTGGTGCTGCCCCCGGCCATCCACTTCTTCTTGACGGTCGGCCAGGGTCAGTTTGATGCGCTGCCTTCTATAAAGTCTTACGTGGCGTTGCTGGCAAAAGTGATGTTCTGGTCGGGCCTGGTCTTTGAACTGCCCATGATTATGTTCTTGCTGGCAAAAATTCGGGTGGTTTCCTGGCAGAGAATGGCTAAATTCTGGAAGTGGGCGCTGGTGCTTTCGCTGGTCGCGGCGGCTTTTATCACGCCCAGCCCGGAAATTTTCAGCCAGGCCATTATTTCAATCCCGGTTTACGGGTTGTTCTGGCTGGGAGTATTATTCGCCCGGTTCGCGAGTTAAAAGAATCTAAGCAGCTATAAGCAGAAGAAGAATTTTAATTTGGCAGATAAATTAAATTTTGACCAACCACTGGTCGAGGAGGCGCGAGAGGTCCGGGAACGGGCTTACGCGCCTTATTCTAACTTTAAGGTTGGCGCGGCCATTCGCACCGGCAGCGGTAAGGTTTTCAGGGGCGCGAACGTTGAAAACATCTCGATAAGCCTTACTATATGCGCCGAGCGGAGCGCCGGGGTTGCGGCGGTCGCGGCGGGAGAGCTTGAATGGGAAGAAATCGCCGTGGTAGCCGGGACTTCCCGCCCGACCAGCCCATGTGGGGCTTGCCGCCAGTTCCTGGCCGAGTTTAACCCGAATTTGAAGGTAGTTGTCGCCAACCAGGACGAGGTTTTTTATACCACAACGGTCGCCGAACTCCTGCCTAAAGCCTTCGACAATGAAACCTACAAGTCCCAGGCCGTAGACTAAACCAACTAAGAAGCCAGCCTTTTCTTTCGGGCTGGCTTTTTGTTTATAGCGACAAACGGCTTTTCAAAAGTTTTATTGCTTCCCCGGCTAAATCCTTGAAATAAGGGTCAAAGTCGCGGTCGCCCACCCCGATGCTTGGCTGGTTGACCCAGTTCGATTTAAGGCGGTAAGCCTCCGCCGGAGGTACTCCCAGCCACTCGCTCAGTTCGTCGCCCCAGTCCACCGGGAAATGCAACCGCACGCCTTCGGGCCGGATGTCCGATTTTATGATGGCCCGGTTGGGAGCCTTAACAGCCGATACTTTCCCCAGGAAAACGCCCGGCGTGACGGTCGGCTCGTAGGTCAGGACCAGTTTCCGGTCAACATCGGTAATACTCTTTTTTATTTCGTCCTCAAACCAGTGGTAAATTTCTTCCCCGCTCATCGGTCGTTTTTCTCCAAATTCTAAACCTGTTTCTCTTTGTTGCTCTCGTCCTTAACCGGCTCAAAGTTCAGGCCGTAGGGGTCAATATCTAAAAAGGCTCCGGCGGAATAAGTTTTTGCTCCGGGGGCTTTAGTATCAAACCGGGCGCTGATAAAGTCAAAGGCATCCGCGTTCGAGGGTTGAACCGGAGAAGTAAGCGGGTTTTGCGGTTGCGAATTGCCCGGCGCGAATGGCGGCAGCCCCGCAGGACGGTTGCCCGGCTTGTAAGGGGGTTGCCAGCCGTCCTGCCGGGGGATTGGCAGGGGCGCGTTCGGCAGCGCTCTTTGACTTAGCGGCGCGGGAGCGGGCGGCAAAGGAGCCTGAGTCTGGTAAAGCTGGGGCGATAGGCCCGGGTAAACCTCAATTTCATCTAAATCAGCCGCGCGGCGAAACCGGAGCAGGACCGCTTCCCGGCGGCGGTTCCTGATAATCAATAGCGACAGCCCGACCAGCGTTAGAATAGCGGACAGGGCGATACCAAGCATCACCAGGAGAAGCCCGTTATCACTTTCGGGCGAACCAGCGGTCCGGCCCGGGGTTGGGGCCGTAGTCGTGCCGGTCCGGACGGCGTAATCCTCGGCGGTCGGTTGGCTGGCGACCGGTCCTGTTTTCAAGGCAGCCGGCATATTAACCTTAACGCCGCCCAGCACGCTTTGCTTCCACAAACCTTCCATTTGGGCCAGGTTTACCCCGAACACCGCCTGAAAAGCGCCGTCCGCGTTCTTGCGGCGCAACTGGTCCAGGACGTTGCTCCAGACCTCGTTGCCGTAGCTATTTATCAAGAACGTGACGATACTCCGGCCCTCGGCATAGGCTAACAGGGCCGAACCTTCGGCGGAAGGCCAGCGTTTATCCAGGCTGCTCAACGGTATCAGGCTGTCGTTATTGTAGGACTGCTGGAGCATGTCGTCATATTCTTTAATGCTGATGACGTTCTGATTGTAGACAGCAAAACCCTCATCCAGCCAGCGCGGCGCGTCTCCCTCCAAAAACTGGTAGAGGGCCGCGTGGGAGAGTTCGTGGGGAATACCTTCACCGATAAAAATGCTCGAATTGTGGTCCTGGGGCGCGATTGCCACAATCTCAACGCCGCCATACTTGCTAAAACCGCCGCTCCATTCCGGTACATCGGGGAAGGTCGAGTGGTAAGACCCACTGCTGCCGTATATAGTTATGTAAATCTGTTCCCGGGGGTCCATATTAAAGCGGCGCTTGTAGGTTCCCAGCGCGTCTGAGGCAAGCTGGTACATCAACTGACCGTAATTGTTGTCGCCGTTGTACCAGCGCACCGTCACCTGGGAACCTTCTTTTTGGTACCAGGTATGGGTAGTATCCTCGTAGATTACCGTCTGGGGATTGGTTTGAAGCTGGACTTTGCCGTCCGTGAGTATCCAGGAATAAGTAATTGGCATGCCCGTCGCGATAGAATTCGTATCCTCGGAAATAAAGAAAGTGGCGGCCCCGGCGGTAAAGTTTACCGTATCGGTTTCCTCGCGCCCTTTTTTGCCAAATTTTAATTTAAGTTCGGCGTGGTTTAGCTGGCTTCCGTCCAGCCCGGCTTTAACAGTAAACTGGATACCTTCACGATAACGGACTGTGGCGGTGTTTTTCTGGACAATTATCAGGTTTGACTGGGCGTGAACGGGCGCTATAAAAGAAAAACTAAAGAAATAACTAAAGAAATAGCTAAAGAAGAAACTCAGGCCAACCACAAATGCCCCGGCCACCAGGCAGCGCCCAAAAGCCCGGAATAACCTGGCGCGGAAGATAGGTTGGCTGAGATTCATAGGGTACCTCGACGAAAAGCTGGCTATAATATTGTTAGTGGGGGCCGGAATCCGGCAACCTGGGGCGGACCGATTGCAAATTACCTGATTAGCAGGCTCGCCCAAAAATTATGACATTCGAAAAAACAGTTGTCAATAGTAAAATTGGCTGGTTACCCGCTGTTACCTCGCGCCGTAAATCTGGCGGTACATATAGTAATTGGCGTAAATTATCTCAACATAAGTGCGAGTTTCGGGGAAATCAATATTATCCAGCCAATTATCAAAGTTCGCGCTGGAAGCCGCTTCTTTATTCCAGCGGTAGACGTTCCCGGCCCCGCCATTATAAGCCGCCAGCGCCTGGTAAGCGTTCCCATCGAAATCTTTAAGCCGGGCCGCCAGGTAATACGCCCCGAATTCCAGGGCTGTATAAGGCCGGTAAAGGTCACTTGGCTGGAAGGACGGTTTTTCCAGGTTGGTGGCGATACCTTTGGCGGTATCGGGCATTACCTGGGTCAGGCCGACCGCCCCGACGCCGCTCGTAGCGGTTGGGTCGAAAGCTGACTCCTGCTTGACCAGCGCCACCATCAAAAGCGGGTCAAAGCCCTGGCGTTTCGCCTGCTCTAAAATTACTTGCTGGTAAGGCAGCGGGTAAATCAGCTTTTGCAAAAGCAGCGGCAAAGTCCGCAGCCCGACTGCCGGGTTCTTCTCCTGAAAGAGGGCCAGCAAGCGCTGGGCGGCGGTAATCGAGTAATAATATTCACCCTGCTCGTTAAGAGTAAGGGCTACAAAATATAACTCCAGGGGGCTGTCGGAATAACGGTCCACTAACTCTTTAGCTTCGCGGGTTGCCCAGTCGGTCTGGCCCACCATTTTAAGGTCGGCCATCCGGCGCAGGCCGGGGTCGTTGCGCAGGGTATTGTGGGCCGGGTCGAGCGGGTTGCCTGTGGCCGAGAGCGGGCCCGGTGGGGTCTTACCCGGCGTAGTTGCAGCGTTAGTCGCGCCCGGCGTGGTTACAGGGGCGGCGCTGCCGGTCGTACCGGCGGTCGTAGTTGCGCCTGTGGTCGCGCCCGGCCTTGAACCGGCGGCGGTAACGGTCGGCGAAGTTGAGGCGGCGGGTTTTGCCCAGGTCATAAGCCAGCTTTCCATTTCCACCCGGTCTCGCTCCATATCGGCGGCGAAAGCATTCGAGCTGTAGACCGCCGGGTGAGTGGCCGGGTTGGAGGGTGGGGGCATATTGGGGTCATAAGCGTCTTTAAGCCGTTCGCTGGCCCGGATAGCGTAATAATCGGCTGCCGGAGAATCTACCGCCGTCTGAAAAGCGTTACGGGTGGCCGTTACGTTATTTTCAAGCTGGTAAGCCTTGCCAAGCTGGTAAAAGACCTGGCTGCGGCTGCCGCTGGCCGGAAACTTTTGGAGCAACTGGTCGGCGTAAGGCTGGGCGTTTTCCGGCCCTTTAGCCATCGCCAGCCGGATTTGGTTTAGCAGAGCCTTCTCGGCCAGCGGGTCGTTGGGGTAATTGTGCAACACCTGGCCGTACAAATTCAGCGCGTCGCCGCCATTCCCTTTAACTTCGGTCAGGTGGGCCAGCCGGGAAAGAGCCTGGGCGGCGGTGCTGGCCTGCGGAAAGCGGTTCCATAGTTCAAGATACTCGTTTATCGCCCGGGTGTTGTCGCCCGTATTCTCGACCGAAACGGCCAGCAAATACCAGGCTTGCAAAAACCGCTCCTGGCCGCTGCCCGAAAGGTCGGGCGGGGTAGGCGGTTGGGCCGCGTTTTCGTCAGGGCGGCCCAGGAACCGGGCGAAAGCCGCGATAGCCTGGCCCGGCACGCCCGCTTTGTAGAGATAATACCCTTTGAAATAGTCGTTCAGAATGGGCGAGTTGTTGTTGTAAAGGGTTTTGAGCGTACTAAACCCGGCGGGAGTATCCGCCAATTCATCCAGGATTTGCCGGTAAAGGCCGGTCGCTTTAGCGGCTTGCCCGGCGGTCTCCAGGGCTTTAGCCTGTTTGACCATTATGGTAGCGCGGTAATCGGGGACTTTAGCTACCTCCAGCACCTTACCGTACCAGGCCGCCGCGTTAGCCGGGTCGTTAGCCTTCAAATATTCGTCGCCGACCTTTTCCATAGCCGTGACGCGGGCCAGGTTTGAAACATTGCTATCGGCCACCTTTTTATAGGTGTCGAACGACTTGTCATCCTGCTGGGTGTTGGCGTAAATAGCGGCGATTTCGTCCGAGGCGTAGCCTTCCAGGGGCATCTGGCCGGGTTTTAAACCCTGGTATTTCGTAAAATAAGCCAGGGCGTCGTCCCACTGGCCCAGGTTTTTGTAGGCGAGGCCGAGATAAAAATAAGCGTAAGGTACCAGCGGGTTGTCAGGATATTTAGTTATAAAGCTCTTGAAATTACCGGCGGCTTCGGCGTAGCGGCCCCGGTCCATGCCGGTGCGAGCCAGGCCAAAGAGCGCCCCGGAAGCTTCCGCACTGCTGCCGTACCGGTCAAGAATCAGGTGGTACTGGGCGGCGGCATCCACCGGGCGGCCTTCGGAATAGTATTCATCGGCCAGACTGCGCAAGCGGGCGACCTCGTTTGCGGGTGGAATAGCGGTCGGAGTAGGCCCGGCGTCGGCTTTAAGGCCAAACCCGGCAAAGTCCGGCGTCGGGTATACCGGCTCGACTAAAGGGGTTTGCGGGCCGGTGGGGTTCGCGCCGGAAGTCTTAATAGCGGCGGAAGCGGTTGCCTGGGCGCTGGTGCGATTTAGCGAGTCGGCATTTAGAAAAAGATACAGGCCCAGGGCTACCAGGGCCAGGCTTATCACAAGCGCCGTTAAGGCTAGCGTAAGGTTAAATTGGCGGCGGTGGGCGACTTTTTGAGTTGGAGGGGTTGAACTTGTTTTAGACGTTTTTTCGGTTGGTTCTTCTAGCTTTGTTGAATTTGGCATAAACTCTTTTGGGGACAGATTGCTTGCCGGGGCTTGAAAATAGGGCAGGCCGGGCCTTTTTTTAATGAAAGCGCGGACCGGCCCGGCAAGTAACCTGCCTTTAATGCTTTTGTTTAACGCTGCTTGGGTATAGGCGCAGACGCAATAACCTCATAAAACTCATCGGCTTGCTCCGCATCCAGTTCGAAAGCCGGTTTTCTATACCGCTTTCGGCTGCGCGTATCGACAATTTCTTCGTCATATTTAAAGCGTTCGCGGGCAATCTGATAAACCATCTTTATCTTCACCCGCAAACCTTCGTCCCGCACGTTTTTAAGCCGCTCGTCCACCGCCGCGTTACCGGGAACGGCCCTTGCCGGGGCGGCAGATTGGTCGGCAGGTTCGGGCCCGGCGTTCCGGCTGGCTCCGCCAAATTCGGGGGCTTCTTCAACCGGTTGCCGGTCGGGCAGCCGCACCGGCAGCCTTTCGGGCGTTTCTCGGACCTGGCTGGCCGCCGGGGCCGGGCGGTTCCCGAAAAGGGGCCGCACCGCGCCTTTGGGCGATGTCACCGGTAAAGGGCGGCCCGGAAAATCTATTTCGTCCTCGTCCTCGCCTTCGTCCTCCTCGCCGGCCTCATCTTGCGGAGGCGGCGCGGCCTGGGCAGCAGGCGGCGCGGGCCGTCGAATAGGGGTCGGGGCCGGTTCGTCCATAGG
>CADDZM010000290.1 GCA_902812345.1 Chloroflexota bacterium | reverse complement strand
CCCGAAGCCAGCGCCTTGCTGGAAAGTTACTAGACCCGCTTTTTATTTCTCCCAAAACCCCCACCTGAAGAAACTCATCCTGTCTTAAAGACCCGAGAGGTAATTTGCTATATAATAAAACCACGTAGGTCTAACCTATCGGGGGAGTCCCGATGTAGTAAACAGGAATTTTGATTTGAAAGAGTTTTCTAAACACGACTTTCGCTCCGAACCTGGAAAACCTTCAGGGTATGAGAAAAGCAACCACCCTATAAGTGTTTCAGGCGAAAGTCCTACTGAAGAAAAAGATTTCCAGCACGAAGCTTTATATCTGAACAATTTTCCACCCACCAACAACAAACCAGACCAACCAAAAAAAAGGGGATTAAGCCGCCGGAAGTTTTTGCAAGCCACCGGCCTGACCGTAATCGCTTCCGGCCTCGGGGGTATCCTGGTAGCCTGTGGTGAAGAACCATCGCCTACCGCTGCGCCTGGCACGACCGCCCCTACCACTGCCAGCGGCCAGATTGTCCCCGGCCTGAATACGACTGCCGCCGGGACCACTTCCGCTGCCGCAGGCACGACTGCTGCCGTTACCACCGCGGCGCCAACCACACCGCCCGCTACCACCGCCAGCGCCACGACTGCCAGCGCCACGACTGCCAGCGCCACGACTGCCGCTTCATCGGCGGTCAACCCGCTGGATACGGCCAAACTTTTCTTGAGCGATTGGGAAGCCGAAAAGTACACCGATATGTACGCCCTGCTTTCGGTAGGCGCGAAAAGCACCATCGAGCAGGACGCCTTCGTCAAGCGTTACAACGGCATCAAGGCTGAAGCGACTATCAACTCGGTCAAGACCGAAATCGGCGCAACCACCCCACCGGTCAACAACCCGGCCAACTACGCGGTGCCATTCAAGGCTAACTATAAGACTACCAGGGTGGGCGACTTCAGCCAGGACAACAAGCTAAACCTGGTATTGGAAGGCGGGAGCTGGAAGGTGGACTGGACGCCCGCCGCTATCTTCAAGGAGCTTGACAATACCACTTACCTGGTCCGTTTGGTTCCCACCGAGTCGACGCGAGGCGATATTATCACGCGGGATAACGCGCCTCTTACGGCCCCGGCCAAACTGTACCAGGTCTATGTCGTACCCGGCCAGATAAAGGACGAGAATAATTTGCTGGCGGTCCTCAGCAGCTATCTGGCGATGGACCCGACAAATATAAAAAACCTTTACAAAGACGGCCAGCCCGATTGGCGCATGCCGGTTAAAGATTTACCGGGCAACTTTGACGCGAATAAAATCAACGCCATGAAAGCGGTACCGGGCGTGGGTGTGGACGAAGCCAGCACCAGGGGCTACCCCCAGAGCTACTCGGCCAGCCAGGTTGTCGGGTACGTCGCGGCTATCAACGCCGCCGAACTTAAAGAAATGGCCCCCAAAGGCTACACTGAAAGTGATGTTATCGGGAAAGCCGGGGTCGAACTCTGGGGTGAAGAAATCCTGGCCGGAACTTTTGGCGGCAAATTAACCGTCATTCAGCGCGATGGGACCACTCTCGCCACCATGGCCGAGAAGCCCGCCGGACCTTCGGCCAACCTGATTTTAAACCTCGACATGAAAATACAGAAGAACGCCGAACAAGTCCTGGGCGCCCGCAACGGCAGCATTGTGGTCATGGACCCGACCAACGGGGCGGTGCTGGCCCTGGCGAACTTCCCCGGTTACGACCCCAATGTGTTCATTAACGGCCTGACCGACGCCCAGTATAAAGTCCTCAATGACGACCCGCGCGCCCCTTTCAAAAACCGGGCGGTCAACGGGCAGTTGCCGGTCGGCTCGACCTTCAAGGTGATTACAACAGCGGCAGCCCTGGAAAAAGCCGGGGTAAATATGCAGGCTACCTTTAACTGCACCGGACATTGGACCGGGTTAGGCGAGGCCAATGCCAAAGACTGCTACCTTAAAACCGGCCATGGCAAAATTACCCTTTTTGAAGCGCTGGTCCAATCGTGCGACTTTGTCTATTATGAGCTGGGCAAACGGCTGAACGAAATTGATTCGAACATTATCCCAAATATGGCGAAAGCCTTCGGCCTGGGCAGTTCGACCGGGCTGCTGGGGCTGTACGACTCGGCGGGGCAGGTGCCGGACCCGGCCTGGAAACAGGCCAACATCGGGCAGGCCTGGGTGCCGGGCGACGGGGTGAATCTGGCTATCGGGCAGGGTTATCTTCTGGCCTCGCCGCTTCAAATGGCGGTAGTCTATTCGTCCCTGGCGATGAGCGGCAGCCTGCCGGTGCCGCGCGTGGTTGACCGGGCCGAGAGCAGCAGCCCGGCCGCTAACAAAGCTTTCCCGGCGGCCACCAAAGGCAAGCTGCCGGTCAGCGACGCTAATATCCAGGAAATCCGTAAGGCGTTACTGGGAGTTTCTCAGGAAAGTTTAGGGACCGCCCGGAAATATTTCGCCGGTTACAAAGTGCCTGTCGCGGGCAAGACCGGCACCGCCGAAAGCGGCGTTGAAGACCCTCACGCCTGGTTTTGCTGCTACGCCCCGGCGGACAAGCCAAAATACGTGGTGGTGGTCTGCCTGGAAAACGCCGGGTTTAGCACCGAAACGGCTGTCCCGGCCGCCCGTAAGGTGATGGACGGCCTGACTTTCTAATAGGCCATATGCCGCCAAAATCGCCATTCAGTGAGCTTTAGCATTGGCAAGGTCCGTGACAAGTGGCCCACTAATAGGCTGGGAAATTGTCACCTGCTACTTGAAGTTGCCTGGCCTTAAATTTTAGCCCAGCGCCTCGCGGTAACGCGGGGGCGGGTTTTTTTCGGCAGCGGGCAGGGGCGGAGAAAGTTCCCCGGGAGTTTTAACTTCAGGGGAACTTTTTATTTCCACGCCGGAATTTTCCGCCTCCGCTGGGGTTTGCGCCGGGGCCGCTACCTCCTGAATCAGAGTTATGGCCGCAATCTGTCCAGGCTGGAGGGTTTGAGGCGCGACAGTGGCCTCTTCAAAAGTTTGTTGGGGTGAAACGGCAGCTTCGGTTTTATTCTGGTCGGTCCTGGCCTCGGTGGCGGCCTCAATCACAGAATTTTCGGCTGGAACCACCGTTGCGACTTCGGTTTCGCCACTTTTAGCGCCGGTGGGCGGGGCAGTAATTGGAGCGGCCTCGACCGGTCCGGCGGCATCTTTAGCCTTTTTAACCTTACCAATTTTTATATTTCCGGCTTTAAGAGGCGCGGTTTCGGCGGTAATAGCCATTACCGGCGTCCGGTTCTTCCTGGCAGCGGCGGCCTTTTTAAGCGCCGAAAAGCCTTTGGCCGGGGCGTAGATAACCCCACCCGGCAGAGGTTTGACCGCCCCTGTACTCAGCAGCAAAAAGACTACCCCAATCGCGGCATAAACCAGTAAATAGACCTGCCAGAGCGAAAAGCCGTAGGGCAGGACAGGCAATTTGGATTCCTCGTAACGCAGCCGGGAACTCGAGTTTGCTATAAAAGTTGGAGTGCCATAATAGACCGTAGGGTTGCCCCAGTAAAGGCGGCTGTTGGGAAAGAGTTGCAAATCTTCGCTTGAAGAAGGCCGGTAGGGCGCGTTAGGCGCAAGCACCGAACCGAGCGCGGCAAAAGGATTCAGGACCAGCATCCGCTTGGGGAGGTCAAAGTCCGGGTCGGTGCGGGGGTCAACCCGGAAGCCGTTCGCGGCGGGCCGGGTAGGGTCGGCGTTAATCGAGGCGACCAGGCTGCTGCTGGCGACCGGAACGCCCAGCAGCAGCAGGGCAATCACAAAGTAAGTGAAAATAATAGCGATATTAGTCAGGCGGAACAAGGCCGAGAAAAAGAGGCTGATTATGCTAAAAACGACCGTCTCCATCAGCACGATAGCGTACCCCGCCGCGACATCTTCCGGGCCGACTCCGCCAAAGACAAAGACAATACAGGTCAGGGGCAGGGTCGCCAGGATGAGCATGAAAAGATAGCCGATTGACCCGATTAACTTGCCGTAGACAAGGGTCCGGCCTTTGACCGGCGTCACCAGCAGCAAATCGTAGGTGCCTTCTTCCATCTCCCGGCTGACCAGGCTGCCGCAGACCGCCGGGGTTACGACCGCGACCATAAAAATCAGGTAGAGGAAAATCGAGAGGAAAATATCCTGCCCGGTTTCAAAGTTGCGGGTGGGGCCGTAGTTGCCGCTTAAAAGAGTGCCGCCGTAACTGTAAGTGGTGGTCGCGCCTTTGCGAAGATAGACCACGAAGATAAAAACAGCCAGGACCGCCAGGTAAGCGAAAAAGAGGGCCAGGGTCCGGGGGCCGCGCACCCGCGACTTCATTTCGCGCAGGGCTACCGGGTTGAACGAAGGCATTAAAACTCGTGCCATAATCGCCTCTAATTTCTAAGAAAAAGTTCTTCCAGCCGGGCGGTGCTCTGGCCGTACTGGGCCACGAAAACACCGGAGATGGTCAGGTGGGTCAGGAAGGAGGCGCTGGTACGGTCATCGCCGTCCAGCACTGCGTCCAGGGTCAGGTTTATTTCATCCAAACGCAGGCTGCCTTTGAGCAGGCCGGAGAAAGCATTCGCCAGGTCGGCGGCCCGTTTAAGGTCTTCCTGGCTCAATACTCGCAGCTTGACCGCCCGGCGCGGCAGGGCTTCAATCTGGTTGACGACCGTTTCGGCGGGGCCGTAGCTGATAAGCTGGCCGCGCGCCATAATACCCAGGGCGTCACACATCAACTGAATTTCACTCAAAACGTGGCTGCTTAAAATAATAGTCTTGCCCATATGGCTAAGTTCGCGGAGTAGTTCGCGCATTTCGATGCGGGCGCGGGGATCCAGGCCGCTGGAAGGCTCGTCGAGCAACAGCAATTTGGGGTCGTGGACAAGCGTGTGCGCCAGGCAAAGGCGCTGCTTCTGGCCGCGCGACAGGTTACGCAATTCCTCCTTGCGGCGGTCGCCCAGGTCCACCAGTTCCAGCAGTTCATTAATCAGGCGGTGGCGCTTCTTACCCCGGATACCGTAACAGGCCGCGAAAAAATCAAGGTATTCTTCGACCTGCATGTCCTGGTAAAGCCCGTAATTGTCGGGCATATAGCCGATAATCCGGCGGACTTCCTGCGGGTTGCGCCGGACCGAGTACCCGGCCACGTAAGCGTCGCCTTTTTCCGGCTTGTTAAGGGTCGCCAGGATTTTAAGGACACTGGTCTTTCCGGCCCCATTTGCCCCGATAAGGCCGAAAATCTGGCCTTCGGGAATGGTCAGGGAGAAGTCTTCCAGGGCCGGTTGGCGCTGGCCGGGGTAATTTTTGTGAAGATTGCGAGCATCTACCATGGTATAGGCCGGGGTTCCGGCATCTTCGGTAGAAGATTCAAAGGTTTGCGTCATGTGGACCTACCGTTGAAACAAAAAAGCGCTGGCATAGGGCAGTTTACCGCGTGGTTTTCAGGCGGCAAGAATGTGTTTTGCCGTCTACCGCCAATCTATCACATGCAAGGCAATTTTATCAACACATCGCGTTTTATTAGCAGGAATCAGTAGTCAGTGGGCAGTGGGCAGTAGTCAGGCTGCGAGCAGAAAGGATGTTACCGGGGCAAAATGTTATAATAAAAGCCACGATTTGAAGGCAATTAAACTTAGAAGAAGCTCGAAGGAGAGGTGCAGTATGCCCGGTGAAGCTGTAATTATAGATGGAGCCAGGACCGTTTTCGGCAATTTTGGCGGCTCTTTGAAAGATATTTCCGCGACCGATTTAGGCGTTATCGCTGCAAAAGAAGCGATTAAACGCAGCGGCGTTGACCCCGCCGAACTTGATAACGTGGTCTTTGGCAATGTTATTCAGACCAGCCCGGACGCTATCTACCTGGCCCGGCACATCGGCCTGAAAGCCGGGCTGCCTATCGAAACGCCCGCCCTGACCGTAAACCGGTTATGCGGCAGCGGAGCCCAGGCTATTGTAAACGCGGCCCAGAGCATTTTGCTCGGCGAGAGTCAGGCGGCCCTGGCTGGAGGCGCCGAGAACATGAGCCAGGCTCCCCATGTTATCCGGGGAGCGCGCTGGGGTATCCCGCTCGGTCAGGGCGGCAAGCTGGAAGACTCGTTGTGGGAAGCCCTGATTGACAGCTACACCGGCCAGGGTATGGCGATTACTGCCGAAAACCTGGCCCAGCAGTACGACATTAGCCGGGCCGCCCAGGACGAGTACGCTCTGCGCAGCCACAAGACTGCCCTGGCCGCTACCGAAAGCGGGCGGCTCGGCGAGGAAATCGTCCCCATCGAGATAAAAGACCGCAAGGGCAACGTCAAAGTCGTGGACCGGGACGAAGGTATCCGGGCCGATACTTCTCTCGAGGCTCTTTCCAAACTACCGGCCCGCTTTATAAAAGAAAAAGGGACGGTCACTGCCGGGAACGCCAGCGGCATCACGGACGGAGCGGCCGCCGTGGTTGTAACCAGCGCGGATTACGCCCGCCAGCGCAACCTCAAACCGCTTGGCCGGGTGGTAAGCTGGGGAATTGTGGCGGTTCCGCCGAACATAATGGGCCTCGGTCCGGCCCCGGCCATCCGTCAGGCTCTCAAAAGGGCCGATTTGCGCCTGGAAGATATAGACCTGGTGGAAGTAAACGAGGCCTTCGCGGCCCAGTGTTGCGCGGTCGAAAAAGACCTGGGCATCCAGCGCGACCGCCTTAACGTAAACGGTGGAGCTATTTCACTGGGTCACCCGCTGGGGGCTTCCGGGGCGCGGATTACCCTGGGCGTCCTTTACGAATTGCGGCGGCGCGGCGGTCGTTATGGTATCGCCAGCGCCTGCATCGGCGGCGGACAGGGTATCGCCGTTATTGTCGAAAACTTACAACGCTAACCGGATAGGAGAAATCTGGAACCAACAACACTGGATATGACAGGCCGGGTTTGCCTCGTTACCGGGGCGAACTCGGGTGTTGGCAAAGCAACTGCCGCCGGGCTGGCCAAAATAGGCGCGACGGTTGTGATGGTCTGCCGGGATAAGAAGCGGGGCGAAGCGGCCCTGACCGAAATCCAGACCCGGACCGGCAACGGGAAAATAGACCTGCTGCTGGCCGACTTATCTTCGCAGGATTCGGTCCGCCGGCTTGCCCGTGATTTTAAGGAGAAATTTGACCGGCTGGACGCGCTAATCAACAACGCGGGCGTGACCGTTAGCAAGCGCAAGGAGAGCGGGGACGGCCTGGAATTGACTTTTGCCGTTAATCACCTGGGCGCTTTTCTGCTGACCAATCTGCTGCTCGACCAGCTTGAAGCCAGTGGTACTCCCGAAAGAAAATCTCGCATTATAATGGTCAGTTCCGAGGCTCAGAGGGCCGGGGTCATCAACTTCGGCGATTTGCAACTCCAGAACAATTACAGCGAGTTGCGGGCTTATGCTCAATCCAAGCTGGCGAACGTCCTTTTCACTTACGAACTGGCCCGCCGCCTGGAAGGTAAGAATGTTACGGTTAACACGTTGCATCCCGGCCTGGTTAGAACCCGCTTTGCCGGAGACAGCCTCAGTGTTTTTGGGATTTTGTTCAAACTTAGCTGGCCCATCCAGATTTCGCCCGAAAAAGGAGCGCGGACTTCGATTTACCTCGCAACTTCGCCGGAAGTTGAAGGCGTGAATGGTAAATACTTTATAAAGCAAAAGCCCCGGAAGTCAGCCCCGCTCAGCTATAGCGACCCTACCGCCGAACTGCTCTGGAACGAAAGCGCCCGCCTGACCAACCTGGAAGGCGCAACTATAGATCATCAGAAAATAAATCAGAAAGTTTGACCGGCGACTAAGTAGTCTGTCAAGCAAGTTTCTACAGGTAAGGTTGTGCCTACATTTCAGGTTAATTATTACAAGTCTTTGTTGACAGACTACCTAGGGCTTGTAAAAGTATTACATCCCAGTTTCTCTTGAAGCTAACCGTAAGTATTTTTACAAAAC
>CADDZM010000289.1 GCA_902812345.1 Chloroflexota bacterium | reverse complement strand
TTCAGAGGAAAGCCCGGCTTAAAACTTCAGCAGTTCGCGGAACCGGTCTTCCTGGTCCTTGTAAGGGCCGACCACCGACAGGCGCAAGTTTTCGGGCTTAAACATTTCCTGGGCCAGTTCGTAAATCTGGTCAACCGTCACAGCCTCGATATAACTCACGACTTCCTCGACGCTCAGAATGCGGTCAAGCAAGAGTTCCTGCCCACCGGCCCAGCTTGCGACGGAGCGCGTATCTTCCAGGCCGAGCAGCATGCGGCCCTTGTTGTATTCTTTAGCCTTAAGGAGTTCCGCTTCAGGCACCTTTTCGGCCCGCAGCTTCTTCATTTCGCCGATAATCGCCCGGATGGTGTCGTCAATATTATCCGGGTCAACCCCGCTGTAAATCACCCAGGCGCCGGTGTCGCTCAACTGGTTGGTGTAGCTGTCCACCGTATAAGCCAACCCGCGTTCTTCCCGGATTTCCTGGAAAAGACGGCTGGACATGCCGCTGCCCATAATCGTGTCCATCATCGAGAGGACATAGCGGCGCGGGTCGGTATAGTTTAGCGAAGGAACGGCCAGGCAGAGGTTAGCCTGTTCGGTCTCCTTGAAATAGACGTGGAACAGGGGGCCGCCTTCAACGGTCCGAGCCGGTTTTGCGACCGGACGCTCCCCGGCGGGCAACTGGCCCAGCGTATCCTCGACCAACTGCACGACCTCGTCGTGTTCGATATTACCGGCCACGCTGACAACCATATCGGCGGGGAGGTAATACTGCTTCATATAGGCTAACAAATCTTCCCGGCTGATAGACCCTACCGTTTCGTCACTCCCGCCAATATCGCGCCCTACCGGCTGATTGCCCCAAAGAACCGCGTTTATATCCTCATTAACAAGGTCTGGCGGCGAGTCGAGGGTCTGGTGCAACTCCTCGATAATAACCTTGCGCTCTTTCTCGATTTCCGCCGGGTCGAAGTTAGCGTTCAGGAGCATGTCACTCAAAACATCAAAAGAAAGTTTGAAATGGGTCTTGGGGACTTTAGCCCAGTAGTTGGTAATTTCCCGGCCTGTGCTGGCGTTCAGGACGCCGCCAACGGCCTCAATAGCGCCGCTGATGTCTTTGGCGGTAGGGCGCTTTTTTGTGCCCTTAAAGACCATGTGTTCAATATAGTGGCTGATACCGGCGATACGGTCTTCCTCGTAGCGGCTGCCGACGCCGTAGTAAAGAATCGTGCTGACCGACTGAGTGTGCGGCATCGAGTTGGTAATTACCCGCACGCCATTCTTTAATTGTGTCTTCTCGTAGCCCATCTAAAATAAACCTTTTACTTTCAAAAGCTCGTTTTTATTGTTACATTTTTAGAACTTTCGCTTGAAACAATGGTTTTAAGTTTGATTTTCTCGGATCCTAAAGGCTTCTCAGGTTCAAAGCGAAAGTCGTGATTTTACTTTTTCTTGCAAACTGCCGGCCAAACTGGGGCGGCAGTAAGGCTGGAGTGGTATGATAGCACCCTTTAGGGGCAGGCGCAATCAGGCAAATATTAAAGCGGTTGAATTAAAAAAGGCAGGCTGGCAGCCTGCCGGGATTGAGAAATTTCTAAAGCCGGAGTTACCAGCGATTATTGCGGTTGCGGTCATTCCAGGGGGTGCGGGAGGATTTCTTGCGGCGCCCACCCAGCCAAGTTCGCAGGCTGTTCCAGCTAAAATGGTCGCTCTCGACAACCTGGCCGCGCCACGATTGGGGACCGCTATCCACGTCCCGGCCCCGGAAGAAGCGAAGCAGGACCGGCGATACAAACACAAAAGCCCCGATAGCCCCGATTAACTGGGCCAGCCAGGGCATGCCGGGCCGGTATTCGCTTATAATGAGCGCCACGATAACAAGGCCTAACCCGGCCATCATAAGGCGGAAAGAGAAACCTATCTGGTGCGCGGAAAGCCACTGGTTAAAGCGAGACAGGGCCGAGCGGCGGGGCCGGATGGGAACAGGTTGGGGCGGCATAACGCCTACTGAACGCTTGCGGGGTTCGCGTTCCGGTTCGCGGTCACGGTTCCGTTCCTTTTCCGCCGGGGGATTTTCCGGCACAAAGGTATCCATTTTCTCAAGAATCTCCCTGATTTCCCGTTCGTACTTCTTCATACTTCACCATCCCCGCTAGACAGATTCGCGATTCCCTGCCAATTCCGGCTGAATTTTATGGTTTTAAATAGTTGATAATAAGCTCTTTCCTGGTTACAGGTTTTATTTTTAGGATAATGAGGTGGTAGGGACGCTTAATATAAGAAGAAAAATGTGACCGGGCCACTAAACCCTGCCGATAAGCGTTCCCTGGAACAGGCAAGTTTGAAAGCTAGCTCTGCAAACCTGCCTGTATCTATTTTATTCCACCCGGCCCTAAAAGTAAATAGCTGCCCGGTGTGTTTTCGGTAGGCTCAATTAATGATATTTTCAATCAAATCGAGCCGGACAAGTTTCCCACCCGGTTCAAACTCCACCGCTGCCAGGTCTACGCGGCAGGCTGGGGGCTGGCCTATTCCATCTTGCAATTCACTATGGGAAAACAGGTAAGCTTCAACCAGGTTCTGTAACCGCTGCCGTTTAGTCTGAGTAATCGACTCCTCCGGGCTACCGGCGTGTTTACCCCGGCGAGTGCGAACCTCAATAAAAACTAAGCATTCGCCGTGCCACGCCACTATATCAAGCTCGCCAATTTCGCACCGCCAATTGGTACATACGACCCGGTAGCCCATCTCGGTAAGTTTCCCGGCCGCCAGCCGTTCGCCCAGGTTCCCTAACTTCTTACGTGCCCGACTATCCATTTAATTTCTCGCCGGAAATACCTTGATGTAAATATAAAACGAATTACTCGGCTATATGTTACACCCGGCGGGTTTTGATTTCAATTAGCCTGACTTCTAGCCGGGCCTGACTTCTAGCCGGACTTCCCGGTTTGCCTATCTTATGAAAATCCTCTGAAAATAAGAGAGTCTTCGCTTGAATTTAACCAGAAATAGCGTAAAATATTTGGGTGTGATATATTAGGTGGAAGTTTAATTGCTCATGGTCAGTTTTCAGGCAATTAGCTCTTACCCACCAGCTTAATAAGCCATCGGCTTAGGGTTTGGACACTGGAAAGTTCAGGACCGGATGCGTTACGGACTGGTAACGGATATTCATAGTAATCTCGCCGCACTGGAAGCAACCCTGAAGTCTATTGAGCAAAAGGGGGCAATTGATGGGCTTTTGTGTATGGGTGATATTATCGGCTACGGCCCCCAACCAAACGAAGTCATCCAGCGCTTAAAAGAATATCCTCTCTTTTCGATTATTGGCAATCATGATATGGCGGTTATCGGCCAGCTAGAATTGGCCGACTTTAACCACGACGCGATTGACGCTAATGTCTGGACGCGGGTGCAGCTCGAACCCGAAAACCTGGAATGGCTTGAAAGCCTTTCCCCTAAAGCCGTCTTCGACGACAAAGTTACTTTAGCCCACGGCAGCCCGCTTGAGCCGGTCTGGGAATATTTAACCACCCCACACGCCGCCACGCGTAATTTCAATGCTTTCGAGACGCAGCTTTGCCTGGTCGGACATACCCATTTGCCCCGCCTTTTCTTTTTGCGCGATAACGAAGTGAACCGTATTTTTGGTTTCACGACCCAGAAATCCGATATGTATATACCCGAAGATAGCCAGACAATCGAACTGGGCGAAAACCGGGCTATTATCAATCCCGGCAGCGTCGGGCAACCCCGGGATGGCAACCCTAAAGCCGCCTATGCTATCTATGACGACGAGGAAATGACCGTTACTTTTTACCGGGTACCGTATGACATTATCGCTACCCAGGAGTTGATGCACCAGGCCCATTTACCGTTAAGCCTGAGTATCCGGTTGGACTATGGCCGGTAAAAGGAGCGGCGGCAGGGCAGGGATGGCCTGGTGGTGCGGGCATTTGAAACCTTCCTGTAATCTATACGTAAATTATTAATGGAGTCTTTAAAGGATAGCCAAACTGCCACTATCCTTGATGGCTTAACAAAAGAGATAATATTGAGGTCAACAAAATAATTCAATGAGTATGATGAGCGAAAAGTATAAAGGCGCTACCGTCCTGGTACCGCTCAAAGGTAATTCAACCGATGAGGAGGTGATGCGCTGGGCCTGTTCGGTCGCCAAAAAAACTCGGGGCTCAATTTACGCCGTAAATGTGGTCGTCGTCAAGCAAGAACTGGCCCTTGAAACCGAATTGCCGGAGGAAGTTGCCAATGGTGAAAAGGTGCTGGAAGCCGCCAGTGAAATAGCCGAGGAATACGGAATTGATGTAGAAACGGGTATCTTGCAGGCTCGCTCAGCCGGTGTTGCCATCGTAGAGGAAGCAATTGTCCGCTCGGCGTCCCTTATTATTATGGCCGTTACCTACCGCAACCGCAAAGGCGAATTCAATATGGGCAAGACCGTCCCCTATGTTTTGAAGAACGCGCCCTGCCGTATCTGGATGTACCGGGAAGAACTACAAAAAGACCAAGCGTAGCTGAAAAGCTGCATAGGAGTTCGTCGAAATGAAATTTGTTATTTTAGGCTGTGGCCGGGTTGGTTCCCGGCTGGCGACAATGCTTGACATGATGGGTCATGAGGTCGCGATTATAGATAAATCCCAGGATAGTTTTAAGCGGTTACCGCCCAGCTATAACGGTCAGGCTATCATCGGGGTCGGCATTGACGAGGACGTGCTGCGCAGCGCCGGCATTGAGAAGGCCGATGTCTTTGCTGCCGTTACCAATGGCGATAATACCAATATTATGGCAAGCGAAATTGCCAAAGAACTTTTTAATGTCCCGCGAGTGCTGGCGCGTATTTATGACCCGCTGCGTGAAGAAACCTATCACGCCCTGGGCCTGGAAACGATTTGCCCGACTACCCTGATCAGTAATGTAATTGTCGGACGGGTTCTACCCGGCGAGGTTAAGCCAAAAGTGCCCACTCCGGCTGGCACGAATCCGTTAGGCAGCGGGCAGGGACTATAGCCCAGCCCAGGCAGGTTGAATTTGAGTTCCGGGCAGTCCAAACCGGATTTATGGGAGGATTTTAAAGAGTGTATATTATTATTGCAGGTGGCGGAAAGGTAGGCCGCTTCCTGACAGAAAACCTGGTCAACCGAGGTCACGAAGTACTCTTGATTGAAAAAGAGAAATACAAAGTCGAGCAGTATACCGAACAATTCGGCGGCATTGTGGTCCAGGGCGACGCCTGCGAAGCCCAGGTGCTTTCCGACGCCGGTGTCGCCCGGGCTGATGTTTTGATTGCCGTGACCGGCGACGATGAAGACAACCTGGTCTGCTGCCAGGTCGCCAAGCGCAAGTTCAAGGTAGGCCGGGTGATTGCCCGGGTTAATAACCCTAAAAACGAGCGCATCTTCCGGGCGCTCGGTATAGACGCTACCGTCAGCCACACCAGAGCCTTACTTGAAATTATCGAGCAGGAACTTCCTTTAAGCTCGTTACGGCATTTGTTCTATATCCGCGATAGCAAGCTGGAAATCATTGAAGTTATCATCGGCCCGGATTCCCCGGCCCGCGATAAAACCATTAGCAACCTGGACTTTCCCACGGATAGCTCCATTTTGCTGGTGGTGCGAAACGGTAAAGTGCTGGTGCCAGGCGGAAACCTGGCGTTGAAGGAGCAGGACGAGATTGTCATTCTGACACCCCAGAACAGCGACAACCAGGTCCAGGAAGCATTAATCGGCGAATAAATTCGCCAAAGAATTTAAGAAGCCCTCCGGTTAAAGCCGGGGGCTTTTTCTTTTGCCAAAAATTTGTTTTCTTAAAATAGATTTGAAACCAAAGAGCCTTGCAAACTTGTCTAAAATCTTCAAACCTTTTTAATAACAAAAGGATAGTATTATTAAGAGAAGAAAACATGAAAGCAGGTTGAGAGATTTGGAAGAAAACGACACCAAAGCCATAACCCGGTTAAAGACCGGCGACATAAGCGGTCTCGAAACCCTGGTACGCCGCTACCAGCTTAAAGCTGTAAGAGCGGCTTATTTGATAACCCGGGATAGATTGCTGGCCGAAGATTTAACCCAGGCCGCTTTTTTGCGGGCTTATGAACGCATCGGCCAGTTCGACAGCCGCCGAGAATTTGGCCCCTGGTTTTTACGCAGCGTTATAAATGATGCCCTGAAAGCCGCGAACAAAGCCGGGCGAGCGGTCTCCTGGGAACACACTTTCCAGGAGGCGGGCGGGGAACCGCCGGATTTACCGGCCCTTGAGGCCGGTCCTGCCGAACTATTTGAACAAAACGAAATGCGGCAGGTTATCGGGGCCGCGCTCGACTGCCTGCCGCCGGTCCAACGCGCCGCGATTGTTTTGCGGTTCTACCTGGGCTTCAGCGAAGCGGAAACTGCCGAGCAACTTGCTTGCGCTCCCGGCACCATCAAGTGGCGGCTTCACTCGGCCCGCCGCCAGTTACAAACTTTACTGGGCGAACTCCGCCCCGGCCCTAACCTTCCCGAGGCCGCTTCCAACCGGGGTCTAAAGTCAATGGAGGAGAATAATGAATGACCAGGATTTAATAACTGAACAGGAACTAGCCGCTTTACTGGAACTGGAAGCCGGGAAGGTGGAAGACAATCTTGATTTATGGAAGAAAATTGAAAATCAGGTGACTAACACCCGGGCGTCTTATATGCCGGAGACGGACGATTTCCAGAATATTGATACTGTCCCGGACAGCCTGGAAAGCAGCCGCAAGGTCTTAACTTTCCCGCGCATGTTAAAATTCGGCCTCGGTATCGCAGCGGTCCTGGCGATAGCCTTTATTATCGGGACCGCTATTCAGCCGGAAAAACCGGCCGGCGATAAAAATCCCTTGGCCAACGCCGGACCTTCCAGGCCGCCCAACACCATTCCCGGCACTGTAGCCATTGTCCCGGCGGCCACGCCGAGCGTCCGCATGCTATCGGCCTCCCTAAAAGCAACGCTGACCGGTGCAACGGCGGAAGTGCGGGCCATAGGCTGGAAACCGGATGGCTCCCAATTGGCCGCCGGTTCAGACGATGCCACTTTAACTATCTGGGACGCTAACGGCAAGTTTCTAAACAGGATCGCCCCGTCCGTGGTGATTACCAATATGCCCTGGCCGTATACGATAGGCTGGCCGGAGAAAAGCGATAACCCTGCCATCAGGTTTATTACTAGCGACTTCCCCGGCCCGAAAGGAACAACCCATAACGCCAGGCGGGTGAGCGAAACCCAGATTCAAATCACCAATTCCGACGGCAGCGTTTTTTCAACGCTCTCCATTCCAAAAGGCGCAATTTCCCAGGTTGCCTGGTCGCCGGACGGCAAGTACATCGCGGCCAGCGGACAGTCTGCCGTCCCCGGCGGCTTTGGCGATATTCGGGTCTGGATATGGAAAGTGGACGGCACTTTAACCGCTACCATCCTAAACTACCACTACCCGATTAACTCTATAGCCTGGTCGCCGGACAGTAAAGACCTGGCTATCGCGGCCAAAGGCAGCCACCAGGCGGGCGTATGGAGCCCTGATGGCACCCAGATCGCTGATTTCAATGATGATTTTGCCATCTGGAGTCTGGCCTGGTCCCCGGACGGCCAGGCTCTTGCGGCGGCAAGCAGCGACAATACGGTGCGGATTTATTGGAACATTCGGTGGGCCGGGGCCGAATATAAACTTAGCCTGGCCGGGCACCAGGACACCGTCTGGGCAGTAGCCTGGTCGCCGGACGGCCAAACCCTGGCATCCGGTTCCAGCGATAAGACGGTCAAACTCTGGACCGTAAAGTAATCCTCCTGTAACTACACAGGGGGTAAAATAGGCAGCAAAGGTTGGCCCTCAAAAGCCTGCCTCAAAGCAGCATAAGCACTTTGCCCCTGCTTGCGTAAAGTTGAAATGTAACTGCGGATGCGACAAAACCATT
>CADDZM010000288.1 GCA_902812345.1 Chloroflexota bacterium | reverse complement strand
CTGCACCAACTTTATAATGTACGCCGCCGCCCCGATAGATTTTGACGAAGTGCGCGATAAACTCGTCGGGATGGGCCAGAGCGCCGTTATCGTCGGCGACGAAACGATGGTCAAGGTCCACATTCACAGCGAAGACCCTGGCAAAATCATCAGCTACGCTACCTCGCTCGGTTCGCTGGGCCAGATAAAACTGGACAATATGCAGACCCAGCACGAAGAAGCTTTCCTCAACAAGAGTAAAAACAGCGAAAAAGCCGAGCAATCTTTCGAGGGAATGGAGCAGGCCGACTACTCCGAGGACCCAGACCAGACCGCCCCGGTCGCTAATGTCTCGGTGATTGCGGTCGCGGCAGGTGAAGGTCTGGGCCAGGCTTTTAAGAACTTCGGGGCTAACTATGTCGTGCAGGGCGGCCAGACCATGAACCCTAGCACCCAGGACTTGCTCAAAGCCGTCAACAAAGCGCCAAGCCGCTCGGTTATCATTTTGCCGAACAACAAAAACATTGTAATGGTAGCCCAGCAAATCGCTAACCTGACCGATAAGCAGGTCAAGGTGGTGCCGACCGCGACCGTTCCCCAGGGTATTACAGCTCTTTCGCACTTCAACTACGAAGCCTCCCTGGACGAAAATGCCGCTAACATGCAGGCTGCTATGGGCGACGTGCGGACCGGCGAGGTTACGCGGGCGGTGCGGACCGCGACGGTTAGCGGCATCACGGTCACGGAAGGCCAGTGGATTGGCTTGCTCGACGACGTGTTAAGCGTGGCGGTCGAAAGCAAGGAAGCGGCGGTCTGGCAATTGCTCGAAAAGATGGACGCCGCCGGGCACGACCTGGTAACATTATATTACGGCCAGGATGTGAGCGAACCGGAGGCTGAAACGATGCTGGCCCAGGTACAGTCGAAATACCCCGGCCAGAGCGTGGAACTGGTCCAGGGCGGGCAACCGCACTATCACTACATTATCTCGGTCGAGTAAGCTGGCCGGGCTGGATTAAACGGAACGTAACAGCGCCAAAGCGGAAATTAAAATCTAAGTAACGTAAATAACGAAGGAATGACCAATCCGGTTATTTTTAACATGGCCTTTAAAATTAACAATCTCTCAACTTTCTCAACCGGCTTTTACCGCCAACGCCAACAAGGACAGGTGAAGAATGCCGCGCGTTAGAATAGTAACCGATAGCACCTGTGATTTGCCGCCCGAACTGATCCACCAATATGGGATTCAGGTCGTGCCGCTTTACGTCAATATAAATGGCGAAACTTACCTGGACCGGCTGGACATCAGCGCCGAAGAATTTCACCGGAGGCTGGCGGCCTGGCCCCCCGGCCTGGATTTGCCTACCACCAGCCATCCGGCAGTCGAAACCTTCGAGGAACTCTATAAGAAAATCCTCAAAGACGGCGACACCATTATTTCCATTCACCATTCCGCCAAACTCGGTTCGACCTACCAGGCCGCGGTCCAGGCCCGCAACAACATCCTGGCCCCAACCAGCCAGGTTACGGTCATAGACTCACAGTCGGCCTCGCTCGGGCTTGGCTTTATCGCCCTGGAAGCGGCTAAACGGGCCAAACAGGGCGTGATGCACTCCGAGCTGACCAGCTCGGTCAACCGGATGGTCTTCCAGACCCACGTCATTTTCTTCACCGAAACGATGCAGCATCTCCAGCAGAGCGGGCGCATCAACTCAAAGGCCCAGCAAGCCCTGGGGCCAACGCCGCCCTCGAACTTCCGGCCCTTGCTTCGCCTCGAAGAAGGCCTTATCGTGCCTTTCGAGCGCACCCGCACCCGCACCAAAGCCATTGAAGGTCTTTGCGAGTTTATCGAGGATTTCCCCTACATTGAAGAAATGGCTATCATGCATTCCAACAGCCCCAACGATATAGAAACTATCCTGACGCGGATTGCGCCGATCTTTCCCCGCGAAAAAGTCTATATTGCCCAGTTCAGCCCGGTCCTGGCGACCCATCTCGGGCCGGGGGCGATGGGCGTGGCGGTCTACGAGGGCGGGGTTTTCTAACCTGTTTTAAGCCTATGCACCGTTTATTTGTCGCAATTGAATTACCGGAATGGGTCAAAGCCGAGTTAAGCGGCCTTTCTTATGGCCTGCCAAACACTCAGTGGGTGCCGGACGAGCAGTTGCACCTGACCTTGCGCTTTATCGGTGAGGTGGACAAAGTTCAGTTCGAGGAAATCGCCCGGGCTCTGACCGAAGTCCAACTCGACCCCTTCGACCTGGTCCTGGAAGGAGTCGGCACTTTTCCGCCGCGCGGGACGCCGACGGTGCTATGGGTCGGCATTGAAAAGAGCGAGCCGCTTTTGCAGTTGCGCCGCCGGGTGGATAGCGCCCTGAACCAGGCCGGGGTGCCGCCGGAAGGCCGCAAGTTTTCGCCGCATATAACCCTGGCTCGCCTTAAAAACGCGCCCATGAGCCGCCTGGGTCCGTTCCTGGCCGGTCACGCCCTCTTCAAGCTCGAACCCTTTGAAATCGAGGAATTTCAGCTCTTTTCCAGCCAACTGACTTCCAAAGGCGCGATTCACACCCTGGAAGAAACCTTTTCTTTACTCGACTGAATTTTTAATCTCTTTGGCAGGAGCCTTTTGCGGATGAAAAGTTACCGCCAGGAAT
The DNA here is from genome assembly GCA_902812345.1 of Chloroflexota bacterium. GTDB lineage: Bacteria > Chloroflexota > Chloroflexia > Chloroheliales > Chloroheliaceae > 54-19. The sequence goes on along the minus strand of CADDZM010000288.1, from coordinate 5,307 downwards.
TGCATTTAACGGTCCCGGCCCGGCGCGGCTACATCAATATTACCGGGGAAGTCGAACGCTGCCTGGAAGAAAGCGGCATCAAAGAGGGTCTTTGCCTGGTCAATCCCATGCATATCAGCGCGTCGGTCTTTATTAACGATGACGAACCGGGCCTGCTTCACGATTTCGAGGTTTTTCTGGAAAAGCTCGTACCGCATGCCCCTATCGAGCAATACCGCCACAACGATACCGGCGAGGACAACGCCGACTCCCATATCAAGCGGCAGGTGCTGGGCCGTGAGGTCGTAGTGGCCGTGACGAATGGCCGCCTCGATTTCGGCACCTGGGAGCAAATCTTTTACGGCGAGTTTGACGGCAACCGCCGCAAGCGTATCCTGGTTAAAATCATCGGGGAATAAAAATAAAAGAGGAGTTTCAAATGCCCACCCAAGCAGACCCGAATTGCATCTTCTGTAAAATAGTCGCGGGGGAATTGCCTTCCTCTAAGGTCTACGAGGACGACAGGGTTTATGCCTTTTTAAACTTGCAGCAGGCCAATCCCGGCCATACCCTGGTCATTCCAAAAGAGCATGCCCGCAATATTTTTGACATTGACGAGGATACCGCCGCCGATATTAACCGGGTAGCGGTCCGCCTCGCCAGGGCTATCCGGGCGGCCTTTCAACCGGACGGCCTGAATACCTTGCAAAACAGCGAACCGGCCGCCATGCAGAGCGTCTTTCACTACCACCTGCACCTTATCCCCCGTTATCGCGGTGATGATTTGCTGGCGTTCGCCCACGCTCCCGCCGCCACCCCGGACGTGCTTAACGGCAACGCCGACCGAATAAAGGCGGCTCTTTAGTTAGTGTTAAGTGTTAAGTGTTAAGTGTTAAGTGTTAAGTAAAAAATTGTCAGTCAGGGCTTTTGAAAAGCAAGTTTTGATTTAAAAGATTTAGGGTGAACGGCAAAACTGTTTACCGGCTACTACCTCTGATTACTTTTTCTGTTCAACGCCCGGGAACCGCTCGGCGTCGGCCCTGGAAAGTCTGGTGACGAAGCCGCAGTTGTGGCAGGTCAGGAGGCGTTCGCGGCGCAGGGGTACGAGCGGCACGAAAAAGAGGGTGCCCCACTCGGTGCGCTCTTGCAGGTCGTGAGGATAGCGGCCCAGGCAGCGGCGGCAGGTGTAAAGCCCCTGCCACAACCCCTTAATAACGGTTTTCCAGCCGACTAACCAGATCATAAAATCAGATGGGGAACGCTTTCAAAAAGAGAGCGTTCCCCATTTACTTTCCTTCGAAATTATCAAGTTAGGCAGTTTGTAAGGCGGTGGTTAAAAATTCTAGGCCGGGACCATGCTCGGCTCGGTTAGAATCCGGGTCAGGACTTGCGGCTCGACGTTTCCGCCTGTAATAATGGCGACACTGAACCGGGCGTCGGGCAGTTCGTGGCGGTGGAACATATAACCCGCCACCGCGACCGCGCCGCTCGGCTCGGCCACCAGGTGCGCCCCGAAGACCAACCGCCGGACCGCCTCTTTAATCTCGTCCTCGCTCACCGTGATAATGTCGTCCACGTAGTTCTGGATATGGGCGAAAGTGATGTCGCCCAGGTGCTGCGCCCGCAAGCCGTCGGCGATAGTCTGGCCGACCTGTTCCGCCGGGAACTCCACCATATGCCCGGCCCGGAAACTGGCGTGTGCGTCCCCGGCGATAGTTGGTTCGACCCCGATAACCCGCACCTTCGGGTTGGTCAGCTTGACCGCCACCGCCACCCCGCTGGCAAGCCCGCCGCCACCGATAGGCACCAGGATAGTGTTTACCTGGGGCAAATCCTCTAAAATTTCCAGGGCGGTCGTACCCTGCCCGGCGATAAGGGTCTCGTCATTATAAGGCGGGACCATCGTATAACCGTGTTCGGCGGCCAGTTCCTCGGCCTTGATGCGGCGTTCTTCGCCGCCGTTGCCCACCTGGACGACGCTTGCGCCCAGCGCCTTCGTGTTATCGAGCTTGACCCTGGGGGCGTTCCCCGGCATTACGATGGTGGCGCGGACACCCAGTTCGCGGGCGGCGTAGGCGACCCCCTGGGCGTGGTTGCCGCTGGAATACGAAATAACCCCGCGATTTTTCTCCTCGTCCGTCAGGGAAGCGATTTTGTTATAAGCGCCCCGGATTTTAAACGCGCCGATGGGCTGGAAGTTTTCCGGCTTGAAGTAAAGTTGGCCCGCCTCGTTATCATCCTGAGAATAGGGAATGAGCGGGGTGCGGATAGCAATACCTTCGAGGCGGCGCTGGGCCAGTTTAATATCGTCTAAATTTACCAAAGTTTTACGCCTTTACCAGACCGTTCAGCCGGACGATTTCAAGGACCACGCTGGCCGACTTGTTGAGGTCGTTCAGGTCGAGCCATTCGTTGACGGTGTGGATGGCGCGCATACCGGTGCCGAGGTTGGCGCTTTCCAGCCCCTTGCGGTTTAAAACATTGGCGTCGCACCCGCCCATCATTGAAAGAGTTTCGACCTTGTGGTGCAAATTATTGGCTGCTTCGAGGACCAGTTTTACAATCGTGCTGTCCGCGCTAACGTTCATGGTGTCGTATTCGCGGTGAATTTCGCTTTCGACGCGGGCGGTTTTTTCAACCCCGTTTATAGTCACTTTGTAGTTGGCGGCGGCTTCCCGGAAGCATTCGTCCATGTGGCGGGTCTGCGCGTCCAGCCCTTCAACCGTGAGCGAGCGAGCTTCGGCTGTAACCACGACCCGGTTCGGCACTATGTTGTCCGGGCCGCCGCCGTGAATGGAGCCGACATTGGCGACGGTCTGGTGGTTCACCCGGCCAAGCTTCATTTTCGCAATCGCCTCGCTGGCAATCTTGATGGCGCTCATGCCCTGTTCGGGGGCCATGGCGGCGTGGGCTTCCAGGCCGTAAATGGTCCACTTCATTTTGTCCGAGGCGGGCGCCTGGGTAAAAAGAAAACCGATGTCGTCGCTGTCGAGGACCAGGCCGTATTTTGATTTAAATTTGGAAACGTCCAGGAATTTCGCGCCTAGCAGACCGACTTCTTCGCAGATGGTGAAGACTGCCTCGATGCCGCCGTGCGGAAGGTTCTGCTCAACCATCACCCGGCAGACCTCGGCGATAATGGCGCAACCGCTTTTGTCGTCGCCGCCCAGGACGGTTTTGCCGTTGCTGCGGATAATATTGCCCTGGATAACCGGCCTGACGCCCTTGCCGGGTACGACCGTATCCATGTGCGCGGCCAGGAAAATCGGCGGCGCGTCCGGGGAATTAGCCGGGATGCGGCAAATCACGTTGCCGGTGTTGCCGCCGACCGCTTCGCCCGCCCCGTCAATCTCGACCTGGGCGCCGAGGCTTTCCATCACGCTTTTGAGATGTTGGGCCACTTCGCGTTCCTCGCGGGACTCACTGTCAATACTGCAAAGCTCCAACAAAAGGTCACGCAACCGCGTCTCGTTTATCATTGCTTCTCTTATCCGTTTCTATTTCGGGTTTTTATAGCCGTCGTCAGGCAATAGGTTAAAAGTTGTAGCTCTAGGCCGGAAGCACATAAATGCGCTGGGCCGTCTTGGTGCCCAGGGTAAGTTCGCGCCCCTCCGAATTAATCATAATCAGGTTTTCTTCAAAGGGCGAAATTCCTTTGATGTGCAGGGTCGTACCCGGCACCAGGTTATTTTGTTCCAGGTATTGCAGCAGGCCCGGTTCGTGTTCGGCTTCCTCGCTGATATAGGAGATGCGGACATCGGTGCCGAATTCAGCCTGGCGAAGCGGTCGCACCTGCGGGTTAATAATCGCGCCGCTGCCGGGAATCGGGTTGCCGTGAGGACAGGTCTGAGGGTTGCCCAGGAAGGCAGTCAGGGCTTTTTCCACTTTTGGTGAGATGGCGTGTTCGAGTTCGCAGGCTTCATCGTGGGCATCGGCCCAGGAAAGGCCCAGCACATCCACCAGAAGTCTTTCGGCCAGGCGGTGGCGGCGAGTAAGGGCGATGGCGATTTCGCGGCCTTCATCGGTGAGATGAATGCCTTTGGTCTTTTCGTCAACCGTGACCAGGTTATCCCTTTTAAGGCGGTCAATCGCCCCGACGACGGTGGCCGGTTTGACGTTCATGCGTTCGGCCAGGCGCGCGCCGATAGCCGGGCGGCCTTCGGTGGTCATATTCAAGATGGATTCGAGGTATTCTTCAAAAAGCGGCGAGACCCTATCGGAGTCTTTTGCTTCGTGATTGTGATGGTCTAAACCTTTATTTGGCATAACCTTGCCTTTCATAAAACACCTGGCAGGGCACGTCTACCACCTGAAAAACCAAACAGCCCTGAAACTCTCCCCACCCTTCAAGCGAAAGGTTCCTCTTATTTTACCACCGGACCCCTTTTTTAGAAAGTTACAACTCTTCCGTTCTAATAAAAAATACAAATAATAATTCACCCTCGAACCATATTGACAGAAGTAGTTCGATATTTTACTAGCACACTTCGAATAAAAAGTATGGCGGCAATCAGGAGGATAGAGAGATGGCGAAAAAAGCGGCTGGCCCGGCCTGGTTTGAAAAAGAAACCAGAGACAACAAAGAAACCCAGGGAAAGAAGGCTGCGCCGGAAAAGTTAGCCGCGCTCGGCGAGGGCGAAAACTTCTACCGGAACATTCTAAAGAACCAGCCCGGCATCGAACTCAGTTCGTTCAGGTTAGCCCGCGAACTCTTCAAGACGCAGGCTATTATGATGGCTTACGCCGAAGAATATCTGCGGCCTTACGAGCTTTCCTGGTCGAAGCTCAATGTCTTGTTCTGGCTGCGGGCCTACCAGCAAGAACACGCGACCGGCCTTGCTCCCTCCGAACTTAGCGCCCTTATCGGGGTGGGCCGGAACACGGTCAGCACCCTGCTCGAAGGGCTGGAACGCCAGGGCTTTATCAGCCGCGAACTCGACCCTGCCGACAAACGTAAATTTATCATTCGCCTGACAGCGGCGGGTGAGACGGTCACGCGGGCGGGCCTGGACGAACTGGGCCAGCGGTTAGCCCAGGTCTTGCGGCTGCTGGGTGAGGAGCCGCGGGCCTTGCTTACCGGGTCGCTGATCCAGTTCCGCGAGATTATTACCGGCGCGGCCCTCAAAACCGAAAGTTAAAAAGAAATTTCGACTCCATCCACGGCCCTGCCTTTGGCCCTGGTGGCGGTCGAGGCGCTCGGTATGGCCGCGCCGGACCTGGTCGGTTGTGGCAGGCGGTGTGCCGCCCTGGGGACGGGCGCACAACCGTGCGCCCCTACAGGACGCGCCTGGTGCTCTCCGCTGTACCGCCACCACGCCCACGGCTGCA
>CADDZM010000287.1 GCA_902812345.1 Chloroflexota bacterium | reverse complement strand
TGGGTCGAGATTGGAAAGGATGAATACAGCCGCTCGTTAGTTCGGGCTGTTAACGGGGGCGGTCTGGTATGGGAAGGGGAAACACATTATGCTACAATGGATGATGCTATGCAGGCTCTCGAAGCCGGGGTTGCGACCTGGTGGAATGATTGATAGTATGCCAGGCTAATGACTGATTGGTAAATTTGCTTAAATCAAGAATGCCAATAGACCTCTAGAAATATTATTTCGGTATACTGAAAGAAATAAGCAAGTGTTAGTTTTACATGCTATCTGGGACAATTCCAACCTGGGAATATACCCCTTCTATATCTGGGCAGAAGATTCTAATCTAGTCACAGAATCAAAAAGTGCCAGCCTTCCCAGAAGAAATTCCTCAAGAACTAAAACGGTCCAGGTCAGTTCGCATCCCTTTACTACCCATCCGGCGCAGTTAAAAGAAACTTTACATAACTTTATCCCACATGGATTTTTTGATGGCGCAATACCAGGAAATTTTACTTTAAGGCTGCCTTCGGATAAAGGTGGGCCGCTACCCTCACCCGAGGTGATACTTGAACAGGAAAGGGTTAGCGCCGGAAAGGCAGGTTTGACAGGTTGGGAGATACCCTGCCTGGCTTTTACGCCCGAGCGGGGATTGGACTTTCTGTTACAGCTCCCGGTCGAGCCTTCCAGTAATAATATAACTTTTGGCGGTTCTATCCGTTTCTGGGTGGAAGCCGCCAAATTCGTCCTCGAAATCCTGCTCCGCCAGAATTTCAAACCGGCTATCCTTAAGGTTATAAACGGTGGAAAGGCAGCTTACCGGGCCGGGTGGCAAATAGGGTTAAATGAAGAAGCTGACCAGGCTCGCCTGGAAACTCTACAAAAAGCAATGCCGCCGGTTTGCCGGGCTTTTATTCCAGATCTTGCTGCTTCTACAAAGCCAGGTGGCACCGGACAAACTGCTGCCCCGGTTTTACCTTCTGAACTCCTTAATGATTTTTTAAACCGGACCCTGGAAGCGACCCTTCAACAAAGCTTTCAGGCTGCCGCCGGGCTAGCACCCTCTTCCAAAACTGAACCCATTCGCCAAAAGCCAACCGGTGACTTACCCGCGCAGTTGGTGAAGGGGCTATATTCGTATGGTGGAACTGTTCTAACTGCCCTACCTGGTGTAATGAAGACCTTCCTGGCCCAAATGGAAGACTGGCTTGCTCAGCTAAAGCCGGTGGACAGCGCCACTCCATTTCGGACCTGTTTCAAGCTTGAGCCTTTATCGCAAGATGAGGGTGATGGGGAAGAAACAGTCATTGGTGGAAAATTAAACAGGACTCGTACCCCTGCCCCGCCGCCTCCCTGGCTGCTCACTTTTTATTTACAGGCAAACAGCGACCGCAGCCTGCTTATTGAGGCTGATCAGGTCTGGCGAGAGCGGTCCGGCACGCTTACTTTTCTCAAGCGCCAGTTTGAGAACCCTCAAGAACGGCTGCTGGCCGACCTGGGTAAAGCTTCCAGGATGTACCCGACGCTGGAAAAAAGCCTTAAATCGGCTCGCCCGGTCGGCCTGACGCTCAATACCGAGGAGGCTTACACTTTTTTGCGCCAGTCGGCCCCGCTGCTCGAACAGAGCGGCTTTGGTGTGATACTGCCGCCCTGGTGGACCAAGCCTTCCCAGAAACTGGGTTTAAAGTTGCGTTTGACCACCAAAGGCGAGGGTAAAACAAGCAGCGGCTTACTCAGCAAGGAAAAGCTGGTCGAGTACGACTGGCAAGTTGCCCTGGGCGACCAACCGTTGAGCATGGCCGAGTTTGAAAAGTTAGCCCGGCTGAAAGTGCCTCTGGTCCAACTGCGGGGCCAGTGGGTGGAACTGCGCCCTGAACAGATTGAAGCCGCCATTGCCTTCTTTGATAAGCAGCACGCTAAGGGTCAGATGACCCTGGAAGAAGCCCTTAAACTTGGTTTAGGCCAGGATGGCCTGAATGATGTTGGCGGGCTGAGTGTTAACGGGGTTGAAAGTGACGGCTGGATAGCGGAGCTGCTGGAAAGGCTTTCCCAGAGTTCAAAGATTGCCGATATTCCTCAACCATCCGGCCTGCTGGCAAACCTGCGTCCTTACCAGTTAAAAGGATTGTCCTGGCTGAGTTTTCTAAAACAGTACGAGCTGGGAGCCTGTCTGGCCGATGATATGGGGCTTGGCAAAACTATCCAGCTAATAAGCCTGCTTCTTCACGAGCGAGAGGGCAGCCTTGAAAAGAACGGCAATGGTAAAGTTAAAGCGAAAGAGCATGAACCCCAAACCGGAAAAGTTGGCCCGACCCTTTTGGTCTGCCCGATGTCGGTAGTGGGTAACTGGTCCAAGGAACTGGCCCGGTTTGCGCCGTCCCTGCGGTTAATGGTCCATCACGGCAACCAGCGGCTGAGCGGCCCCCAGTTTGAGGAAGCCGTGGCCCAGGCCGATATAGTCCTCACCACCTATGCACTTTTATCCCGCGACGAACAGGAGTTGAGCGGTATCGAGTGGGAACGAGTGGCCCTGGATGAAGCGCAGAACATCAAGAACCAGGCAGCCAAACAGACCCAGGCCGTTCGACGCCTTGAGGCCCGCTACCGGGTAGCCCTGACCGGCACCCCGGTGGAAAACCGCCTGAGCGAGTTGTGGTCGATCATGCATTTTCTCAATCCAGGCTACCTGGGGACAGCGACCGAATTTCGCACTCGCTATGGGACGCCAATTGAGAAGTATCACGACAAAGAGCGATCCGAGCAGCTTAAAAAGCTGATTCAACCTTTTGTCCTGCGCCGCCTTAAAACAGACAAGACCATCATAGCGGATTTACCTGAAAAGAATGAGATGAAGGTCTGGTGCAACCTGACCAGGGAACAGGCCAGCCTGTACGAAGCGGTAGTCAAGGACATGGTGGCCCAGATTGAAGAAGCCGAGGACAGTGGTATCCAGCGGCGGGGTCTTATCCTGGCGACTCTCTTGAAGCTCAAGCAGGTCTGCAACCATCCGGCTCAATTTATGGGGGACAGAACCAGCAGCGAACTGGCCGGCCGCTCAGGCAAGCTCTCTCGCCTTGAAGAAATGCTCGAAGAAGCGTTGGAAGAGGGTGACAAAGCTCTGATATTCAGCCAGTTTGCCGAAATGGGAGCCATGCTCAAACCCTACCTGCAACAGAGGCTGGGTCGCGAGGTGCTTTTCCTGCACGGTGGCACTTCTCGCAAGTTACGAGATGAAATGGTCCAGCGGTTCCAGGATACCAGGCCGGGCAGTCCGCCGATCTTTTTGCTTTCACTCAAAGCGGGCGGCGTCGGTCTTAACCTTACCGCCGCCAATCACGTCTTTCACTTTGACCGGTGGTGGAATCCGGCTGTTGAAAACCAGGCGACCGACCGGGCCTTTCGCATCGGCCAGCAGAAGAATGTTCAGGTCCACAAATTCGTTTGTATCGGCACCCTGGAAGAACGGATAGATACTATGATCGAGCAAAAGAAGGGGCTGGCTGAAAGCATTGTGGGTCAAAGCGAGAACTGGGTTACCGAGCTGAGTAACAAAGAACTGCGCGAGCTTTTCGCCCTGGATAAAACGGCAGTTGGGGATTAGCACTTATGGACCCATGGGCAGGCCGAATCGGTGCGAGTTCCGGCTTTACAAAAAGGAAAGATGTTTAGTTTAGAGGTAGGACACTATGCCGCGTAACAATTGGGGTTGGTGGGATGACGGGCCGTACTACGAGCCGCGCAGCCCACGAGAGGTCAAGAACGGCCTCAAGACAAAAAGTGAACGGGGGACGATTGGCGAAACCTGGTGGTCGAAACGCTGGATCGGCACCCTGGAGTCTTTTGGCATGGGTACGCGGCTGACACGGGGCCGTTCTTATGCCCGTAAAGGTCAGGTCGTTTCGCTCGACGTTGAACCCGGCACCGTCAGGGCAAAGGTGCAAGGATCGCAACCCCGGCCGTACAAAGTTGAAATCAGTTTGCCGTCCCTCACCGACCGGCAATGGGAAGCGGTAACGGAGGCGATGGCGGCGCAGGCACTGTTCGCGGCTAAACTCCTGGCCGGGGAAATGCCTCAAAATATCGAGGAAGCTTTCCAAACGGCGAAAGTTTCCTTATTCCCAAAATCCTCGAACGAACTGGAAACGGATTGCAGTTGCCCGGACTGGGCCAACCCATGTAAGCATATCGCGGCGGTCTACTACCTGATGGCCGACCGCTTCGACGAAGACCCGTTCCTCATCTTCAAGCTGCGGGGCCGGACCAAAGAAACCCTTATCGCCGCCTTACGGGAAAAGAGGCTGGCCTTTGGGGATGATGAAGTCGGGCAAGATGACGAAGTACCGGAGCTGGAGGCTGCTCTTGCCGCTACTACTTTGCCCGAGGAAGAAGTTAAACTGCTGGAAAGTTGCCTGGACAATTTCTGGCAGGCTGGAGAAGAGCTAACTGATTTCAGAGTCAATTTGGCTGCACCGGAAGTTGAAAATGCTGTACTCAAACGACTGGGAGAGGCACCCTTCAAGGTTGGTAAGCAGAACCTGGCCGAATTGCTGGTTCCGGCTTATAAAATAGCCCGAAAGGTGGCGGAAGAGAAAAAGGATTTTCTTTAGGACCAGGACAGCCTTGAAACAATCCAGCAAAAATTCACGCAGGACACTTAAACCTTATATACATTTAATGCTGCTTTTGGTAAAATACGCCCGTCAGGGTGGTCGAAAGTGTTCGATTATTATCTCAGGGCTAATGATGAAAGGGGTTAACCGACGCCATGCCAAGGGGAAGACCGTCCGGTCCCGGAAAGGCTGCCGATTTGAAACAGACTACAAAAACTATCAAAAGCGCTGCCGAAGTGCTGGTCGATGTTAATTCAAGTCCGGTTATGCTGGCATCGGCTGTGAAGCCGGAAGAAGTAACGGTCCATCGCCAGTTGCTGCTGCTTGAATTTAATAGCCCGGCCCTGCTTGATGAAGTTTTGAGTACGACTGTCCTGGCTAATTTTGTGGTGCGCCGCCTGGGAGAAACCGCCCTTATGGTCGATCACCAGCGGCAGGACGAACTGGTTAAAATCCTTACCAAAAAAGGCTACGAGCCAAAAGTGGTCAAGGTTTAGATTGGTCAGCGTTTAGATTTATGAGGTTTACCTTCTCTGCTTGAATGGAATTTTAAAATATGCTTTCTTTACAAATCGCCGGGAAGACTTTTCCCGTATCAAAAAATCTAACCGAACAGCATTTACATTTTATTCTCGACAGTTACAATTCTCAATCCCTGCAGAAAATGCTGCTGGGGCGGGGCCAGAAGGTTAATTCTCACAAAGATGCTAACCTTAAGGCGCTTGCCAGAATCTTCCTCGACGAAAAATATTTACGCAAATCGCTCGAAAACTTACCGGAACCGGGCCGCCAAGCGCTGGCCCGCCTGGTCATGCGCGGCGTGGACGGCGTGCTGACCTTTCCTTCTCTCAAGCAGCAACTCAGCGCCCGGTACGGCCCGGATTATGCCGCGAGTGCCATCCAGCAACTGATCGGTAACGGCCTGGCGCTTTATGCCTTCCGAAACGGCACTACTTTAAGTTTTGAGGGAGCTTATAACAAACACTCCCTGGAAATTCCCGGCTCCTTGAACCCGCCTTACAGCGCCCCACCACCCGGCTATGAGCAGGTGGTCTGGGCGCTGCCCCGGGTTATCGCCATGTTCAAGATCGACCCGAAGCTCGAAAAAGAGTTACAGCCTGTTCCGCTGCAACCTTTTAGCGGCCATTCAGAGCCGAAACCGGTTGAAAGCCCGCGTTTTGAAACGCTGTTAGCTGACCTCTTTACTTTTACCCGCTATGTCGAGCAAAACCGGCCAAAGGTGCTTCAATCGGGTGACCTGGGTAAACGCGATTTCACAAAACTGGTCGCCCTTTTAAGTTTCAAGGATGAAGAGTCACTCCAGGAAGTCAAAAAGCTGGATGAGCTGCCGCACCTGAACTTCTTGTGGCAGCTTCTCCTGAAAGCCGGGTTGCTCCGGGTAGACGAAAAAACGTCAGGAGTGCTACCAGGCCCGCAGTTGAGCCGGTTTTTCCAGATGCCCAGTCACGAACAGGTTCAACTGCTGCTAAAGAGTTGGGCAAAATCCGGCCTTGTGGAATTTACCCGCATTCAAAGCCTCCAATTTTACACCTTCGACCCGGCGGAAAGTTCGATTCCGAGTATTGCAAAGGAGCAGAGCGGCCGCAACCGCTTGATAACCGTTCTCCAGGAACTGTATCAGAGCAGCCGTTTGCCGCAGGTTGGGTTAGAGGGCGGCTGGCTCGATTTTAGCTCACTTCTAGGGATTTTGAAAGAAGAAGCTTATGAAATCCTGATGTACCACAGTTACCAGCCAGAAACTTCGAGTTACGGCTCTTACTATTCCTACCGGGGCGACTTCGGCCGGGGCTATTACAAAGGATTCATCAGCAAAATAAAACCGGTTGATCCGTCCCTGCAACGAAATAGATACGGAGGCGACACCAGCCGGGCCCTTAGTCTCGACCGCGACTGGGACTGGGTGGAAGGCGAATGGGTCGCGCTGGTGCTGGGCGAAGCCTGGAACTGGCTCGGTCTGGCCGAGCTTGGCCTGGATGAAAAGAGCCGCCGACCGGTGGCTTTCCGCTTTACGCCGAGCGGGGTGGCGGCCCTGAGCGGAAAACCGCCCGCTGAAGAAGAAGCGGCCCGGCAGCAACTGGCGGAACTGGCCCAGAAAGCGCCCGAACTGGCCCGGCCGCTGATCGTCCAGCCCAACTTTGAAATAATGGTCCTCAACCCGGTCCAGCACCTGCCTCTGCTGCGCCGGTTGGAAGAGTTCGCCACCCAGATGAACCTGGGAGATGTGGCCCAGTACCGCATCTCGAAAGAAAGCGTTTTAAAGGGCTTGCGCGGCGGCATGACCATGACAGAGATGTTAAACCTGCTGCGGGATAACAGCCGGGTACCGGTATCCCAGAACATTGAAACGAGCCTGCAGGATTGGGCAGCCTCTTTCGAACGGCTGGTGCTGCAAGGCGATGCGACCGTAATTGAAGTGGGCGACCCGGCCCGATTGGACCGGTTACTGGCGGCAGAACCGGGGCTGGTGCTGCACCGGCTGGGCCCTAATTTCGCCCTGGTCAAAGCCGGTGTTGCCGACAAAGCGGCTCGCCGCCTGGCGGCAATTGAAACCGCCTCTACCTCAACCGCTACCAGAGCTAATGCTGCCACTCCAACTTCCATCCCGGTTATTAATACAGCCCAGCTTGTTAAGGGTACTCTCTCATTCAAGGATGCTTATACCCTCGAAGTAAAAAATGCCACTCCTTACCAGCTTTACCGGCTGGGGCAGTTTGCCGAACTGGCAAGCTGGGAAGTTGCGGACCGGCACGCTGTCTTCAAGCTTACGGCAGAGGTGGCTGGACGCGCCCGCCGGTTGGGTTTAACCTTTGCGGCAATCAAGCAGACCTGTGAGGCCTGGTTACCTGCCCCGGCGACGGTGGTTAACGCGCCAAAGGGAAAGTCCCGGTTTGAAACGGCGATGTTACAGACCAGGCCCTCACAGGACCAGCCGGTTTCTTTACCGGCTGAAACCAGGTTGGCCCTCAAAGGCTGGCTCGGCGAGTATACAGATGGCGCGCAAAACCAGCTCGGACAGGAAGCCGTTATAGCCGTCCAGGTGCCGCGTTCGGAATTGCTGGATGATATATTGGGAGTGCCGGAGTTAAAAGATGCCCTGGTCGGGCGAATCGGGCCAGGACTGGCGCTGGTCCGGCGGGACCGGTTTGAGGGGTTCAGGAAGCATCTTGAAAGCTTCGGTCTGGCTTTCGGGGAAGGAATAAAATTAAGTTCAGCGCCCACGACCGGAGTACTCATGGAGACCTTACCTGTTCCAGTTTCGGGTCCGGGCGGGCTGGGCAATGCCCTGCGGGCAATGCTTGAGCAGAATTTCGGGGGCAATGGCGGTGGCAGCTCTCGAAGTAGGCGCGGGCTACCGGGGTTAAGTAACGTTGATACAGCAACCCTGGCCGCTATTATGGAAAACAACGATACAGGAGCATTTGATATTGACGGTGACAGCGAAGACGACTTTGACGAAGACGATGGAGTAATTTTTCTTTTAGAAGAAATACTGCAAGCCCT
>CADDZM010000286.1 GCA_902812345.1 Chloroflexota bacterium | reverse complement strand
CGTTGGGTTTGGCCTGGTCGTAGCCTTCGTAGCCGGCCCAAACGGTCTGGCCCCACAGCCAGGAGCGGTTGGCCTGTCCGGCGGACACCGGGCCATCCGACTGCTGCCAGGTTTTTTCAAAGTTGGAGTCAGTAAAGCTAGCGGCGCTGGCGGAACCGGCCGAGGTTAAAAAACCGGCGGCCAATGCGGTTACGAGCATGAGGACTAAAGCAATATTCGCGAAAGAGAAAAATTTAGGCTGCCGTTTAACGGGGTTAAAAAAAGAGAAATAAAAAGAATTCATTATCTGCATCTGCCTCCAAATAAACTAGTGGTCCCATAGGAGGCAAGAAAATAATGAATAGCCCCCCAGGTAGCCTGGCTAACTCTTAGAGTTCCATGGCTTTGCGTCCCAGCCTCGCAGTTGGTTTGCCTTTTTCTGAGTTTGCAAGCCTTAGAAGACGGCTTGCTTTATTAGTATCTTATGATTCCCAATCATAAACGAAGAACCTTACAAAAGAGATTACAGCCTGTAGTTTTTTGGAAAAATAGGAGTTTTGATTAGGACTGTTGTAAACCTATTCCAGGGACTCAATAAGTAGTTAGCTGCTTTTCAAGTAGGAATTGAGGAGCTACGAACTCAAAATTTCTTCAAATTTGCCGAGAATAGGAGTAAAGTTAAAATCCTGGATTGGTAAAAGTACTACAAAAGTACCGCGAAAAGGAGTAAAGGACATCGTATTTTAGGGGTTGATGAATATATTAAACTAATCTCGTTTCTTTAAATACGGGTTTGCCAGGATTTTTCACAGGTAAACCCAGGGCATTTTTCGCAACCGTTCGATGGCGAAACCCTGGCAGGCCCGCCCCTGACCTGGCCGGAAATTAGCGGTAGCGGCCTTCGAAATATTCCCGGACTACCCGGGTATGAGTGTCAAAAGCCATTGGCTCCGGTCCGGTGATTACCAGGCGCTCGGTGGCCTCGCTGCTGGTTTCAAAAGGCGGCAAATCAGCGAACGTCCGGGGTTTTGCAAGGCAAAAAATCAGGACGGTGCCATGCCCGCCCGAAAAAACCCGCACCTCGCGCACTTCGCCCGGGTCAATCCGCAAGCCGGTTTCCTCCCATACCTCACGGGCCGCCCCCGCCTGCCAGTTTTCGTCATCGAAGTCTATATAGCCGCCGGGCAGGCCAAGCTCTCCGACACCCCGTTCGTTCCCGGCTCCCCGCCGGATTACCAGCAGGCCGTCGTCAATCGGCACTAGGGTCACAGCAACCGGAATGGGGTTGCGGTAGGTGATATTGCCGCAGTTGGCGCAATGGCGAGGCCAGGGCTGGTCAGGCGCGAAAGCATTCCCACAATACGAACAATGTGAATTTTTCTCAACCATCCTTCAACTTACTCCCTTTAATCCCTTTACCGCTAACTTTACTTCTAGCCTACCAGGAACCCGGCGGGGAAAGGGTCTTCCGGGTCGAGGACAAGCTGGTTAAACCCGGTAATCCAGGCCCGCCCGGCAATGGTCGGGATTACGGCCTTTATTTCAGGCGTCAGGGAGACTTCTTCGACCAGTTCGCCGGTAAAAGTGGTGCCAATCAGGCTTTCGTGGACAAAGGGTTGGTTGAGGCCAAGCTGGCCCCGCCCGAAAAGTTGGGCCATGCGGGCGCTGGTGCCGGTGCCGCAGGGCGAACGGTCCACTGTGCCGGGGTAGATGATAACAGCGTTTTTGGCGTCCGCGCCTTCGACCTGACCCGGGCCGGTGAACAGGACGTGTTTAAGCTCGTTGATGCCGGGGTTGACCGGATGTTCAATCCTGACCTGCTGCGAAGTCGCCGCCATTATCGTCATACCGGCCTGGATAAGCGCCGGGGTGTGGGCCGGGTCGAGGGAAAGCCCGACCGCTTCGGCGGGTAAGATGGCGTAGAAGTTACCGCCATAAGCCAGGTCAAGCGTCAACGGGCCAAAGCCCGGCACGTCTACGGTTACATCCTGGCGGTAAAGAAAAGCCGGGACGTTGCGGAGTTTAACCCGTTTGACTTTGCCGTTTTCAACGGTAGCTTCGGCCCGGACCAGACCGGCCGGAGTATCGAGCGTGACATAGGTGATTGGTTCGGCGCTGGGAATAAGGCCGGTTTCCAGGGCAACTGTAACGGTGCCGATAGTACCGTGCCCGCACATAGGCAGGCAGCCGCTTACCTCAATAAAGACCACACCCAGGTCGGCTTCGGGGTCGGTCGGGGGAAGCAGGACCGAGCCTGACATGCTGCTGTGGCCGCGCGGCTCGAACATCAGGCGGGTACGCAGGTAATCAAGTTTTTCCTCGACATACCGCTTTTTCTCAAACATGGTCTTACCCGGCACCGGGCCGAAACCGCTTGTCACCACGCGGGTCGGCATTCCCTCGGTATGCGAGTCTACCGCCGTAATTAGTTTGTCAAAACGCACTTTTCTTCCTCCGGCACAATTTTAAAAAATTTTAAATAAAGTTTATTACAGGGCTGCGGGGTCGAGTTGGCCCGCGCCTGCCTGCGGTTCTACCTGCAAACCGGGGGTGACCGGAGTCAGTCAAGCCCGCTGGTTGAGGCGGCCTTCCACTACAACCAGGCAATCGAAACAGATGCCGATGCCGCAAAAAATACCCCTGGGCTGTCCGCCCTGGCGAGTCGTCCTGAAAGTGGCAATACCTGCCGCCAGCAAAGCGGTCCCGACCGTTTCGCCGGGATAAGCCATGACGGGCTGGCCGCCAAAGCTGAACTCGAATGGTTCGCCGCGCTCTATTTCCGCCGCTTCATAAGACGGTTTTATCCTCAAATCGTCCAAATCTTTTCTCGAAACTTTGAAGTAGTCATTAGCCAGCAGTAAACGAACCAAACGAAAATCCTGGCATTTTGCAATTCTTAAGCAAAACGGGCAAAGACAGACCTAAGCCCCCACGCAGTCCTCTGTAAACCAAGTCTTACCAGGAGGCAACGCAGTAAAGCAAACCCGGTGCTTTCGCCAACGGCGCTGAGATTCCTCGACTTCGCTTGCACCCAGAGGGCGTGACAATGGTTTCGGGTTCCGGGAACCTTTTCGTCCTGTATCCCAGCCAGAATTTTTTCTA
Source organism: Chloroflexota bacterium (assembly GCA_902812345.1). Lineage (GTDB taxonomy): Bacteria > Chloroflexota > Chloroflexia > Chloroheliales > Chloroheliaceae > 54-19. Next base: position 5,090 of record CADDZM010000286.1, on the reverse strand, counting down.
AAACATTCAGCTTTTTATTGCACCAGTTCTCCTAAAGGCACAGGCCGGACGATAGGCCGGTTGCTAAAGGAGCCGGTTTCGGCAGGGTCGCGCCCGGTCAGGCTGGCCGTAAAACTGCTGACCGCCTGGCCGCAGACCCGCCCCTGACACAGACCCATCCCGCAGCGCGTGGTCAGCTTCACCGCCTTAACGTTTTTCAAATCAAATTCATTAATGGCCGTCTGGATTTTCCCTAGCGTCACTTCCTCGCAGCGGCAAATTATCGTTTCAGGTGTGGCCCAACTCTGCCAGCCTGGCCGCAGGGCAAACATCCGGTTGAGCGTCCCCGCGAAAGCCTGGGCCTGGCGGGCTTCGGCCTGGAATCTCGCCAGGCGTGAGTTAGCTTCGCTCTTTGAGCTTAAAGATGGGTCAAGGTCGAGAGCGGCGGCCAGCCCGGCAATCGCGCCCTGGGGCAGGGCTACCGCCGACCCGCCAATGCCACAAATTTCGCCTGCGACAAAAACGCCCGGCTTCGTGCTTTGCTGGCGGGCATCGTGGAGCGCGAAAGAGGCATCTTGAGTAGGCTCGTAGCGGTGTTCGCAGCCGAAAAGCTGGGAAAGGTCCGTCGAAGGCGTGAACCCATACCCGACGCCTACGGTATCCGCTTCAAGGGTTTCAAGGCTGCCCGGCATGATGGTCCAGTCGGGGTTGAGCCGGGTCACGCTCACCCGCTCGACCCGGCCCGCGCCTTCGGCCCGGACAACCGCCCGGCCAAACCGGTAAGGCACGCCGTAGCGGCGCAAGACCCGCAAATACCCGGCCCCTTCACCCAGTTTGGCGCGGCCGTTCCAGGCGGCGGAACCGTACCGCAGCATAACTACAGGCCGGGTCGCTTCAAAAACGCCGGCCAGGTTTGCCCCGCTTTCAGCCAGCAAAGCCGCCACCGGCAGCAGGAACGGCCCGGACCCTGATAGGACAATTCTGCGGCCCGGTAAGACCCTCTGGCTTTTCGCCAGGGTCTGGATAGCCCCGGCGGTCATTACACCTGGCAAATCCCAGCCCGGAAACGGCAAAGCCCGGTCATACGCGCCGGGAGCCAGGATAACTTTTTTGGCCCGTACCTCCAGGCTGCTCTCGCCGGGCCGGTAACAATGCAGCGAAAAACCGTTGTCGCTGCCGTAAGCAGTCCAGACTGTCGTGTTGGTGCGCAGGGTCAGGCGCGGGCTGGCCTCGGCCACGCCAAAAAGAGCCTGGGCCGGGGCGTAATCGTGGTGCAAGCGACCGGGCCGTTTCGCCCGGAAAGTCTGGGGCGTCTGCTTGAAATACTGGCCGCCGGGCCGGGCATAGCTGTCAAGGACTGCGGCTGTTGCCCCGGTCGCCGAGACCTCCCGGGCAGCCGCCAACCCGGCCGGACCCGCCCCGACTATCGCAATATCAACTTTTATTATACTGGTTTCTATATCAGTTTCTTTACTGTTTTCCGGGGTTACCATTCCAGATAAATCCATCTTTAAGGCCACACTAACTTCCAGGGAATGTAGAACCGGCTTAGTTTACACCTTTCAGGGCCGCTTTGCACTCGGCTGCGGCTTGTGAATTAACAGGCAAATCGGGGTATAATAACCCTAAAGATAAGAAGGACTAATTTAAAGGTTATAGATTTTATGCCAGAGAATACCGTCAGTTTTACAAAGAATTACCAGGTCCGCTATGACGAATGCAGCCTCTATGGGTTCCTGACCCCGGCGGCAGCAGTGCGCTATTTACAGGACATCGCGGTGCTGCACTACAACTCGGCCAACCTCAACGATGGCGGCAACTGGATAACTCGCCGGACCGTTATAGACTTCCACACGGCTGTCCCGGCCTACGCCAACCTGAATTTAAAAACCTTCGTGGGCGGCGTCAGTAAAGTTACCTCCCAGCGAAAGTACGAATTACGTCTCGAAACCGGCGAACCGGCCGTCACTGGCTACACGGTCTGGGTCTACCTGGGACCGAACGGCCGCCCGGCCCGCTTCCCGGCTAACTTCGTGGATTACTTCTGGCCGGGCGGTCCGACTCCTATCGTGGAAGGCTCCGAATGGCCCGCCTGGCCGGGCCGCCCACCCGCAATTTACCGCCATAAGGTGCGCTTTTCCGACCTGGACATCCAGGCCCACATGAACAACGCCGCCTATCTCGATCTGCTGGACAACGCCGGGTGGGAAGCCCAGGCTGAGGCTCCGGCTCCCCGCCTGATCGAAAAAGGCGCCCTTTTGCCGCTTCACTACGACCTCGAATACCTCGACTATGCCCTGTTAGGCCAGGAACTGGAAGTCCGGACCTGGCTGGAAACGCTGCCCAACGGCGAATTCGAACGGCTGCAACAGATTAGCCGGGAAGGCCGCCCGGTAGCCCGCGCCCGCAGTCGCTGGCAATCGTGCCGGAAGTAATCAGGAGAGATTTAAACAGGTCGGTAGGGGTCAGGGCGTAGGGTGGGCCGGTGCGCCGCAAGGCCGCCAACACCACGAACTCGCTTTCTTTCAGGCCATGTAGACTGAGGGAACGCTCCACGTCCCGCTCGAAAGAGCGGCCTGCCCGCTCCAACCGCCCAAAGAGCGCAAAAAGATTTTAATCTATTTCAGGCCGCTCACGCTTCCAATCTTCCAGCAGTTTGTCGGTAAAGTCTGGTTCCTGGGGTTTGATGTTCATTAAATCCGGTCTTTCGAAACCCTTTCTGGTAGCTATCTGCCAGATTTTCTCTTTGTCGGCCTGGTTGAGATGGGAATAGTCGTATAGTCACACCTGTAAAATTTCCAGGTCCGGTTCAACGGGCGTTTCCCCGGCGAGGATTTCCTTCGATTTCTTATCTAAAGGTTTCGTAAGCCCGTCTTTAGATAAACTTTTCTCCAGGGTGGAGGATTACCAGCAGGGCAAAACCCCGCGCAGCCTCTCGCGAAATAGCTTTCAACGAGCTTCACGGCAAGCACGAAGTCATTATTGGCGGCCGGAAGGGCGCAAAAACAGAAGCCTAAAAGCGTTATTTACCGGGTTCCTATTTACATAAAATTAAAAGGCTGTTACCTTATAAAATGAGGTGAACAGCCTTTTTCGTGGCACAAAAACTGGTGATTTATGATATTGTGTAAAAAATCCGGGAAAGGTTTTCCCGCCAGGAAGTACTGACATGATAAGCGAATACAGCACAATTAAAGAACTGGCCGATAGCGCCCGCCAGGATGGCATGGTTACCTTTGGCGAGGCAGGTTTTGCCCGTCTATGCCTTGAGTTTGAAGAGCGGATAAATAGCGAATACGAAAAAGCCCTGGAAATTCTGGCCGCCGGGCAGGACGCCAGGCAAATGAACCTGGCCCTGGTCTGGCTGGACGGCAAAGGCTACAGCCTGCTAACGGTCGAACAGCTAGCCGTTATCCTGTATAAATTGCGCGAGAGTCACCGCCACTAAGTTTTCTCAGTTTTTTGGGTGTCCGGTCCCGCCCTGCTTCCAAGAGTTAGTCGAAGTTCGGGCAGCAATTCCAGGCCAAACTCTCGCTCTAACCTCTTTCACTTAGAAAACAGCGGTGATACAGCACGATGCTGCCGGCCACGGCCAGGTTATATGACGGCTGGCGAACTGCTTCGAGCGAAACCACTTTATCACACTTTTCCACCACCCGGGCGGGCAGCCCGTTATCTTCCGCGCCCAGCAGGTAAAAAGCCCTGGCGGGATGCCTGAAGGTGGTCAGCCGTTCGCCGCCCATCTCAATCGCCACCAGCGGAATATTTTCGGGCCGGTCATCCAGGAAATCCTGGAAAGTCAGGTAGTGCCGCAAAGGGATAAGTTTAGGAGCCTCGAAAATATCGCTGGTCTGGCTATGGTAGCGGCGGCCAATCGTAAAAAGACCACTCGCTCCCATTTGCAAAGCCGAACGCCAGAGCGTGCCGACATTCTGGGCATGCTTTGGTTGGTAGATGCCTACCTCGAAATACGAGTCCCGGTTAATGTCCCATTCGGGCGGCTCGTTCAAATTAAACAAATTTTCCCCGCATTTCCCTCTAAAATATTCCCGCCAGTTTCACGGACAGACATGACTTGCACAAACTAAATTAAAAAACGCGCCTATTATACTCTAACAAGGAAGGGAGAAATTATTTATACCCGGTAAAAAGGTCGGGGGGGCAGGAATAGTTTGAAGGTTTGCGGGTTCCGCAACGTTAAGGGAGAAATTTAATTTTGTGTTTCTGTAACCCGCTGTGAAACTTGATTTGCATCAAAGAAGCGGCAGGTTACAGAATAACAAATGGCACGGTTAGTTTTTTTATATAAACCTGGTACTTGCCGGAGGCAGGGTTTACGTGTCAGGCAAAACCGGAATTAATTTTAGGGGCTTTTACTCCGCCGGTTTCTGGCTCTCGCGGCGGGTAAATTTGCGGAAGGCCGCCGCAAGCTGAGTCCGGTTTTCCTTCTCTTTGAGAATGTGGAAGGCCGTCGGCAGAATCGAAATCAGGATGATAAGGCCAATAAGCGGCAGCAAATATTTGTCTATTTGTTCGGCTGGGATAGCGTTACCTAGCAGGTAGCCCAGGAAAGTCAGGCCAACTGTCCAGCAAAAGCCGCCGACCAGGTTATAGGCCAGAAAAGTGCCGTAACGCATGCGGCCTACCCCGGCCACAATCGGGGCAAAGGTCCGTACAACCGGTAGAAAGCGGGCCAGTATAATCGTTTTACCGCCGTGCTTTTCGTAGAACGCCTGGGCTTTAAGGATGTGGTTCTTATGAAATAGGAGCGACTCTTCCCTGGTGAAAATCCGGGGGCCGATTTTCTTGCCAAACCAGTACCCGACGCTGTCGCCTGAAACCGCCGCCAGGAAACATAGACCGGCCAGAAGCCAGACATTAAAGAGCGGTTGGCCGTCCGCGCCGGGCAAAAGCACCCCGGAAGCCACGACCCCGGCTGTAAAAAGCAAGCTGTCGCCGGGTAACAAGAAGCCGAAAAATAAGCCGGACTCCGCGAAGATGATGGCTATAATTCCCAGGTAGCCGAAAGTCTTAATGAGGCCGGGCAAATCAATAAAGTCCAGCAGGCCCAGCGCCGGCTGGAAAAAGTCAAAATAAGTCAACTAATTACT
>CADDZM010000285.1 GCA_902812345.1 Chloroflexota bacterium | reverse complement strand
GTAAAATTTGGGCTGGCTGGCTGGTAATGGTAGGGGTAGCCGCCGCAACCGAGCCGGTATCAGGCGCCACTACCGGCAGGACGGCCTGGGCGGTAGGAGTTGAATTAGCGTTATTGGAGAAAAATAGCAGCCCTAAAACCGTTAGACCGGCCAACAATAATATACCCAACCCTAACGGGAGCAGGAAAGCCGCCTGGCGGCGGGCAGGCCGGATAGCCGGCTCGGGCGCCGCTTGAGGGCCATAAAAGCCAACCGCGGGCACGTTCTGTAAAGTCTGCCGCGGTTCAATAGCGCCATAACCATAACCGCCGAACTCGCCGTGTAGCGGGATGGTTAGCAAGGCTTCTCGCATTTCCAGGGCGCTCTGAAAGCGTTGCGCCGGGTCTTTCGCTAAAGCCGTTTGAACGAACCCGTCCAGTTCAGGCGAAACCGGCACGCCGAGGCTGCGCAGGGTAGGCGGCAAATTATTGACGTGCTGCATCATAATTTGCATTTGAGAGTCGCCCTGGAAAGGTAAGCGGCCCGACAGCATTTCAAAGAGGACCACTCCCAGGGCATAAAGATCGGTGTAAGGCCCGACCGGCCCGGCGCTGGCCTGTTCGGGAGCCATATAATTAGCCGTGCCAATTGCCATGCCGTTAGTTGTAATATGAGCGCCGTCCAGGGCATAAGCCACGCCAAAATCGGTTAGCCTGGCGACCCCATCGCGAGAGCGGATAAGAATATTTTGAGGTTTAACATCCCGGTGGATAATCCCCTGGCTGTGGGCGGCGGCCAGCCCAACCAGCACCTCAGCGGTGATGTTTACAGCCGTGTCAACCGGCAGGACTCTTTCAAGGTGGATAATATTCTTAAGGTCGGTACCTTCCACGTAAGACATAACGATAAAATAGGTATCGTTAAATTGGCCGTAATCGTAAATATCCACAATATTAGGGCTGGAAATTTTGGCAACCGCCCGGGCTTCCCGCAAGAACCGGGCGACAAAATTCGTATCGCTGCCGTATTCTTCGCGCAACAACTTTACCGCTACCAGGCGGTCAAGGACGGGGTCCAACGCCTTATAAACCCGTGACATCGCGCCCTGGCCGATTAATTCCAGAATTTCGTAACGCTCATTAATAAGCACCCGGCTGCCGGAGTCGTGGGTTACAGGCGGAAAGTTGGGAGGATTAATATTTTCAAAAGAAAAAGAGCCATTGCTCATGGCCAAGGTACCCCAAACCCTTATTGACACTTTTGATATGAACCGATAAACCCTCTCAAAAGGAGCGGCCGTCCATACTAAAGCTTTAAGGGGCAAGAAATATGCCAAAAAAGAATAATTAAATTATGCCATCTATAAGGCCTTTGCAATATGCTGACTAACTGGTAAAATAAGGGCTAAATTTATGAGCTCTACTTGTAAGTAATGAAGCTGGTATCAAGCAAGTATTAAGCCAAGCCGCCAGCCCATCGTGGTGAAAGGAAGTCTTTATGAGCAAAACCCAACCGTTGCCGGTCAGCGCGGAGAGAGCCGCCAGGCTGCTGCCCGTTTTAAGGGAAAGCCAGGCCGATATTGTAAATCTGCTGTCTTCCCTTTCGCCTACCGACCTGGCCCAGCCGACGGCATGTCCCGGCTGGAGCGTCCGGGACCAGATTGGACACCTGATTGACATGACGGAAATGCTGGTGCGCGGCCTGGAAGAAGCCGCAAACGGCCAGACCGAAGGCGCCTTCGAACCGGCTAATATGGCCGGGGCCAACCAGGATAGCGCTATCAAGCGGGCGGCCCTGCTGCCCCTGGCCCAGTTAAAACGGGATTTCGAGGAAGCCTCCGGCCAGCTTTTGCAACTTTTAGAGCAGCGCGACCCCCAGAATTGGGACGAACCGGTTCCCCATCCCTACCTGGGAAGTTGCCCGGCAATCCAGTTTGCCGGGTTCGCTTTGCTCGATTGGTTTATCCATCCCTGGGACATCCGCACGGCCCTCGACCAGAACCCGGTCCCGCGGGCTGACCAGGCGGCCTTGCTGGTGGTTGGCCTTATCAATATGTTCCCCAAACGCTTAAATTTGAACCGCTCGCGCAACATGCGGGGCCGCTTCCGCTTTATTATTGAGAAACCGAACGACCCGAACCGGGAAGCCAACCGGCTTGATGTTGTGCTGGCTAAGAACGCCGTCACTATCGAGCCGAACGTGGGCGATGAGGTGGCCCCGGAACTTACTTTCAGAGGCAAAGCGAGTGAGGTGGCGCTGTCCTTGCTGGGGCGGCGGGGTATCTCCAAAATCGTCCAGCCCGGCCCGGCTAATGACACCTGGCTGTCTCGCTGGGTCCACCTGTGGATTTCCCTCTAAAAGTATTTCTATTTCTTAAATATTTTCTTTTTATTTTCTTTTTATTTTCTTTGTGGCTAAACGTATTGAATCAATGCGAGAGGGCGGCTTTGTTGGCAGGGCCGCTCTTTTTGTGCAAGGGTTAGACCGGATACCGCTGCTAACCCGGGTTGTACTCCGGCTGGATAAGCCTGGACTTGAACCGTTTCCCTTGACCTATGCTAACGCCACCGGCGGAGATTACTCGGCTAGGCTCGCACCCGAAGGTCGCACCTGCGGGCGTGACAAAGGGTGGGGGGCAGTTTCTGGATTTGCTTGACCTGTTAAAGGCGCGGCCTTTAACCCAAAGCAACTTTGTGCTTCCGCCAGCGGGACCCTAAACGGGTACCCCGATTCCTCGACCTGCGGCTTGCGACGCGGAATGACCATTACCTGACCGGACCTGTTATTAGGAAGTTATTTGGTGATATTGACGCGGTACATCTTGCCGTCGCGCCAGACCGCCAGGAAATAATCCTGGTAAGTCAGGGCTTCGTGAAATTGGCCGCTGAAAGGCCGGTCGTACTTTTTGATAACCCCGTCGTAAGGCCCGCTGTTTTCCAGGGCTGTCCGCAATTTATCACGACTTTCAGCCGCGCCGGGTTGTTTGAGAGCTTGACATAACAAACGCATCGCGTCGTAGGCCTGAGCAATGCCGCTGGGGAAATCGACCTGGTCGGTCTTAAATTGCTGCTTGTAGCGGTTGATAAAGTCCAACTGGTTCGGGAGGAGCGTATCAACGGAGAAAGTCTGGACTGTGTAAGTATCATTTTCGAGGCCGTTAGCCGTGCTATGCAGGTCCGGTCCCGAAAGATTCCAGGGTCCGACCAGCGGACAGTCGAGGTTAAGGTCTTTCATGGCCCGTTTGATGTTCCCGGCGGTGGTACCCATGCCCCAATCCACGATAAGATCAGGCGCGGCGTCTTTCAACTTGGCAATCAGCGGTTTAAAATCGTCGGCAGTGCCGTTAGGCTTGTAAGACTCGCTGAGGACCGGCGTGATATTAGCGGCCTGGAACTGGGCGGATAAATCGTTTTCGCCATCCGCGCCAAACGGCGAATCTTCGTAAATCAGGGCAATTTTCTTATAACGAGTGGCCGCAAACTTTACCACAAGCTGGCTCTGGGAGTGGTCAACCATCGCCACCCGGAAGATATAGCTGGGGCTGCCCGGCTCCCGGGTAATAGCGGTGCCGGAGGCCAGCGGAATAACCCAGGGCACTTTAGCTTTCTGGACAATCGGAGCCTGGGCCAGCCCAACCGGGTTATTAGCCGTCCCGAAAACCGCCAGCACCTTTTCTTTCTCAATCAGGTCGTTGACATTGGTAATGCCGTCCGCCGGGTTAGATTTGTCGTCCCGCTCAATCAGGGCAATCTTGCGGCCATTTACGCCGCCTTCTTTGTTAAAGTCGTCCACGGCCATCTGAGCGCCCCGCTTGATAGCCAGCCCGTAGGCTCCGCCCGGTCCGGTGAAAGGCCCCATCAAACCAATCCGAATATCGTTGGCTAAGACTACCGGCCCGGCGGTGGTCGTGACGGTAGGCGCAATAGTGGGCGTGGGCGTGGTGTACAGGGAGGCAGGTGTAGCCACCACCGGCGTTTCAAACCCGGTATCGCACGCGGTCAATAATAGGGAGAGTAGCAGGACCAGGGCCGCCAGCGCGGCTACCGGAACCCCTCGAGTCATCACGGTATTCCTTCCGGTAGAAGTTTCTAAGTTTGGGGCAATTGTAACATAAAGTGTTTAGTTTTCAGTGTTTAGGGTTTAGTAAAAGAAAGGCTAACTATAGCAGGCTCCCGCCTTTTACCCAAACCCTGTTCCCCACTGAAAATTAAACACTAAACCCTCTTATAGAAGGATTACGTGTTATCTATAGGCTAAATCAATGGATATATTATTTATCATTAGGTCTTATTTATTTATCCATTAAAGTGATTTATCGTAATTGCTTTGCAACACACGAGTGCTATAATACCTGTAACTTAGCAATGGCGCGAGTTGGAGCGATGAAGATTGAGTTAGAAAACGTTTACCAGCGGTAAGGCAAGCCTTACCAGGGGCCACCTTTTCCGAAGATTGTTGAAAACCGTTGGGTCATTTAGTAAATTTCGCGCTGTATCAGAAGCAAACTGCCAACACTTCCGATGCAAAGCTAAGACAGACCAGGAGCTTTAAGATGGAAATCTGTGAACTTGAAGAATTGGTAAATACCATTCGTCAGTTCATTTCGACCGCTCGTACTCGGAATGATACTTTTGAATATTGCCGTTTGTGTGACGAACTGAAGATGGCCCAGGCTGCCCTGGCCGACGCCGATTGTAACCACAAAGAACGGCCATCCAAGATGGCAATCAATAACTCACCCCTGGCGATGGTCTAGGGCTGGCGGGTTTTTAGTTTAAACGACGCTGCTCTGATTTCGCAAGCCACTCCTCTTTTCGTGTTACACTTTTCAGGTATGCTATAATTCCGTATATTAAACAAAAGTTATAGACCGGATATTTGCAGCATGCCCGAAAATGGCCCTCCCTTAAAAAGCGAAGCCGCTAATAAAATAACTGTCCTGCTGGCCGACGACCATACTGTCTTGCGCCAGGGTATTCGGGCGCTGCTGGAAACCCAGCCGGATATGACCGTGGTCGGTGAAGCCGCCAATGGCCGGGAGGCAGTGGAACAGGCCCGCCGCCTGTGCCCTGCGGTCATTCTGATGGATATCTCCATGCCGCTTTTAAACGGCCTTGAAGCTACCCGCCAGATTAAAAAGGAACTGCCCGCATGCCAGGTGGTCGTCCTCACCATGCACGAAAACGAGGAATACCTGGTAAATATTTTGCAGGCCGGGGCCACCGGGTATGTCCTCAAACAGGCTGCCGACTGCGAACTTATCGAGGCGGTCCGCACCGCCAGCCGGGGCGACACCTACCTGTATCCCCGGATTGCCCGCCTCCTGGTTACGGATTACCTGCGCCGGGTCGAAGCCGGTACGCCCGACGAACGCGACGCTGCCTACGATACCCTGACCCACCGCGAAAGAGAAATCCTCAAACTTATTGCCCAGGGACACACCAACAAAGAAATTGCCGAGCTGCTGGTGCTGAGCGTCAAGACGGTCGAGAATCACCGCTACAGTCTTATGAACAAGCTCAACGCCCACGACCGGGGCGAGTTAATCAAGTACGCAATCCGGGTCGGCCTGATTCAACTCTGATTTTAAAAGGCCGCCCGCTTGTTTTTGAGTTCAAACTTTTTTAAAATAAGCCCTTCGCCGGCAAAACGCAGTTTAGTTCTTTTCGAGGAAACTATGAACCAGTTAATACGTGAAATCGAAGAAAGGTACGGAGCGGCTCGTAATATTTTGCTGCCGGTAGTGGTGTCGCACCACCAGTTGGAAATGCTGCGCGCCGCTGAACACGAGTCGGAGCAGGGCTGGAACTTCCTGGTGATGATTTTCTCCGGGGCGCGCCTGGTGGCCGAAGTGGACCAAACCAACAGCCGAGCCTACCGCCTGCCCGAATTCCGCCTGCCCAGCGACATCCTCGACCTGGAAGACTTTGAAATGGCCTTCCGGGATAAAGCCCTCAAAAATTTCGGCGTCAATATCGAGATTAGCCGCTACCTGGTGATGGCCCAATGCGCTTTTATGGCAACCGGCGATGAAAGCGCCTCCGGGGACGACGAAGGCACCAGCAGCCGGACCCTGCACATCTTCACTGCCCGCGCGGTTAATTCCGACGACACCTCGGAGAAAAAGGAAAACCTGCCGAACGTCAAGGCAGTCAAACCCCAGGAACTGCTCGACGCTTTGCAAGCCGAATGGGCCGACTACAAGACCCAGATTTTTTCGGGCGGTTCGCTCGGCAGCATGAAGGCGGAATACGATAAAAGCTGGGCCTTTGTGCGGGTGCGCGTGGTCGCGACGGCCTTCCAGAGCCTTTTCGGCTGGCCCCTTCCCGAAATCTAGGCCCGTAGCCGTAGGCCCGTAGCCGTAGGCCCGTAGCCGTAGGCCCGTAGCCGTAGGCCCGTAGCCGTAGGCTCATAAGTAGGGCAGCGCAAGCCTCTTTACCTCGGAAATTTTCACTCAACCATCTTAATAATTCTTGCTTTATGGCAGGTTGACCCCAAAACCCAGTCCTCACCGATTGGTCATTGTGTAGAAGACCCTTCGCCCTTAAGGAACCCACTGTTGCAGCCTACCCGACCCTCACTCCCGCGCCCGCTTTCATGGCCGGGTGTACCAACGTTCGCTCGGTGGAATTTAACATGGGCGCGGCGGTTGGCACGCGAATATGCCTGGAAGGTATCATCAATAAAATTGATATTTCCAGCCAGGACAACCGGGCCACCATCGAATTTTATACCGGTAGCGGTAAATCCGGCGGCTCGCTCTACAGCGTGACCGTCCTTATTCAGGATAGCCAGGCCTTTGGCCTCGATACCCTCAACCAACTGGTCCAGGGTGAGCGCATTGCCGTAAACGGGGTTTTCGGGCAGGGCAGCAGCTTTTCTTATGTGGCGGCTTTCGTTATCGAGATAAATCAGGCCAGCGACTTAATCATGCTCGGCTGAAATGGACTGCCGGGAAAAACGCCGCCAGACCAGCAGGGTCGCCGCCAGAAGGGCTAAAGTTACCAGGTTCTCCCAGGCGAAAGTCGTGGTAATCGCCAGCAGGTGCAGCGGCCAGGCCAGGATAAGCAGCGCCCACCAGAGCAAGCTGTAGGAAAAGGTTTTGCGGCCAGCCTTGCGGGCGGCCTTTTCCACCTGGCGCAGCTTAAAGAAACAGAAAAGCAGCGGCATGAGCAGCAGGCAAAAGTCGTAGCTGCGGGTGTAGGGCGCGGCCAGCAAATTCAGGCACACTACCAGCGACAGCAAAAAAGTGAAGTCCCGCGGGTTATTCCGGTTTCGCCACCACAACGCCAGCGCCGCCAGGCCCAATAGTCCCGCCAGTAACGCGTAGACCGGCGTCACAAACTGGTTGCCCGTGATAAGGGCGGCCACGCTGCGCGCCGAAGCCATCTCGCTATCGAACTGCGGCGTATAACGCCCGCCCGCCGCCCGCAGCCACTCGCCCAGCCAGCCCGGAAAGACCGCGAAACTGTAAATCCCAAAGACCGCGCAGCCAACCGCAAACCCCAACCAGCGCCGGTAAGTCGCCGGGTTCAGCCAGCTTGCCCCTGGCGCGTCTTTATTAGTGGCGGGCACGACCAGCAAGAGCGGCAGGGTCAGGAAGAACAGTTGCGGTTTTAAAAGAAGCAAAGTCGCCGCCAGCCCGGCCCGAAAAGGCCGCCCGGTCCGGCTGCAATAGTAAGAAATAACCGTCGCTCCCAGCATCAGGATACTCAGGTTATTGAGAATCATCACCTCGAAAGAGTAGCGCCAGAAGACCGTCAGCAGGAGCGTCTGGAACAGCGCCGGCGGGGTAAAGCGCTGCCCGGCCAGTTTTACAATCAGGTAGACCGAAAGAGCCAGCGCCACCTGGCTGAAAAGCAGCCAGACCAGGGCCGCCGCGTTGAGCGGCAAAGCGGCCAGCGGCATAAAAAGCAAGGTCAGAAAGAATGGGCTGAGGAAAACGTCCGAGTCGCCGCCCGCCGAGTTAGCGATTTGATGAAAGAGGCTGCCCGGCGTGAAGTCGTAGGGGTTGCCGCCCTGCCAGACCGTCCGCGCCGCGCTCCAGAAGACGCTCAGGTCGTTATCCGGGTTCGGCACGTCCAGCCGCTTGACCGGCATGATAAAGGCCAGGTCCAGCCAGACCAACAGCCCGACCATAAGCAAGATTATAAATGCGCCCGCGAGATAGTTTTTGCCGCGGTAGAAAGGTAGGGGCGGGCGTAACT
>CADDZM010000284.1 GCA_902812345.1 Chloroflexota bacterium | reverse complement strand
TAACCGACCCCGCAAGCCAGGTCGAGAACCAATTTGTCGTTTAACGAAGCGCCACCGCCCAGGCGTTCCAGGGCAAAAGCCAGGGCGCTGGGGTTCTGGCGGAAAAACGGCCACGACTCCCAGGCTGCACCCTCCTCCTCGGTCCAGACTTTATCATAATGTTCGGCGACGCTGGGATGGTCGGGTTTAAGAGTCTCGCCCGGTGGGGCTGCTTTGGACAAACTTTTCGCTCCTTATTTTAAAACTGCGGTCAGTCAAAAAGGGGTTTTACGGCTACTTTGAAGCCCGGAATAACTTCTTCCCCGCTCAGCTCTTCGCCAATACTCAAAACCTCGACCGGGTTAGTCTGGCTGGGACGGTAAACCTCGACCGTCCGGTTTGGCGGGTTGACAACCCACACCAGTTTGACCCCGGCCTTCAAATAACGTTGGATTTTATCCCTGGCCTTGCGGGGATGTTCAAGGTCGTGCGGCGACCAGATTTCAGCAACCAAATCAGGGTAAGGCGCGGCAGCGGTCAGGTTCCGGGCAGGCATACGAGCGGCAGTCCAGAAAGCCACATCAGGTATTGGCTCATCGTTTGGACCCAGGTTAACCTGGGCTTCGGGCCGCATCCGGCCAATTCGTTCCTGGCGGTCGAAAAGAGCGTAAGCCAGGCAAAGCGCCCAGCCAATATTTGTATGCTCATGGTTAGGCATTGGTTTCTTTACCAGCTTTCCATCAACCAGTTCAAACCGCTCGTCAAACTCCGGCAGGGCTTCAAACTCCTGCGCCGTATACCTCTTTTCAAAATCATTTACCCGCGCTCGTAAAGCTGCCATAACTACTCCAAACCTGCTAGGGGATTACTCTTCATCGTGCATAGCCGCTTCTTCTTGCTCTTGCGGCGTTACCAGGGGGTGACTCGGGTCGGTCAGGGCCGGGGTTCCGACCGGGGCGGCCAGTTCGGTCCGGGTTGCCAGCCTGGTTAAAAGGCCGGCTTTAAGTTCCTTGTACTTCTCCCGAAAGGAGAGCTTGGTTATCTCGTCCGACCACATAATATAAGCGTCTTCGTTGTTGTCGGTGTAATAACCTTTACGCCTGCCCGACACCTTAAAAGTATACTTCTCATAAAGGTTCTGGGCCGTCTTGTTCGACACGCGCACCTCAAGGGTCAGCCAGGACGCGCCCAGGGCCATCGCCACGTCAATCAGACCGATAAGCAGAAACTCACCCAACCCCTTGCCCCGGTAGTCCGGGCTAACCCCCAGCGTCGTGATATGGGCTTCGTCCATCATCAGCCAGAGGCCGCCGTAGCCGACAAGCGGGTTCGGATTGGGCGCACTGGCCAGAGGCGTTTCCGAGTCGGATTTGAGGAAAGGCAGCACCCGTGAGACAAAACTATTTTTGCGGTGTTGTGGTTGGGCCGGGGAAGGCAGGGCCGGTTCGGCCAGGTAATGACGGCAAACCAGGTAGCGGGTCGAAGTAGGGTTTTTAAGTTCCCGTTTGTAGGCGCTGGCAGGCCAGGGCATGGCAAAGCAAGCGCGTTCTATTTCAACTACTTCTGGAATATCTTCCAGCCTCATCGGTTCGATGGCAAAGCCCGTTGGCAATTTCGTTTCCTACCTTGCTAAAGACCGGCCCGTGTCGCAAGCCCGGCTAAACTAACCTTTTAAGAAATCCGGATTGGCAATTCCTGGCTTCTATTCTACCAAATTTTAAACGCCAGTTGGAGTTTTACACCGGGCTTATTACTAAACCTCTGGCAATACGCCACCATATTTTTGGAACTTGAATAAACCGGCGGCTTTTATAAAACGCCCGGCCAGAAACATTAGTTACCGTCGGAAGGTCGCTTTACCGGCTGGTGAAGATAAATCGGTTGGAGCGCCGCCAGGTCGTCCCCCGGTTCGCCGAGGCTGAGACGGTGCCAGGCTAACTCGGCCAGCAGGCCGGCCCGCCGCTGGCTGACCGCCGCCGGGAGTATCAGGGCTTTAGGCAGCCGTCTGGTCAGTTCGGCGCGGTCAGCCGGTTTGAGTTCTCCGGCTATAAAGGTGGGATCTTCGATGCGCTCGATAAGCTCTTGCAGGTCTAAATTCAAATAATCGCCATCCTGCCGCCACTTCCCGGCCTTCACCCGGTAGAACCCGACCCCAAAGCGGCCCCGGCCTGCCTCAACCAGCGCGCACAGGTTGCCGTTCAGGTAAGTATGGGCGGCGGCCAGCACATCCAGGCTGCTAAAACCAAAAATCGGCACGTCCAGCGACAGCGCAATACCTTTAGCCTCGCTAAGGGCTACCCGCAAGCCGTTAAATGAACCCGGTCCGAGGGCTGCCGCCACGCCCGTTATCTTTTCCGGCGATAAATTTTCGATTTCAAACATTTTCTGGACCAGGGGAAGAAGCTGGGTGGTCTGGTCGCGGTGCGAAAGCCAGGTAAATTCCGCAAGGATACCGGTTTCGTTGTAAAGGGCGGCCCCGGCGTATGCCGTAGAGCTATCGAGCGCTAGAATCATTGAAAACTCCCAAAGGCGCTCTTTTTAAATTCTTGCAATAGCCCGACATAGGCCGGGCCGACCGGCTCAAGCCGCAGCGACCGTTTGGTCTCGGTCAGGTAACTAAGCCTTACCCGGATATAGCTTTCCGGCCAGATTTCCCGGATACGCTCCGGCCATTCGATAATCGTTATGCCGTCACCATAGAGATATTCTTCGATGCCAAAGTCGAGCGCTTCCTGGCCGTTTTCCAGGCGGTAGCAATCCAGGTGGTAAACCGGCAGGCGGCCTTCGTACTCGTTGACGAGGGTAAAAGTGGGCGAATTGACATAGCCTTCCACGCCCAAACCCTGGGCGACACCTTTAGTGAAAGTCGTCTTGCCCGCGCCCAGGTCGCCTTCCAGCAAGATAATCGTGCCGGGCGTCAGGTGTTGGGCCAGTTGGGAGCCGCAACGCCGGGTCTGAGTAACAGAATGGCTGATAAAATCAACGATGGCCGAAGGCGCGGTCTGGGGCCGGGTATGCCGGTTCGCATTAAGGGGCTGGTCTTTGATTTTTGGCTGGTGGTTATTCTGGGTCATTTTAAGTGAAGTTCAATTTGAAAAAGCGGCCTGGCGCAAAAGGTTGGATTTTAAGGAACAGCGAAGAAAACCTTTTTAGTTGCTTCATCGCTATATTTTGGTCCTGGCAGACGCCGGGTTAATTAACCCGGCCTTTACCTTTGCATTTAGGGCAGACACCGTCAAGACGATGCCACCCGCCCGGAGCGTTCGGGTCGGGCCATTTCTCGTTAACTTCGCCCGTGCCGCTACAGCGGGTGCAGATGTTCCGCCCGGCTTTGCGGCCCCGGCTGCTGAAAACGAAGTAGATGATCACAACCACAGCCATGAAAACTATAAAGATAATACTGGATGGGTCCATTTTTCCGGCTATTTCCTAGATTATGCTAAACTACCCGACTAATTGCCGGTATATCCGCAGGGTCTGGCGGGCCGCCTCCTGCCAGGTAAACCGGGCCGCCTGCGCTAAACCCTTTTCCCGGTAAGCCGACCACGCGGCATCATCGGTTAAAAGGCAGTTGAGCGCGGCAGTCAGGCCGGTCTGGTCGTCCGGCTTGACCAGGATTCCAGCCTCTCCGACAACTTCCGGGAGACTGCTGGTATCCGAAGTGATTACCGGGCAACCACAGGCCATTGCTTCCAGTGGGGGCAGACCAAAACCTTCATAGACGCTGGGATATACAAAGCATCGCGCACTATTATACCATAATGGAAGGTCGGCCTCACGCAGGTATCCCGGAAAATCGGTCAGGCCGGTCAGACCAAGTTGCCCAACCAGGCGGAAGATTTCCTCGTAGAACCAGCCTTTCGCGCCGCCTAGAATCAGCCGCACGCCTTCCGCCTCAACCGGGTTTTCGGCACGCCAGCGGGCAAAGGCTTTGATAAGTAAAGGCAGATTCTTGCGCGGCTCCAGGGTGCCGACATACAGCACAAATTTAGCCGGTAAACCCTGCGCCTGGCGGAACTTTTCGACCTCTTCAGCCGGGAACGGTTTGAAATATTCCGAAACTCCTTCGGCGATAGCGGTCACGCGCCGGGGTGTTATCTTTAAAAGCTCGATAACTTCCTGGCGTACAGCCTCAGACGGCGTAATAAGGTGGCTGGCCCGCTTTGCGCTGAGAGCGGTCAGGGCGTGCAGATAAAGCCGTTTAGCCTTCTTATAACGGTCAGGGAACCGCATGAAGCCGAGATCGTGAATAGTGATGACGGTCCGGGTTGGGGATAGCAGCGGCATGACGTTGACCGGACAATGCAACAGGGCCGGTCTATCCCATAGTAGCCGCAAAGGCGCGATAAACTGCTCCCAGGCGATACGGGTGAGCGGTTTTTCGGTATTAAAGCGGCTCCGCACCAGCCGGAAGTTGGGGGCGGCGGCAAAATCGGACGGGTGCGGCCCGTTCCCGAAATAAACCAGGTATTGGTTGGAGGAATCAATCTCGCCCAGGTTATTTATAAGCAGTTCGGTGTACTTACTGACACCGGCCTGACGATAGGTGCCGCTGAAAGAAACCAGGTTCGCGTTGATGGCAATCCGCATTAAATATTCCGTCTGAAAAGTAGCCGGTAAGGTTCGTTGAACGTTAAAAGTTGAACGTAAGAACAAAAAGTAGTCAGTAACCAGGTTTTAAGGCTAATTCCTGGCCCGGCTATTATCTATGACAGGAGGATAAGTAGCAAGTTGGGTAACCGCTACTTTGAAACCGGCCTTTGTTCAATTTTTAACGTTTGAGATTCCACGCTTTGCCGACTATTTCGCCCCAAGCTAAAAGACTGATGAAAATATGTACTTTTGTGCTGCATACGGTACAAAAAAAGTAGTTGATGTGTTAAAATATCTCCAGCGAAATTATTAGTTCATAAGTCCAAATGCTACGTAAAAAATGCTGCAAGAACTCAACATTTCCAATTTTGCCATCATTGACCGCTTGAATTTGCGGCTCAACGCCGGGTTCAATGCGCTCACCGGGGAGACCGGGGCCGGTAAATCTATCATTATTGACGCCATGGGCGCGATGCTCGGCGAGAAAATCGGGGCTGAATTCGTCCGTCACGGCACCGACCGCGCCCGCGTGGAAGGCTTCTTCGAGGTAAAACTTAACTTCGATGACGAACGCTTTCGGCACCTGCTCGAACTCCTTGATACCAACGAACTGGTCGACCCCGACGACCGCCCCACTCCTGAGAACCCTATCTTGCGCCTCACACTTGGCCGGGAAATAACCAGCAGCGGGCGGACGGTTTGCCGCATCAACGGCAGCGCGGTCAAAACTGACATGCTGCGGGACATCGGCCAGGCGCTGGTTGATATTCACGGGCAGACCGAACATATTTCGCTCCTGCGGGTAGGCGAACATTTAGAGCTTTTAGACCAGTACGCCAATCTTTCCAACCAGCGCCGCCGGTTAGCCGAACTGGTCGGGCAGTTGCGGGCCATTCGCAAGGAAAAACACACCCTGCAGCGCGACGAGCGCGAACTGGTCCGCCGTACCGAACTGTTAAAATTCCAGGTCAGCGAGATTGAAGCCGCTGCCCTACAACCCGGCGAAGAAGAAGAACTGCAAAAAGAACGCCAGTTGCAAAACGCTACCGAAAAGCTGACCGGCATTGCCGACCGGGCCTACCGGGTGCTGTACCAGGGTTATGACGAGGAAAGCGGCGAAGGTTACGGAGGCGGCATGGCGACCGGAAGGGTCCGGGCTACCGGCGGGCGTATGGGCGGGGGAAGCGGTCGCGCGGTCCAGGAAAGCCTGAACGAAATCGAAGGTTTGCTAACAGACCTGGCTAATTACGAACCGGCTTTTAAGCAGCACAACGAGACGGTAACCGATGTACGCTTCCGCTTGGAAGACGTGGCCCAGGCTGTGCGCGACTTCCGCGACCGGGTAGAGTTCGACCCGGCCCGCCTGGAAGAAGTCGAAGAACGGCTGGACCTTATCCGTGCCCTCAAACGCAAATACGGCAGTTCGATTGAAGAAATTCTCGAATTTTACAAAACCTCGGCTGACGAGCTAAACAGCATCGAGCATTCCGGCGAACGGTTGCAGGAACTGGCCCAGCAGGAGGGCAAGTTGCTGGTAAAAATCGGCCACCTGGCCGCCGAGATGTCAGCCGAGCGCCAGAAGGCCGGAAAGCAACTGGCCGCCGAGGTTGAACAATCTTTGCGTGACCTCCGCCTTCTCAAAGCCCGCTTTGAAGTGCATATTACCCAGAATGACGACCCGCACGGCGCGCCTGTTAAAAATAGCGACGGCGAAGTGCGGCGGCTGGCTTTCGATGCTAAAGGCTTCGACCGGGTGGAATTTCTTGTATCACTCAACCCTGGCGAGCCGCCCAAACCGCTCCAGAAAGTCGCCAGCGGCGGTGAAACCAGCCGCCTCATGCTGGCGTTGAAATCTATCCTGGCGGCCGCAGATGCTATCCCGACCCTTATCTTTGACGAAGTGGATGTAGGCGTGGGTGGGCGGAGCGGCCAGGTAGTCGGCGAAAAGCTGTGGCAACTGACCAACCAGGGCGAACACCAGGTCATTTGTATCACCCACTTGCCGCAGATTGCCGCCTTCGGGGACGGCCATTACAATATTGTCAAGAAGGTCGAAGGCGAACGGACCGCGACCTCAGTTTCTCGCCTGAGCGAACCGGAACGCATTGACGAACTAGCCGCCATGCTTGGCGGGGTACCTGTAACCGAGATTAACCGGTTGAGCGCCCGGGAAATGCTGCAGGAAATTTCCACCTGGAAGAAAAATGCCCGGGCGGCCCGGCAAAACGGCAAAACTTTGCCGGAGCCGGAAACCACCACTGTTTAAAGCGTTGAACATGTAACGTGAACGTTGAATGCTTTAAGACCATAAGAGCTATGAAGTAGTTTTGCCCCCTAGCAGGCCGAAGCTAAAGTTTTGCAGAATTGATAATTATTTTCGTTAGCTGCCGATACTCTAATTTTTCCTCGTTTAACGTTTTACGTTCAACGTTCTACAAATCTATATACCGTAAAGAGAACATGACCAAAAAGATAATCCGGACCTGTGACATCGTGATGGAAGTGACCTGGCTATTAGCCCTGGTCTCGATTCCGATTTACTTCAATATTTATACAAGCCGGGTGTTTGAACCGGATAAAATCACTCTTTTCCGCTCACTGGTCCTGGTAATGCTGGTCGCGTGGGCCGCTAAAGGGGTCGCGAGAGCCGCGGCAGACCGCGCCACCGCCCTGGCCGCCCGGCCATCCAACCCGGCGCGCCGGGCCGGTAAGACTGTCGAGGCTACCGAGATTATCTATCCCGAAGACGGCGAACTGATCGGCCCGGATACCCGGCCTCTTTTCCAGCAAATCTTCCGGCGGCCGGTAGTCGCGTTTGTCCTGGTCCTGGCTTTTATCTACCTGCTTACCACTATTTTTTCGATTGTGCCGGGCGTTAGCTGGTGGGGCAGTTACCAGCGTTTGCAGGGAACCTATACCTTCTTCAGCTACGTGGCTTTCTTCCTGGTCCTGGTCTTTAATATCCGCGAACGCCGCCAGATTGAACGGCTGATTAGCTTTGTGCTGCTGGCGAATATCCCGGTCGCGCTCTACGGTATCTTGCAACATATGCAGGCCGACCCGCTGCCCTGGCAGGGTGATGTCGTCTTCCGGGTAACTTCCACAATGGGCAACGCGATTTTCATCAGCGCCTACCTGATTATGGTGCTGCCGTTAACCCTCTACCGGGCGGTCACGACCGGGAACTGGCTGCTCAAAAACCGCCACCTGACCGGAAGGCACCTCCAGGGCCGCCCGCGCAACAACGCCCTTAGCTGGATTGCCCTCTACGCCATCTTTATGCTTTTCATGCTGGGGCTTTTCATGGTCATTCTGTACTTTAACGCCAACTACCGGCCCACCCAGTCCGCTCAGCAGGTTATAACCTCGACGGCGGCCCAACTGGTCAACAACAGCGTGGGGGCTTCGGCGGGGCTGACGGGCAGTGAAGATATTGGCCCCTGGTGGGCTTTGCCGCTGGGTATCGTTATCAGCTTCGGCCTCTTTTTCCTCTTTACGGTCCGGCGCCGCGGCACCGATACCAATTTTCTCTTCCGGCTATTTGAATTCGCCGGATACGCGGTCCTGGTAATAATCGCCGGCCTGACCATTCTTTACAGCCAGAGCCGCGGCCCTGAAGCCGGTATCCTGACGGGGGTTTTTGTCTTCTTCCCGATTATCT
>CADDZM010000283.1 GCA_902812345.1 Chloroflexota bacterium | reverse complement strand
GGGAAGATACCTCTGATGCGGCTCTCACCAGGCAAATCAGCGGCCTGTCGAAGCCTTTTCCTTCCCTGAATTTGTTTGCGGTCCTGGGTATCCTGGCAATATATGTGCTCTGGCGGTTGATGCACCGGGGTTAATCGGCAACGAAACCCGGTTTTTAGCAATTCCTATTTTATAAAACCTAATCTGGAAGCGGTAAAGAGAAATGAAATGGAAAGATGTACTGGTTGAAATAGTTATCCCAGTTTATAACGAGCAAGAAGTTCTCGAAAAAAGCGTAACAACCTTACGCAGTTATTTGCAAGATCATTTCCCTTATCGCTGGCGAATAACCGTGGCCGATAATGCCAGCATTGACCGTACCTGGGAGATTGCCCAGCGCCTGCAGGATACTTACCCGGACGTAAAAGCCCTTCACCTCGATAAAAAGGGCCGGGGCCGGGCCTTGCGTTACGCCTGGACCAATACCGACGCGGATGTGGTAAGCTATATGGACGTGGACCTTTCCACTAATCTTAAAAGCTTCTTGCCGCTCGTCGCCCCGATTATTACCGGGCATAGCGACCTGGCGATTGGTTCGCGCCTGGCTCGTGGCGCGGTTGTGACCCGCCAGTGGAAGCGCGAGATTATTTCCCGCTTCTATAATTTGATGATTAAGTTCAGCTTTTTTAACGCTTTTAGCGACGCTCAGTGCGGCTTCAAGGCTTGCCGGGCCGATGTGGCGCACCGCTTGCTGCCTTTAATCGAGAATAACGAGTGGTTCTTCGATACGGAAATGCTGCTGCTGGCCGAGCATAACCACCTCCGTATTTACGAGGTGCCGGTAGAATGGATCGAAGACCTTGACACCCGCGTAAAGATTGTTAAAACCGCTACAGAAGATATTCGCGGCCTGATGCGGGTTAAAAAGACTTTCTTCAAAGGGGGCGGTCTGCTGGCCCCGGTGGTCCAGCCTACCATCGAAGAAGTTGTTGAAGTAGAAGATGTTTCGGCTGTAAAGTAAGTAAGAATTTATAAAAAACGCCCG
Source organism: Chloroflexota bacterium (assembly GCA_902812345.1). Classification (GTDB taxonomy): domain Bacteria; phylum Chloroflexota; class Chloroflexia; order Chloroheliales; family Chloroheliaceae; genus 54-19. The sequence goes on along the minus strand of CADDZM010000283.1, from coordinate 7,217 downwards.
GCCCATTTTTACGCCTCACGCGTAGGGCCGCGCCGGATAGAAGATACTGGATTTATGATAAAAGATGATATTAGCGCCCTGGTAAGCCAGGCTATTAGCGCCGCTCTTGCCGGGGGCCAATTGCCCGAACTTGTAACCCCGGAAATTACCGTCGAACGGCCTTCCAAACCTGAACACGGCGATTACGCCGTCAGTGTCGCCATGAAAATGGCCCGCACCGCTCGTATGAGTCCCTTAAAAATTGCCGAGATTATAAAAGGGAACCTGGCCCCGGCGGATTACATAACGGCGGTAGAAATTGCCGCGCCCGGCTTTATAAACTTCCGCCTCGGCGATGAATGGCTCAAGTCGCAGGTTAAAAATGTCCTGGAGCAGGGCGGTACCTACGGTAACGTGGAACTCGGCCACCAGAGCCGGGTGCAGGTTGAATTTGTAAGCGCCAACCCGACCGGGCCAATCACCATTGGTTCAGCCCGCAACGCCTGTATGGGCGATACCCTGGCGAACGTGCTGGTGGCGGCGAATTACCAGGTCGAGCGCGAATACTACGTCAATGATGCGGGTAATCAAATCCGGGCCTGGAACGAAAGTATGTGGATTTACTACCGGGACGAACTTGGCCTGCCCGTGACCGATGACAAGGGCGAACCGCTTGCCATGAAACTGGACGAGGAAACCGGCCAGCCTACCGAAGCCCGCGAATTTAAAGATGTGCGCTATAACGCCCGGACTTATGCCCGCGAACTTATCGCTCACGAAGGCAGGCGGTTTTTAGACCTGCCAGAAGAACAGGCTAAAGCCCTGGTCGGCAAAGAAGGGGTTAAAATCGTCCTCGAACACAACGAGGAAGACCTGGCCCAGCTTGGCGTGTTATTCGATGTCTGGTTCCACGAACAGGCTCTTTATGATACCGGCCAGATTGAGCAGATTTTGAAAATGCTGCGCGACGAAGGCCACGTAGCTGAACGGGAAGGCGCGGTCTGGTTTGTGTCAAGCGCGCTCGGTCAGGACAAAGACAATGTCCTTATCCGCTCGAACGGTATCCCGACCTATTTTGTCTCGGATATTGCCTATCACTACAACAAGTTCAAGACGCGCGGCTTCGAGAAAGTGATTGACCTTTGGGCCGCCGACCACCAGGGCCACATTCCGCGTATGAAGGCGGTTATGCAGGCGATTGGCGTTAGCCCCGAGGACCTGATTATTCTGGTCTACCAGTTGGTCAGCGTCAACGGGCTGCGGATGAGCAAGCGCAACAAGAACTTTATCCCGCTGCGCGAGGTAATGGACATTACCGGGCCGGATCCGATTCGCTACAACATGATTGCCCGCTCGCCGGAAGCCTCGCTCGATTTCGACGTGAACCTGGCTATCGCCCAGAATGATACTAACCCGGTTTATTACGTGCAGTATTCGCACGCCCGGACCGCCAGCATCTTCCGCCGGGCCGAAGAAACGGGGTTTACCCCGGATGTTGAAAACGCCGACCTGTCGCTGCTGGCCCACCCTTCGGAAATGGCCCTTATCCGGCACCTGTTGCTTTTCCCGGAAACGGTCCTCGAAGTTGCCAAGAACTGTATTGACAACGGTGTGGCCGAACTCCAGCGGTTGCCTTTCTATACCCTGGAACTCGCCCGCGCCTATAACGCTTTCTACCGCGACTGCTACGTGCTGGACCCGGCCAATTTGCCGGTTTCCCAGGCGCGTCTGGCCCTGACTCAGGCCACCCGCAACGTCCTGGCTCGCGCCCTGACCATGATGGGTATGAGCGCGCCAGACCGCATGGACCGCGCCGAGCAACCGGTCTAGCGAAGGGCGGAAAGGGACATTTTTGCAAAGGAGCCGACGTTGTACGCCCGGCTTCTTTGATTTTAGGACTCAAAAGAGGAAGTTTTAGTTTTAGAGTTTATTTTTCGACGCAGTTTGTATAGAATAGAACCCTGAAATTGAACCGTGATACCGTGATATTGAAGTGCAAGTCAGCTATTATTTATAGATTTGTCAAAGAGCTAAAATGACCACCCCCCCAAACTTGTCCGGCCAGAAGAAAACTATCCTGGTTGTCGACGACGACGATGATATACGAAACCTTCTCACCTTTCAGCTTAAACGCGCCGGGTACGAGGTAACGTGCGTTTCGAACGGCTTTAGCGCCCTGAACGCCATCAAATCTCAGCCCTTTGACTTGCTCATTACCGACGCCATGATGCCGCAGATGTCCGGCTATGACCTGGTCCATGTAGTGAGAACGGCCGGTATTCTGACCCCGGTTATGATGCTTACGGCACTGCATACCGAGCAGGACGCCCTGATGGCCTTCCGCAACGGGGTAGACCATTTCGAAAATAAACCTTATACGGTCGGACCATTGCTGGCGAACGTCTCCCGGTTACTGTCCGAAAACTTGGAGTTACAGGCCGCCGGTGTCCCGGCCTTGCCAACGCCTGCCCCCGGCCTTCGGGCCGGCCTGATCGGCAATCTACCTTCCGGCAATAGCGGATTGCCTGGCCTGGACCGGGTTTTGGGCGGCAACTGGCCGCCCGGTTCTAATATACTCGTTATCGGCGAGTTTGGCAGCGGCAAGTCTACCTTTGGGCGGCGTTTTCTGGTCGAAGGCTTGCGTAACGGCGAACCGGGCATGATGATTACGGTGGACGACAACCCGGTTTCTATCCGCAACGAGCTAAATTCCCTGAGTGGCGGCAAGCTCGACCAGTACGAGCAGTCCGGTAAATTTCGCCTGGTGGACACGTCTAGCTGGTCGTCTGGCGTTACCGCGGTCCATGAAAGGTTCGCTATTAGCGGGCGGCTCGAACTGACCGGTCTGGCCGGGGCGATTATTGACGCCGGAAGCGAACTGGGCCAGACCACTTCGACCAGGTCGGGAGGCCGCCGGGTGCTGGACAGTATCACCAGCCTTTTTGTCTACTTCGATTTGCCCAGCGTCCAGCGGTTCCTGCTGCAACTGGCCCGCACCGCAACCAGTTACGGCCAGGTCAGTACCCTCTTTTTGCTGGAACGGGGCGCGGTAGACGAACGCACTTTAAGCAACCTGAAATATTTCATGGACGGCATTTTCGAGTTCCGGGCCGAATCGCGCCTTGAAATGCGGGTCGCCAATCTCAAATGGCAGGAACACTCCAAAGACTGGTTCCCCCTCGAGTACAGTTTTAAATAATTTTTTGTCTAGCTAATTAGTACTACGGGGATTACCATTTTCCTAGTATTTATTAGAGAGCCTTTCATAATAACTAGTTTTGTAGATTTTGAGTTCAAATTTGGTTTTGATTAGCCTCGATATAGATTCAATGAGGCTAGCCCTGAGAGGCTTTGGAAAGATATCGCAGGCATCTTTTATACCATTTGGACTTATTTAGGAGCCTTAAAACGCCTCATAAAAAGCACTTTTACCAATTATGAAAGGCTCTCTATAATAATTCAAGCCCTGGTTGGTTTTCCCCAGGGCTTGAATTATACAACTTATTCTATCGCTTTATTTTTTGCTCAAATATTCGTCGTAGCGGTCGAAGGTAGCCGCCGCCGGGCCGCTCAATGGTTTAGTACCGGGGCCTTTGGCGACATCCGACCGGCGAATAGCCCGCTTGATGAACATAAACATCATAAAGATGCCGACCAGACCCCATACCACCGCCCAGACCACCGCCGGGATGCCGGTGTAGGTTGCCAGGCCCACCGCGTCGTTAAAGCCGTTGTGGAACGGGTTGACCGAGGAAACGTTCAGGAAGAACAGATCCATAATCGCGTAAAGGCAGCTTAACAGGGCCAGCACGTTGATGACAAAGTTCACGATGATGCTAGGAGCCTTGTAAGCGGTCAGTCCGGCGAGCCCGGCCACAATAACGACCATCAAAAGGCTGCCGAGGTCGCGGATAAAGAAAGCCGTTACCAGGATAAGACCTGCCGTAATCAGCCACAGGACGCGCCGCCGGGTGGCGACTTTCTTCGACTCCAGCAGCAAGAGGCCGCCAAAAAGGACACTGCCCAGGTAGCCCGCCGAGTAAGTTATAATCGCGCCAAACGTGTTCGTAATATAGACCTGGGTGACCCCGCCGCCGTTCCAGAATAATTTGATGTCCCCGGCCCCGCCGCCTGTAATAATAGAGGCAATGGCGTGGCTGACCTCGTGGGCCGCGGTAGTAAAGATGCGGAAGGGAAAGAGGAAAGGCGTCCACCACAGTAATACGACTGCGATAACGGCCAGGACCATTCCCAGGATAAATTCACCATCCAGCCCACGGGCGGCGGTAGCGCGGTTAATTCGGTTGCGGGCGAACCCGGCAAAAAACCGGCTCATCCCGCGATCATCCTTGTCAAACATAATTTGCCTCACTCATAAGGGTTTTTTACTCTTTCACCTGGCGAAGGACGTGCCTCTCGCAAAGGCTGCCAATTAGCCGCCTTCTGGCCGGGCAATTGTAAAGATTGCTTGAAAACTTTACGCAAAGCAGGCCTGTTAAGTTTCGCTCTCATTTAGGGCGGTGTTTAGTTTTAGCGCTCAGTATTCAGTAAATATAGCGCTAAAACTAAACATTACACACTTTTCTCATTCCCCGCTAAAACTTCGCTCGCGATTATGTGCTATACTGGCTCCATCGAAGCTTGCTGTACCGCTTTTGATAGTTGATTTACCGTATTTGCAAGACCAGGAGTTTGCCCATGCCACCTGGTGGTGGAAACCCCCGAAATCCTTTTTCCAATAATCGTCCTTACGATTCCTTGCGTCGTCCGGTCGGTTCTGGCCGACATTTCAACCCCTACTGGCGTCTCAGTTGGCGCAGGCGCGCTCCGTCCTGGCTGATAGATTACGAACCTACCAGATTTAAAAAGAAAAAATTAGGTTGGGTCTGGGTGCTAACAGGCCTAATTTTTGCCAGTTTTGCTATCACGATTGCCGTTTCCGTTGCCGGTATTATCACGCCATTTACAATCGGCATGGCTTATTATACCTCGCGCTACGACACCCTGAGCCTGGATAAAGATTACTCGCTCACCTTTGAAAACTCTCGTATCTACGACCGTAACGGTGTCCTGCTCTACGAAAAGCAGCCCGAAGAAGGCTTACGTGAGTACGTCAACTACGATAAAATTCCCCAGGTGCTTATTGACGCGACTACCGCCGCCGAAGATCCTACCTTTTTCGACAATACCGGCGTTGATCCCTACGCTATTCTTCGCGCTGTCTATATCAACCTCAGCCAGCAGGGTTCTTCCGGCGCTTCCACCATCACCCAGCAGGTCGCCCGCTTGCTTTACCTGCCGCCCGAGCAGCGTACCGAGATTAGCCCGGACCGCAAAATAGATGAGGCTATCCTGGCTATCAAGCTCACCGATGCTATGAGCAAGGAAGCGATTCTCGAAAAGTATTTCAACAATATTTATTACGGCAACCTGGCCTATGGCATCCAGGCCGCCGCGCTGGGCTATTTCGGCAAGGATGCCAAAGACCTCGACCTGGCCGAAGCCTCGATGCTGGCCGGTCTGCCCCAGGCTCCCAGCGCCTACGACCCGACCCAGAATTACGAACTGGCCCGCAAGCGCCAGAAAATCGTCCTCGATTTGATGGTTAAATACAGCCGGATTACTCAGCCTGAAGCCGATGCCGCTTACCGGGTAGACTTGCAGTCCCGCCTGGTGGACCGCCGCCAGCCGAACACGGCTATTAAAGCGCCTCACTTCGTCAATTACATCTTGCAACAACTCCAGGGTGAAATCGTTACCGACCAGATGTCACAGCTTGTCGCGGCCGGTCTGACCCCCGATGAATTTAACAAGGGCGGCTACGATATTTATACCACCATTGATGTAAACCTGGTGGACAAAGCCCAGGCGGTTGTCAAAGAGAATATTAATGAGCTAAAGAAGCGCAAAGCTTCAAACGCCGCCCTGGTCGCTTTACGCCCCGGCACCGGCGAAATTCTATCCATGGTCGGCAGCGCCGACTACAACGATTCCAATAACCAGGGCCAGTTTAACGTGGCGGTGGCCCGCCGCCAGCCCGGTTCGGCCCTAAAACCCCTGACGTATGCCCTCGCCATGACGAAAGGCTGGACTGCTGCGACAGTATTGGCTGATGTCAAGACCGAGTTCCCCAGCGGCGGGCCAACCCCATACGTACCGATGGACTTTGATAACAGGTTCCGGGGTCCGGTCACGGTCCGGGATGCCCTCGGCAGTTCCCTGAATATCCCGGCGGTGCGGGCGCTCCAGTTCGACGGCATTGATAACTTTATGACCCAGGCCAAAAACATGGGCGTGACCTTCCAGTACGGGCCGGAACGCTACGGTCTGTCCCTGACCCTCGGCGGCGGCGAAGTCCGCTTGCTCGACCTGGCAGGGGCGTACTCGGTCTTTGATAATCTTGGCGACAAGGTACAAACCGTTTCTTTCCTCAAAGTTTCCAAGCACGACCAGACCATTTACGAATTCAAGCCGGACCAGGTCAAGCGCACAAGCGTTCTGTCGCCCCAGATTTCGTATATTATTACCAACATTCTTTCGGACAATAAAGCCCGGTTGCTGGCTTTCGACCAGAATAACCCGCTGGTGCTGGACCGCCCCGCCGCCGCCAAGACCGGCACCTCGAACGATTTCGTGGATAGCTGGACTATCGGCTATACGCCCGATCTGGTGGTAGGGGTCTGGGTCGGTAACAACAATAACAAGCCAATGGACGGCGTAGCCGGTTCGGTTGGGGCCGGTATTGTCTGGAACGACTACATGAATTCGGTCTATAAGGATCCCAAATTATCCCTGGCTATCAAGCCGGATGGCAATTTCACCCGCGACTTTACCCGGCCAAACGATATCCAGGAGGTAACGGTCTGCACCGAAAGTGGTTTGTTGCCGAACGATGCCTGCCCGCAGAAGCACCAGGAACTTTTCCCGGCTAAAGACGTGCCGACTAAGGTTTCGGACCTACACCGGCTGGTTAAAATCGCTCACCTGGGCGCGCCGGCCCCGGTTTTTAATCCGCGGACTGGCACTGTCTCTAACGCCAATAACCGGCCAACCTCGACACCTACAAGTTACAGTAATGGCGGTAACACCACCAATGAGTGTATTCCCGACGCAAGCTGGCCGGCCAGCCTGGTTGAAACAAAGCTGTACTACGTCTACCCGCCGGAGTTGCAGGATTGGGCGGCATCCCAGGGACGCCGCCCGCCGCCAATAACGCCCTGCGGTAAATATGTCCCACC
>CADDZM010000282.1 GCA_902812345.1 Chloroflexota bacterium | reverse complement strand
GTCGGCCTGGTTCAGGTCAAGCGCTTTCTCGAAGAAACGCTGGGCCTGGTAAGAGTCCTGGGCTTCGAGGTTGCGCTGTCCTTCCAGCAGATAGTAGCGGGCCAGGAAGCGGTCGTACTCCGTGATTTCCGGCGAGAGCAGTTTGAGAGCTTCAATTCCGGCCGCGAAGGCGGCCGGGGCAATCTGGCCGGTCTTTAGTTCTTCGTCCAAATCGGTTTTGAAGATTGGCGCCATGCCGGGCAGTTCCAACCGCTGGCGCACTTCGTCTTTAAGCTCGATAAAGACCAGACCTTTTGAAATCGCGGCCTGCGATACCGCGTCTATATTCTCGCTGAGGGGAGTTAATGAAGCAGCTAAGTTAAGAGAGTCGTCCATTTATTTCTTGATAATTGGTCCCATGCCCAGTTGACGCCGTTTATAGTAATCCGCCCGGCGCAAAATCATGTCGTAGAAAAGAGTTTCTACCCAGGCTCCGTGCCGCCGGAAAAACTGGCGAATGTTTTTGTAATAATCATTGGTAAAGACGCTGTAATCATCGAAATGGCCCCAGTGTTCGCCGGTATAGACGAACCCGCATTTCTCATAGACCCGCTGGGCCCGCCGGTTGTAGGCGGCCACGTCGAGAATCATGGCGTCAAAATGTAAAAAATCGAAATAGTAGCCGAGGAAGGTCCAAAGGCAGTCCGTGCCCATACCATAATCGAGCGCTTCCGGGCGCAGGGTAATCCCCAGGACCGCGTGGGTCTTCTGCCGGTCAATGTTGCGCAGCGTTAGCAGCCCGACCAGGCGGCCTTCGAAATCGTCCACGGCGAACATCATGTAATCGTTGCGGTTCAACCGTTCGTAGAACCAGGCGTCACGCTCGGCCCGGTTCATCTGGCGGGGATAACTGGACGAGTAAAGCGGGTCGGAGTGCATCGGCCATTCCATCCAGCGGTCAACATCGTCCCGGTTGAACTGCCGTATTTGAGTTTTCTGACCACGAGCCAAAACTTTATTGTCGGTCATTGCCATAAAGAAATAATCCTTTTATATCAAGTTCCAACCTTCCCAGGCCCGGTGGTCCAGGAAAACCTACGCAACAAATGTTGTTAAGATTATACCAATCTCCGACCCCATTTGTACACGGTTTGTCAGGTTAATTTACAGACCTGAGACGAAAAAACCGCACCTTGCCTTTACAAAGTGCGGCCTCGACATCAGAGGACTAGGCTCTGTCCACCCGGGTAGGCGTGTCATTTAGCCGGGTGGAAGTGTTGTCTAACGATTCGTCAAGGGTATCAACTGAGGTAGAGTTCATGGTATCCACATCTTCGGCAAGGGGCGCATTCTTGAAGTCATTTTTAGTCAACTTTACAAAAACCTGGTCCTGGTCGGAGCTTTCAACCATTTCCACCGGCACGGTATAGTCATCCAGGATAAACAGACCCTTTTCGACCACAAAACTGGTAATCTGGCCGCTTTCCGGGTCCAAATTCACCTCTTTGACCTTGCCGATATGACCGTCCAACGCCTCGACATTTGCGCCTTCCCGGATAATAATCGAGTTCTCCGATACGTTAAGGGTTTCCTGCACCGGCGCGCCGACCGGGCCAATCGCGTTTCCAAAAAGGCCGTTAGAGGTTCCGGTCAGACCCAGGCCTGCTCCATTGGTTAAAGTCGGGTTAATCGGGTCCAGGGTTGAGGTGTTAACGTAGGTGCCATTGTTAGAAGTGCCAAAAAGGTCGGTTTCCACCGGGACCGGGTTGTCGCCAAAATTGGTGCGGGCCGGTGCGCCGGCGGTAGTGCCATTCGCTATTTCATCGGTAACATACTCGCGGTCGACAAAGTCGGGCAGTTTGATTAACTGGTCGTGGTCCAGGTTCAAGCTAACCGTGCTGCCATCTTCCGAAACGCTGTTAAGGCGGCCGCTCTCGACCAGAATATCGCGGGCGCCCGTGCCGTCCTCGTGGACTACCAGGTGCGTTATAAGATTCGTGTTAGAGTCAGCCACCACAAATTTAACGGTGCCGAGGTCTTCGTTATTAAAGCCGGTCACTTTCGCGCCCAGGTGTAAGTTGGTGAGCATACTTTTCTCCTTGCCGTAGCTTTTAAGGATACTTGACCTTAAAAGTTGTCAAAACTTGTCAGTTCAATTTCCTTTTCCCGGTTCCTGCATCTGCCTTCCGCCATCCCCGGACGGGCAGCATTGTTACCTTATAGTTACCCTGTAGCAATTCGCATATTAAATGCCACCAACTAAAAACCGGCCCAGCGGCCGGTCAAGTATAAGAAAGAGTATTCCAGTTGGAGAAGCGGAACTGGTTTAGCGCGGGCCTTCCAGCAAAAACTGGTCGGCGTCCTCGTCCCCGGCCATACGGGTCTGGCCGTGATGGCGGCCCCCTTCCTCGATGTAAAGGGTAATCGCTTCGATATCGCCTAGCACTTTGCCGCTGGCGATAATTTCCAGGCGGTCGTGGGCCTGGATGTTGCCTTTAACCTTACCGGCTACCAGGACGTTACGGGCTACAATATCGGCGGCGACCGCGCCCGTCCGGCCCACAATCACGTTACCAGCCGTCTCAATTTTGCCTTCAAAAAGCCCATCAATTCGGATATTCCCCTCGGCTTTCAGCACGCCTTGCATGCTGACCGAGCTACCGATACTGGTTTCGATGATTTCGTCTGCCCGGACATTGCTGCCCTGGGGAATTGCCAGGTCGGTGCCTTGCGGTTTCTTGCTATTGCCGCCAAACATCTAATAATTATCCTTCCTGCCGGGACCATTGTGGTTCGCGGTTATAACGAGCGCCGGTCTGCCGGAAGCCCGAGATTGCCAAAACCGGCGGTCAACCCATTATGGAAATAAATTTAATAAAAGCACGACTTTCGCTTTGAACCTGAGAAGCCTTTGGGATACGAGGAAAGCAAACTCAAAATAATTGTTTCAAGCAAAAGTCCTGTAATAGTTAGCTTTATCAGTAAAGCTTAACTGCCAACACAGTATTAGGGTCTATGGGCGTGCCATTTTCGTGGAGTTCATAATGAACGTGTGGACCCGTACTCGCACCAGTGTTACCTGATAGAGCAATTATATCACCTTTATGCACAACTTGCCCAACCTTGACCAGTATGCGGCTATTGTGACCGTAAAGGGATAACCAGCCGCCCGCGTGGGTTATATCCACCCGGTTGCCGTAGCCCGAATCGTAGTCGGCGTGGGTCACGACTCCGTCTTTGGTGGCGAGGACCGGCGTACCTTCGTAGCAGCCCATGTCTATGCCGTAGTGGAACTGTTTGGCTCCCGACATAAACGGGTTATTGCGCCAGCCGTAAGGGCTGGTCATGGGACAGTTGACCGGCAGTCCGGTGGGGGGGCCGTTGCCATCGGGGACAACTGCTTGCCCGGGTGTTGCCCCGGTGGCGGGAATGCCAGTGTTGGGGCCAGGATGGGTACCGAGGGTGTCAAGGTCGGATTTCTGTTGGGCGTAGCTTTGCTGGAAGGTTTCAACCTGAATATCCTGCGTCGCCAGGCTGAGTTTATCGCTGTTCAGGCGGTTATTGATGTTTTGCAGGTCGTTTAAGACTTTGCTGTACTGGACCGCATAGGAACTGGTCTGAGCGCTATCCACTTTAGGCTGGGTGTTGCCGCCGCCGAGGCTGCCGGCCTGACCGCTGGTAGTGGGGGTAGGCGTGGCGTTACTGGCAGTAGCAGCCGGCAATTTTTGCTCGATTTCTTTGGCGAGTTGTTGCAGGCTCTGGATGTTGCCGGTGAGTTGCTTGACCTCGGTTTCAAGGTCGGCCACGTCTTTTTGCCGGGCGTCATTATCCTTTTGAAGCTGCACCAGGCGGTCCTGGCCCATTTGAATCAGCTTGGCCTGTTCTTCCTCGCGGGTGCCGGAACTGTTCTGCATCGCCAGGTTGTCGCCCCGGCTGTGTCCGGTCTGTCCATCGAGCAGGTTATAGACCGTAATACCGGCCAGCCCGGTGACAATTACGCCCACCAGCAAGCAAAGACCGAGAACCCAGCGATTAAAGGTGAGGCGAAGGGGTGGGCGGTCGTTGGATGTTACCAGGGTAATGGCAAGAACCGTATTTCTCTTTGCCACTTTGAAACTCCATTAGGGAATAGATACTTAAAAATATTAAAAGAAGGTTTGTGATAAATATAGTAAATCCGCCGGGTTGTGTCAACCCTTCCGGCGCTTTTCTAATAGGATATTAGTCCTCACCTTGCCGTCTTTAGCCGATGCCGACCCGGTATTCATAGACCAATGTCCCGCCCAACCACCCGGCCACCGCCAGCAAAATTAGGCCCAGGACGGCCAACGCCAGCGAAAGCCAGTCCAACCGCCGGGTCTGAGGCGGCATTTGCAGCCGCATGACCGGCCCGGCGCCGCCGCCAAGTCTTTCCGGCGGAGCCTGGTCGAGCAGGGTAACCGGCGGGAGGACGACAAAGCGGCGGTATAGCAGCAGGCCGTAAACCGCCAGTAACGAAACTGCCGTGATGATATGGATAACCGCGATGACAATCCAGCCGTCTTTAGCCTGGGTTTTGGGGCTGGCCTGCATATCAAACAGGCCGGTGATAACGGTTAAAATAAGCCCGGCGTAGCCCAGTCCCAGTACTCCGCTCACAAAGCCTTCAAAAGTCAGGCGGCCGGACGGCTTCCTGGAAACCAGCCCGGGCCATAACAGGCTGATAACCAGGGCGGCGGTGCCGGTTACGAGCAGGGCAATCGGAAAGTGCAGCAGCAAAGGATGGACGACCATAAAATGACAAAACCGGTTTTTTCAGGATAAGCGTTTTTAGCAAAGCTGGTTTCATTATGCGGTAAGGCCGTTTAACGGTCAAGCTAAAAATGAAATAGCCTTAATGGGTCTTTATTTTAGGTTTGAGAAGAGGTTATAATGCTAAAGAAAATAGTTTGAGAAAAAGAGAAACAAGAGGGATAAGTGAGAAATGGAAAGTGGGCAGTAAGGGACTCGAACCCCTGACAGCCACGGTGTAAGCGTGGTGCTCTACCAACTGAGCTAACTGCCCAAAGCCAGAGCATTATACTACAAATCCTTCTCGTGTCAACTCTCCCGGCAACCGGTTGAACGCTCGGTTGGCCGTTCGCCCGATGTTAGCAACCGTTCCGGCCCGGCGTAACTGTCCCGGCTTCAGGCGTAAAACAGCTAAAAAGGTTCCTGGCGAAAACCGCAAATATAAAAATAATGAGGTTTATTTGGATAATCAGCAAGCTCTTTTAAGCGCAGTGATTTGCGAAGCAGCCGGTTTAATTTGTATGCTGATTGTCAACCGGCTTTTACCGATTCCTTATGACCTGATTATTACCGGCGTCGGGTTTTTGCTGCTGATTTTTGGCCCGTTCCTGTATTTTCTGGGCCGGGACAATAAACGTTACTAGCCCAAGTTAGCAATTAGCGGGCAGGCTAAATTTACCCACAACAAGGAGCAACCATGGCAGAGGCGAACTCTAACGACCTTGAAACACGCAAATTACTGGTAGACGGCGTCCAGGCCTTGCTGGCGGGTCGCCGCGAAGAAGCCCAGCAACTTCTTTTAAGCTACGTGGACCGGGACGAGCTGAACGAGGAAGCCTGGTTGTGGTTGAGCGGGGCCGTGGACGAGTTGAACGACATTGAGACTTCGCTCCAGAATTGCCTGCAAATTAATAAGAACAACCAGCGCGCTCACCAGGGTCTGGAATGGGTGGCACAGCAGCGCGCCGCAAGCGCAACCTCGCCGGAATAGCTTTGAGAATAACTTTGTAAGTATAACTTCGCAGGGATAATTGGCTAATGTAGGTTTGTTAGCAGGTAGCAGGGGTTAAGGGATGGCTGAAACGCCGGAACTAGCGTCCTGGCCGGTAGTTCCGGCCACGCCGCCCCAATTGCCAGACGAACCGGCCCAAACAAATTCGGACCTGGTAGTAGAGGCGGAATGGGTCAGACGCTACCCCTCCCGGCGGCGGCGCAGCCTGTACGCCTGGCTGGCCCTTTTGCTAAAAATGGCGGCGGCTTTCGCCCTGGCCTGGCTTTTTTACGCCCTGCCCGCCGGGAGTTTACCCACCCCCCTGCAGACCTGGAAGAACCCGGTGATTATCTTCGGCCTGATTTGTTTTATCGGTAAAACCCTGCTCGATACCTTCTTTTACGACCACTACCAGCCCTGATAACCGGCGGCCTACTCCCTTTTGTTTTGTATTTATACCCTTGAAAATTATTTCGAGCGGCAAACGCTGTACGCACCCTGGCCGCCAGGCGTGAAGGCTTTCGCGTTCCAGAATTTTCTTTCCGTTAATCTTCGTTTGAGGCATCATCTGAAGAATCATTCCCGTCAGGGTCGCCGCCCAGGTTCCGGGTAAAGCGGTCAATTTCCCCGGCGTCGGCGTCGTCAAGGTTGGCGGTCAGGCGGTCGAACTCGTATTGCTGCTCTCCCGCATCCGGGGCGACTTTCCCCAGCGTAACCCGCGAGATTAAGCGGCGCAAGGCAGGCTGGCCGCACTTCTCGCATTTGAGGCCGCTTTCGGCGGCCTCAGCCGCGCCTATGGTCAGCCAGAAGCGGCTGTTTTTACGCCCGCAGTTGGCGCAGCGATATTCGTAAATCGGCATATTTTTAAAATCTATTGACTATTTACCGGCTAAATTTATAAAATGAACGTAAGGTAAAGGAGGGGAAAGATGCCTCTACTAACGGACCGGCAGGAGCCGGATGACTACGACCGGCCGAAAAATTCGGATGAGCCTAACGAATACGCCATTCGTTACCTTTTTAATCCCAACCGGCCGGGTATCGAGTACGAACGCACCGGGCGCGTCCTGTTTTATAGCTCGGCGGCGACCAATATGCTGGCTCTATGTCTTTACGCGGCCTGGCTGGAATTTAATTTTCTGCCCTGGCTGTTAATTATAGCCCTGCTTATCGTGGCGCTGGGTGGGTTAGCCTCTTATTTTCTGCCGCGCCGCCGCCGCCGGGCTTACGTGGCGGCATTTGGGCCGCTCCTGCTGACCGCCGGAACCCTGGTTTACCTCGTCTTTAACTCCGAATCCGGCCAGTTCGGGTATTTCACCTTCTTTTTGCCGGGAAGTTTGGTCCTGGTTGCCAGCGTCTTTTTGCTGCGCCTGGCCCGGCGCTCCTGACCCTTACTAATATTTAAATCGGATTAACCAGACCTTCCAGGCCGCTTCGATGGCGATGCGCGGGCTCATTTTAGAGACCCCGGCCACCCGCTCGTTGAAATGAATCGGCACCTCTTTGACCCGGAACCCGTTCTTCTGGCACAAATAGGCAATCTCAACCTGGAAGCAGTAGCCGTTGGAGCGAATCTCATCCAGGGGCAGCCGTTCCAGCACCTCGCGCCGGAACATCTTGAACCCGGCAGTCGCGTCGTGAACCTTTATGCCTAAGATGGCCCGCGAATAAATAGAGCCGCCCTTGCTGATAATCCGGCGGAGTAGCGTCCAGCGTTTGTCGAGGGAACCGCCCGGCACATAGCGCGAGCCTACCACCACATCGGCATCCTCAATGGTTTCCCGGAACCGCTTGAGCGTGGCCGGGTCGTGCGAGAAGTCGGCATCCATTTCAACGATAAAAGCGGCCCCTTTTTCCAGAGCGCGTTTGAACCCGGCCAGGTAGGCCGGACCCAACCCCAACTTGCCGGGCCGGTGCAACACCTCGACCTGCCCGTTAAATTTTTCCCGGCTCAACTCTTCGGCCAACTCGCCCGTGCCGTCCGGCGAATTATCATCCACAATAATAACCCGCAGGTCGGGAATAGCCAGCTTGAAGACGGTTTCCAGCAGCCGTTCGATATTTTCACTTTCGTTATAGGTAGGTACAACTACCGTGATAATCTGGGCCGGGTCATCGCTGGTCAGGTCGTTAAGACCGGGGTCCAGCAAAGCGCCGGGGGTATTATTTGACATGACGCGCACTATCTCAGCTTTCTGTAACTTTTGGACAGGCCAACAGCCCTTATTTTACCTCATAAATGCGGATTGTGGGGCCAGGGTATTCTTTACTGCTTTCTTTAAACTCTTTTAGCAGGGTGAACTGCGTAAATACCTGCTGGTAATTCCCGGCGGCAGTCGGGTCAGTCTGGCTTAACTCCTCGTACTGGTTCGAATTTGCCACTAAATATTTAAAACCCTGGTCGCGATACCAGGCTGCGTCGTGCGCCCCGATAGGCCGCTGCTCGTTAGCGTTCGGGTAGCGGTCGCCTGGCAGGATTGGCCCGCCCTGTTCGAGCCGGATTTTCGACCCGGCCGGTACATCGGCAACAATCCATTGGGCGGCCAGTTGGCGAGTATCAGGC
>CADDZM010000281.1 GCA_902812345.1 Chloroflexota bacterium | reverse complement strand
AGAGTCTTAAAACAGGTAAATAAGCAACTGTTTTTGCTAAATGGATAACTATTTGAAAATATGGCAAAGGTAGGACAGTTCATTTAACCGGTGTCACATAAATTAAATCAGGTGGATAAGGGGCCTATCATGCTTCTCTGGAAAGGTTTAACTAATGTCAATAATACTGAATAATGAGCGGATTCTTCTGGAAATCGAAACAGAACACGGGTGTATTATACGTTTTATACATAAAATTTTCGATATTAATTTAATTCAAGAACCCCGTTTGAGCGAGAATTTCCGGGTGTTAGTACCTTTACCACAGTGGCGGGGTCATTATATTGCCGGTAAAGAGCAAACATTGACCGATTACCAAACAAGCGATCAAACTTATTGCCAGTTGGAATGGGATAGCCTGCGCTCCAGCCAGGGTCAGTTTGAAATCAGGGTACGCCAGCTAATTCGGCTGGAAGGAGATGACGTTACTTTCCGGTTGGAGGTTGAAAACAGCTCTCCTTACGTTGTAGAAGAAGTTTTTAATATCGCTTTAGGGGGTTTAGCTAACTTTGAGGAACGTCATGATTGGCGCCTGCACCGGGCAGACATTAATGGTCAGGGCCAGGAATGGTCATTTTATGATATTTTCCCCGGTTCCTACCTCGGTCCAGCCCACCCGGTCTGGGTGGGAACTTATCCGCGCAATTTGAGTCTTCCATGGCTTGACCTGTATAACGTTCGAAGCCGTAAAGGAGTTTACTTCGGCAACCACGATCAAGAAGCTCGTTTAAGTGCCGCCTGGATGCAGCTTTTCCCTTGCACTACTTATGGTAAAAGTAATGAAGGGGAAGTTCAACATTGGCCCGAATTTGCCCTAACAGATGACACACCGGTCGGCCTTACTTTAGCCTGGAATAGTTTCCCTTTTGTGGCATCAGGTGAAAAATGGAGTGGTCCGCCCATCCTATTTCATTTTCATTCCGGGATATGGTGGGCTGGGGCCGATTATTTCCGGCAATGGTACAATACTCACACAACAATTAATAAATCCGGGAGTTGGCTGGTAGAAGAAGATGCCTGGCAATCTACCATCATTAGTTACCCGGAAGGCACGATAGGTTTTAGATTCCGGGATTTAACCCAAATAGCGCAGGTGGCTAAACAGTTTGGCATCCGAGTTTTACAAATAGATGGTTGGGATAGCGGTGGTATCGACCGGGATTATCCCAACTATACACCCGATCCACGTTTGGGAAGTTGGGACGAACTTGCCCAGGCCATCCGCGAGTGCCAGGATGAGGGGGTGTCTATCATTCTTTTCAGCAATTTACAATCGATCAATATTGAAACTAATTGGTACAAGTCAGAGCTACATCGTTACGCGGTGCGCGACCCTTTCGGTAATATCAGGGGCGGTATGGGTTGGGAATATAATACTACTTTAGGGCTGCTCGGTCAGACTATTTACCGAATGATAGAAGCTAATCCGTCCCGTCCTCAGTTTCAGCAACTTATCCTGCAGCAACTTCAAAACATTGTGCAGCTAGGAGCGAGGGCAACGCAGCTTGATAAAGTTCGGGTAATGGGCGAAATAGATTACTCCCCGGATAATCCTGCTCCACGCGATACAGCATTGCCGGGCGGCGTAAAGGAAACTCTAAAATCCTTCCTGGGGCAGGCGCAACAGGCTAATTCGCAATTCCGGTTGGCTTCCGAATTACATTGGGATAAAGCAGTGCCATTTATAGACGCAGCCTACGCGCGCTTTTTTAGCCCGGATCACCGGCCAACCTTCAGCCATACTTTTCCGGAATTTCGCCAGACCTGCTGTATAACCGGAGATTGGGATTTTGGCTTAGTTAATAATTGTCTGCGCTTTGGACATATAATAAATGTGGAAGCACGCTGTCTACACGGAACCGTGGCTGATATACCGGCACTGGGTCAATATATCGCGGAAGCACTACGAGTGCGCCGGGAGTTATGGGAGCTTATCTGGCATAGTACCGTGGTAGAAATAGAACCGACTACTATCAAAATAGAAGGACCGGCCGGACTGCTTTGCGGGCTGCATCAGAGTTGGTCAGGTGAGCAGCAGACTCTGGTGCTTAACCACTTTGAACGGACCGAATTACAAGCCACCATTTCAAATTCCGCCGGCGCTCAAAAGGTTTCAGTTTACCGGCCTTTCCAACCCCCTCAACAAATTAGCCTTCCGGCCCGCTTGGTTGTGCCCACTGACCAGTTTGTTATTGTAGTCTTTAGTTAAATGTACCGGCTGTTCTTTATTGAAATATTACTTAGAGAGCCTTTCATAAAAGAATTAGGCATCAAAATAAGCCAATACCCGACTGGGTGAACGCATTAAATCAGGTCGCTTGTAAAAAGCCGCCAACCAGGCCGCGCCGGGACCGATATACGCAATGTCGAGGTCACCGGAAGCCATAGCTGTAACCTGTAATGGCCCATTGCTAAAGCTTTTAATGGAAGGTTTAATCCCGGCCTGCTTCCAGAAGCCTTTCTCGTTAGCTACCGAACACCTGGGCCGCTTTTATCAAAGTTACATCAACATTTCGTACGCCCTGAAAAGTGGCGATAGAACTACCTAAAAAGACTGCCAGGAAAATCAGGAAAATTTTAGGCAATTCTCCAATACCCATAAAAATGATTACCAGGGGCGAAAGAGCAATGGGCGGGATGGTCCGGAGAAACTGCACCCAGGGCTCGACTGCCCCCCGTGCAATGGTGTACCAACCCATCAGAAAGCCCACCGGGATAGCCAGTAAAACACCCAGAACAAAGCCGATTAATACTCTTTGGACACTCGCCACCGTATTATCGAGCAAAGTGCCGTTATTCAAGAGTTCCACGAATTTGTCGAGGACGGTCAGGGGAGGAGGCAACAAATTTCTTTTACTTACTTATTTGGAATAAATTTGAATTGGTATATAAAGTGATTTAATTGAAGAACACAAATAAAGACTATCAAAGATATTATGGTTTGTCAATACTTCCACGAATTATTTGCCTGCTATTAGTACAAATCAAACACCGTGTGGCTTTTTCGAACCATTTCAGGTATTTTTTTAAGAATAAAAGGTATGGGAAAATTATAACCTTAGGTTTTTACAGTTTTGGACTAAATTCTTAAATTAATCTTGACAAATAAAAAATAAGAGCTAGAATAAAACCAACTACTTTATTGCCTCATTCAAATAAGTCGAAAGGTAAGACTGCCTTGCGTAAAGAACGTGGATATGCCGGTGCTAACCAGTTGAGCCTGCGTCGAGGTAATCGAAGTGTGGTATACCGGGCTGTCTGGACTTTTAAACGCATTTCAAGAATTGAATTAGCCGCCAAAACCGGCCTTCACCCCGCTACCATTACGCATATTGTAGATGAACTTGTCACTGAAAGTTTGCTGAAAGAAAGCGGAAGCGCGGAAATCTCAATCGGCCGGCCGGCTTTGCAATTGGAGATAAATCCAGAGATAGCTTACGTGGTGGGAGTCAATGTCACCAGGGATTCGGTTTCTGCCGCCCTGATAGATTTAAGTGGACAGGTAAGCCAGGAAGTTTCTTTCGGTGGTTTGCAAGTACGTAACGACAATAAATATCTTATAAACCGTTTAGCTCAATCAATCGAAATTATTCTGGAAGATGCCATTCAGGCTGGCCGCAACGTTATCGGCATAGGCATCGGCGCGCCTGAGCGGGACTATTTAACCTCCCGGTTGGTATCAGTTTCCCCTTCAGGTGAAAACCACGAACAAACTCTCAGTGAAGTTATTTCAGAACGGTTTGATTTGCCGGTCGTAGTGGATCACAATTCCAATACTTTAGCGCTTGACCTGCAATATTTTGGAGAAATTGCAGGCGTAAGCAATTTCGTTTTGCTCAGGCACGGGTTTGGCGTGGGTGGCAGCGTTGTTATCAATCACGAAATTTATTATGGCAGTCATCCCACCAGCAGCCAGTTCGGACATCTAACCGTGGATAACAATGGCGAAAAGTGCTGGTGCGGCAACTTCGGCTGCCTGGAACTTTATGCTTCGGTTCCAGCCATTCTTGCACGGGCCGCGCTGGACCTGGGCCTGCCAACTTCGACCTTAACTGTGGAACAGGTGGCGGCTGCTTATAAGGCAGGACATATTGCTATGGTTGCGACCATTCAAAATGTTTCAAAATATATTAGTTTTGCCGTGATAACTATTGTTAATACGCTGGCGCCGGATGCAGTATTTATTGGTGGTGCCCTCGGTTCGCTGGCCCCCATATTTGCGCAGCTGGTCCAGGAAAATATTGAAGGGCGAATATATCCTACCTTACGCAACCAGATACCGGTTATCGGGACATCTCAGGCCGCCGGGCCGGTACGAGGAGCGGCTATGCTTATAATAAGAAATATTATTAACACTGCTTCTCTTGATTTTCCTACGACAGCCGACCGCAAACAATCAAGCAAAGCCGGTTAATTTCCTGCCAGGCTGAACCTGGCAGTCTAAACTAATGAAAGGCCAGCCAAATATGGGAAGCAACTCTCGCCGCAATATTCTTTATTTAATGACCGACCAGCAGCGTGTAGACTCGCTGGGTTGTTATGGCAATATGGTTTGCAAGACTCCGGCCCTGGATAGCCTGGCTGCCGAGGGTACCCGGTTTGATCAGTGCTATACCCCGACGGCCATTTGTACTCCGGCCAGGGCTACCCTTTTAACCGGGCTGCTGCCTTTCCGGCATGCCCTGGTCGCCAATTATGAGCGTAATGTAGCTTATCGTGAAGAACTCGACCCCTCCTGTGTGCCTTTTTCTCACTATTTGCTTGAAGCCGGTTACAAAGTCGGCCTGATCGGCAAGTGGCATGTCGGTAAAGAAAAAGGCCCCGACGAATATGGTTTTGAAGGAGTGCATTACCAGGGTTGGGGAAATCCTGTAAAGCATCCTGACTACCTGGCTTACCTGGCCGAACGAAATTTGCCGCCATTTAAGCTGCGTAATGAAGTGCGCGGCACTTTCCCCAACGGGCAACCAGGCAACTTGCTCGCAGGGTTACTGGAACAACCCCTCGAAGCAACCTTTGAATACTACCTGGCAGAACGGACCATTGAACGCCTGCGGCAGTACGCCGATAATTACCACCGTAAGGGCCAGCCTTTCTACCTGGCCTGCCACTGGTTTGGGCCGCATTTGCCATATCTCATTCCTGAAAATTATTACAATATGTATGACCCGGCCCTGGTCAAACTACCCCCTTCGGTTGGCGAAACCTTCGCCGGCAAACCGGCCGTCCAGAAAAACTATTCGGCCCACTGGACCTTCGACAGTTTCAGCCTTGATGATTGGCGCAAGATTATCGCGCTCTCCTGGGGCTACGTAACTCTTATTGATGAGCAGGTCGGGAGAATTATCCAGGTGGCCCGCGAGCTGGATTTGCTTGATAACACGGCTGTTATGTTCAGCGTTGATCACGGCGCTTTTGTGGGCGCGCACCGGCTGGAGGACAAGGGTCCGGCTATGTATGACGATATTTATCATATTCCCTTCATTTTGCGCCTGCCTGAAGATACAAAAGGCCGGGTTGATGATAATTTCGTCATGCTCACCGATTTTATGCCAACTTTCCTCGACCTGGCTGGAGTGGAAAGACCTGAAAATATTGATGGGGAAAGCGTGCTACCACTGGCCCAGGGTGACACCCCGGACGGCTGGCGGCTGGAAGTAATCGCCGAATTTCACGGCCACCATTTCCCTTACGCCCAACGCATGATCCGCACCAGGCGTTACAAACTGGTGGTTAATCCCGGCGACCTGAATGAACTATATGACCTGGAAACCGACCCTAACGAGTTGTTAAACCAGTACGAACATCCTGAATTACTCAAGGTGCGCCAGGAGTTAATGACCCGGCTTTATGAGACGCTCAAAGCCCGTGGCGACAACTTTTACCACTGGATGACCACCATGTATGACATAGGCGCCAAGATTTATGATACTTCATTAAGCCAGTTCGACAGTAAATAAACTCAAACTTTTATTTTTGAAACAGGAAGTAGCAAACTGGTATTTCCAGTTAGTTCAGCCATCCAAATTTTAAGGAGAAGCTTTATCATGCTAAATTTGAGGCAATCGAAAGGTAGTATGCTTTACCCGGCATTTAACCCGGAACAGGGCCAGTTAATCCTGGAACCTGAAGCGCCGGGGCAGGGTTACTGGGTGGGGTGTGCGAGCGTTTTGTACGATACCGAACGTGAAAGTTATCTTATGACCTATCGCCGCCGCCGTCCGCGCGGGCTCGGGGAGGAACGAGGTTATGCCTGTTTTATTGCCGAAAGCAAAGATGGGGTAGCTTTTAGCGATATCTGGAGCATCAAGAAATCCCAATTAAACTCGTCTTCTATGGAACGCTTCTCTATCCAAAAATCTCCCAAAGGCAGTTATCTGCTCTATATCAGCTATGTTGACCCGGTCGACAATCGCTGGCGCATTGATGTTATAGAAGCGGATAGACCGGAAGATTTTGACCCGGGGCAACGCCGGGAAGTCTTTACCGCCGCCAGCACCAATACCGAGGCCGTTAAAGATCCTCAAGTCTTCAAAATTGGCCCGGTATACTACATGCTTGTCAGCTATGCCAAAAAACTTGAAAATACCAGCCAATTTGATAAAGCTCATTCCACCGGCGATATTTATAATACCGGCCTGTCTCAAGCGCCAACCGCGCTGGCTCACAGCTTGGACGGTATTAACTTCACCTGGACGGGAGAAATTCTACCGGTCGGACAGGGTTGGGACCGCTACCAGTCACGTCTTAACAGCGTGGTAAATTTAGGCAAGATTTTCCTGGGCTTTTATGATGGTTCGGCCAGTGAGAAAGAAAATTATGAAGAGCGCTGCGGGCTGGCAGTATCATTTGACCTGAAAAACTGGGACAAGTTAACCCCTACCGCACCCTGGGTAACTAGCCCCTTTGCCAGTGGTTCGCTCAGGTACGTACAGGGTCTTATAAAAGACCAGGAACTTTGGCTCTACTACGAGTATGCCCGCAGTGACGCTGCCCATGAACTTAGGCTAATTAAACTGGCTGTTTAATTTTTTCAAGCCTATATTCTGGTTAGAGCGGCTCTACAATACCCGACGATTACATTCTTTGCTGGGGTATGAGTCACCTATCGACTTTGAATGAAATTGGCAAAAACAGGTCCAGGAAAGTGGTATGGTAAATTTATAGCGCTCCAAAAGCAGTTTCTTAATGCAGCCCCCTCTATCGGGATAGGTTTAGCACTCAAACACTTTGGACGCATTAAATGTTCCCTGTTACAAGCAAAAGCTTTTTCCCTTCTGGGGTATATGCATAAGTTCCAGGAAAGGTTGCAAACTTTCTAGATGGACTTCGGTAAGCCGGTAGGAAGACGATCGGTTGTCTTTCGCTGCCCATCCCAGAGAAAATACCAACCGACGACCAGCATGATGGCACCCCAGGCCAGAAAGCCCAGGTCCCAAAAGATCCACTGGTCATGGGGTACTGTCTCGTTAACATGGTGAATACTTAGTATCTGGTGGTCCATAGTTCCTTCCACCAAATTGAAAATACCAAAGCCCATAAGGAAGGTACCAATTAGCATTTTACCTGACCAGCGTATGTGGGTTTTACGAGCTTTTCGCCATAAAAGCACCAGGCCAATAACCACAAATAAATAAGTGGAAAGGTGAAAAAGGCCATCCGCGAGGGTATCGATTTTCAAATTATCCACGCTGTTGGGCGGATAGGGTACAGAAAGTAAATGGTGCCACTGTAGAACCTGGTGCAAAATGATGCCGTCGAAAAAGCCCCCTAGCCCAAGCCCAAAAAATATCCCGGCGGCGGTGGGGAAGCCTCCTCCCTCATCTTTTTTTGTGCTGCCCGCTCTTTGTACTTGCTGCTGACTTAAATCCTCGGCCATTTTTGTGTACCCTTCGTTATAGTTAGTTCTTGAATTAAAATTTGCTACCGTGTTCTATCCCAAAGCCTGGATAAACCCAGTTAAATTAGAAGGGAACAGTTTGTGCAAATTTCCACACAGTTTTTAATCGATTTACTATTTAATTTACTATTTATATGTAGCATTATCGAGTCCCAGATTAAAATCTGGTAACTTAAAAATATCTCCAGGTTATATAACAGCCTGGGGCTTAAGCCTGTTCAAAATCAATCAAGCTAATATTACTTCTATTTCATTAAGGCTTAAACCACTACAAAACTGCCCTTAAGCTCAATGTTAACCGGATTATGTTTAGCCAGGTAATTTTTGAGCACCTCGATTGTATGCAAAGACGTATCGTGATGATCGCTTCCGAACTTGCGGGGT
>CADDZM010000280.1 GCA_902812345.1 Chloroflexota bacterium | reverse complement strand
CGGGTGACAACGTGCAGATGGGCGTAGAGTTAATCACGCCGGTAGCAATCGAAGTCGGGTTGCGGTTTGCGATCCGGGAAGGCGGGCGCACGGTGGGCGCCGGTTCCGTCACCGAAATCGTAGCCTAAATCGAGTAAAGAGTACCGAGTGCCCGGCGCGTCCGGCCTCGGTACTTGTACTTAGTTCTTAATTAAGTTTTGGAAGGAAATAGGATGGCCGAGCAGAAAATCCGCATTCGCCTGAAGGCTTTCGACCACAAGATACTCGATCAGTCTGCGGCGCAAATTGTGGACGCGGCGGAACGCACCGGGGCAATCGTAGCCGGGCCGGTACCGTTGCCGACGAAGCTGGAAAAATACACGGTAATGCGGTCTCCCTTCATTGATAAGGATTCGCAGGAGCACTATGAAATTCGTACTCACAAGCGCCTTATTGATGTAATTAAACCGAGCCAGAAAACAATCAATGCTCTCATGCGGTTAAACCTGCCTGCGGGTGTTGAGATCGAAATTAAACTGTAAATCCGTTTTTAGTTGCTAGTGTTTAGTTTTTAGTAGTCAGAGGACGAAAAGAACTGATAGCTGGTGAAAACCTAAGACAACATTTGTAGATTTACAGAGGCGTGTTCCTATTATTGGATTAGTTTAGCAAAGTTCTTAGTTATCAGAAAACACTAAAAACTAAACACTAAACACTAATAAAGGAACCTACCCAAGAAGGAACATTAGCGATGATTGATTCGATACTGGGCAAGAAGCTCGGTATGACCCAGGTCTTCGACGAGAAGGGTGCGGTCATCCCGGTAACAGTGATCCAGGCTGGACCCTGCCGGGTGACGCAGGTTCGTACCAGGGAGAAGGATGGCTATGAAGCGGTTCAGATCGGCTTTGAGGAATCCAGCCGCCTGAAGAAGCCGCAAATCGGCCACCAGAAGGACATTGTACGTACCGTTGAAAACGGTAAATACCCCAAGCAGTTTGGTCTTAAATACCTGCGCGAAGTGCGCACCGCCACGGTCACGGAACACACGGTTGGCGACACTATCAGCGCCAATACGATTTTCCAGGACGGCGACACGGTAGACGTAACCGGCACGAGCAAGGGTAAAGGCTTCGCCGGCGTAATGAAACGCCATAACTTTCATGGCGGTCCCCGGACTCACGGTCAAAGCGACCGCTCCCGCGCTCCCGGTTCCATCGGTAGCGGCACTACGCCAGGTCGAGTGGTGAAGGGTTTGCGCATGGCCGGCCATATGGGCCAGGAGCGTGTAACGACCCAGAACTTGAAAGTAGTGCGGGTAGACGCCGAAAAGAACCTGATCCTGATTAAAGGAGCGGTTCCCGGTGCAAATGGCGGTCTTGTGACAATTCGTAAAGCGGTCAAGGCCGGGAAGTAGGCGGAGGAAGAGAAAAGTGCAGGCAACAGTCTTTAACCTCAGCGGCGATCAGGTCCAGACCATCGAGCTGAACGACTATATTTTTGGCATAAAGCCAAACCAGGCGATTATGCACCAGGCCCTGGTGCGCCAACACGCCAACGCTCGCCAGGGTACCGCTTCCACCAAGACCCGCTCGGAAGTGAGCGGTGGTGGAGCCAAACCTTACCGGCAAAAAGGCACCGGTAACGCCCGCCAGGGTAGCCGCCGGGCGCCCCATTACAAGGGCGGCGCGGTTATCTTTGGGCCTAAACCCCGCAGCTATGAGAAGGATATGCCCCGCAAAATGCGCCGTTTAGCCGTTCGCTCGGCTCTTTCGGCCAAAGTGGCGGAGCAAGCCCTGACCCTGGTTGACACCTTCACGGGCCTTGAGCCGAAGACCAAGGCGATGAGCCAGGCTCTCAACGCTCTTAAACTCGGCAACGAAAAGGTGCTGGTAGTTATCCCGGACAACGCTCCCGAAACCAAAGAAACGGTTATCCGGGCGGCGGGCAACCTGGCTAACGTCAAACCGCTCCTGGTCAACTATCTGAACATGGCCGACATGCTCAAATACGACCGCCTGGTGCTGCCGGTAGCGGCGTTGGATTGGCTAAATGAAATTTTGGGCGCAGATGCGCGGACAGCGGCTGAGGCTTTTGAAGCCGAAGGCAGCGAGAACGCCCAGTAAACAGCGGGAGAAGCGATAAGATGAACATTTATCAGGTAGTCAAGCGCCCGCTTGTGACCGAACGCTCCAGTGAACAGATTGATAATGGCATTTACACTTTTGAAGTGGACCGGAACGCCAACAAAGGTCAAATCCGGGAAGCCATCGAAACAATCTTCAAAGTTTCGGTCGTGGGCGTCAACACTTTGCGGGTCCACCGCAAACAGCGCGGAAGAGGCCGTTTTGCCGGTTACACTCAGGTGAGCAAAAAGGCAATTGTGCGGCTCAAACAAGGCGACAAAATCGAAATTTTCGAGTCCGCCTAATTAACGGAGAGGTTTTGAAAAATGCCGATTAGAAGATTTAACCCGACCTCGCCCGGTAGCCGCCTGAAGCGTCTGAGCAGTTTCACGGAAATCACCAAAGATAAACCGGAGAAGAAACTGACCGTCACGCTCAAAAGCCAGGCCGGTCGAAACAACCAGGGCCGGATTACGGTCCGGCACCAGGGCGGTGGTCACAAGCGCAAGTATCGTATCATTGATTTCAAACGCGATAAAACCGGCGTGGCCGCGCGCGTTATTGCTATCGAGTACGACCCGAACCGCTCGTCCCGTATCGCCCTTTTGCAGTATGAAGATGGCGAGAAACGCTATATCCTGGCCCCCAACGGCCTGACCGTGGGCGACCGCGTTTCGAGCGGCCCGACCGCCGATGTGCGGCCTGGCAACGCTTTACCGCTGCGCAATATCCCGGTCGGTACCCAGATCCACAACGTCGAAATGTATGCCGGGCGGGGCGGCCAGTTGGTCCGTAGCGCCGGTAACGTCGCGCAGTTGATGGCGAAGGAAGGCGACTACGCTACCTTGCGGATGCCGAGCGGCGAGTTCCGCATGATCCGCATCGAGTGTATGGCGACCGTCGGCCAGGTGGGCAACCTGGAACACGCTAACGAACGCTGGGCTAAAGCCGGGCGCTCGCGCTGGAAGGGTATTCGCCCGACCGTTCGCGGTAGTGTTATGAACCCGGTGGACCACCCGCACGGTGGTGGTGAAGGCCGTGCCCCGATTGGTCTTTCGACTCCGAAGACGCCCTGGGGTAAACCGACTATGGGCTATCGTACCCGCAATAATAAGCGCACCGACCGGTTTATTATCCGGCGCCGGACGAAATAGCAGTATTTGGCAAGCGGCAGCCGGTTATAAACTGGCTGCCGCAGGCTGATTACTGGCAACTGTTTGGAGGAAAACGTTGTCGAGGTCAACTAAAAAAGGGCCGTTTATCGAAGAGCGGCTGCTGGCGAAGATTGAGGCCATGAATACGAACGGCCAGAAGCGGGTGCTTAAAACCTGGTCGCGGGATTCTACGGTCTTCCCGCAAATGGTCGGCCACACCCTGGGTGTCTATGATGGACGCCGCCACGTGCCGGTCTATTGCACCGAAAATATGGTAGGCCACAAGCTGGGCGAGTTTGCTCCGACCCGGACTTTCAAAGGCCATAAGGATCAGGAAAAGAGTACCAAATCCCGCTAGGGTCGAGCGGGGACTGTAGGTCGCTTCTAAAGAGCGAAAAAACAGTCGGCGCTCAAGAAAGGAACCGATGGAAGTAAGCGCTACGCTTAAATATATCCGGCATTCGCCTCGTAAGGTGCGTCTGGTTGTAGACGTGGTGCGTGGGCGGCAGGTGGATGAGGCTCTGGCAATCCTGCGGAATATGCCTCAGCACTCCGCCCGCGATGTCTACGCGGTAGTCAAAAGCGCCCGGGCTAATGCTGAAAACAATTTGCTGTTGAATACCGACAGCCTTTACATTAAATCTATTGCCGCTAACGAAGCTCCCCGCATGAAGCGGATTATGGCCCGGGCCAGAGGCCGGGCCGACCGCATCACCAAACGGATGAGCCACGTAACGGTGGTAGTGGAAGACCGGGAGGAAATTCAGTAGTGGGACGTAAAATTCACCCGATAGGGTTCCGTCTCGGTGTTATCAAAGACTGGCAAAGCCGCTGGTACGCCGATAAGGATTACACCAATCAGCTCCACGAAGATTTCGCCCTGCGCAAGGCGGTTGCGGAAAAGTTACCCAACGCCGGCCTGAGCAAAGTCGAAATCCAGCGCTCAAGCAACAACCTTGAGATTACCCTGCACACCGCCAAGCCGGGCATCGTTATCGGCAAGAACGGTGACAAGGTCGAACAACTCAAGGGCGAACTGGAAAAATCAACCGGCCGCAAGGTCAAAATCAATATTGAAGAAATCCGCCAGCCCGAACTGGATGCCTACCTGGTCGCCGAAAGTATCGCCGAGCAGATTGCCAAGCGCGTGAACTACAAACGCGCCATGAAGCAGGCTGTTACCCGGGCGATGCGCCTGGGCGCGAAGGGTATCCGTATCAAGGTTAGCGGCCGGTTGGCCGGGGCTGAAATGGCTCGCGTCGCCTACGAAAAAGATGGCCGCGTTCCGCTCCAGACTATCCGGGCCGATATTGATTACGGTCTTTTCCACGCTTTAACCACCTATGGCCGGATCGGAGTTAAGGTCTGGATTTACAAGGGTGACGTGCTTCCGGGCCAGATGAAGAAAACCGCTCCGGTGCCTTCAGTGGTATCCGACGAAGATGTTGCTTAAGAGGAGTTTTAGACAATGTTAATGCCGAAAAGGACCAAACACCGCAAGGTGCATCGCGGCAGTATGCGAGGCCGGGCTACTCGCGGCAACTTTATCGCTTTTGGCGAGTTCGGGTTGCAGGCGCTGGAGCCGGGTTGGGTTGATAGCCGCCAAATTGAGGCGGCCCGCCGTGCGATTACCCGCTACGTTCGCCGTGGCGGTCAAATCTGGATTCGGATTTTCCCTGACAAATCCGTTACCGCTAAACCGGCCGAAACCCGCATGGGTTCCGGAAAAGGCGCCCCGGACCACTGGGTAGCCGTGGTTAAGCCGGACCGTATTATGTTCGAAATCGCCGGTATCCGTGAGGACCAGGCGCTCGAAGCGATGCGGTTGGCCGGGCATAAACTGCCCATCAGGACCAAGTTCGTCACCCGCCACCAGGCTCCTCGCCCCGGTATGACCGAGGAAGAGATGGACGCTCCGGTTGAAATCAGCGAACACGCTCAGCACCGTATGGAAATGGCCGCTGAACACGACGTGGAAGAAGCGACCGAGCAACAGCACGAGGATTTAGAGGGCAAGAAGGAAGCTGATGCCCAACTTCGCGGTGAAGGCGGTCATGTTGACGAAAGCACCAACGAGGAGTAATCGAGATGGCTAGAATACGTGAAATCCGGGCGATGAATGACGACCAGCTTCGCCAGCAGCTCGATGAACTAAACGCTGAGTTGTTCAATCTGCGCTTTCAGCGGGCGGCTTACAAGAATCCCAGCCCGGCTCGTTTCGGGCAGATTAAGAAGAATATCGCCCAGATAAAAACTATCCTGCGCGAGCGCGAAATCGAGGCGTTAATCGCCGAGACCGAGGCTGCGGCAGTATAGACCCTTAGTAAAGTACGGACAACCCCGGTTGTCCTATGAGGAAAACAGGTAATGACGGAAGAATTAAACACTACCGGCGACGGCGCAACCACAACCACCGAGGTCGCACCTGCGGCCGCTCCGACCACTGCGAGTGCCCCCACCACGGCCCCTGCCACCAAGTCTAACCGGCTGGTGTTACAGGGTAAAGTGGTCAGCGACAAGATGGAGAAAACCATCGTGGTTGAGGTCGAGTACCTCAAGAAGCATCGCCTGTACAAGAAAGCTATTCGCCGCCACAATCGCTTCAAAGCGCACGATGAAAACAATACTTCTCGCGTGGGAGACATTGTCCGCATTGAAGAGTGCCGGCCTTACAGCAAGGAAAAGACCTGGCGCTTGGTGGAGATTGTCAAGAAAGGGGTTGTGCTATGATCCAGCCTTCCACACGGCTGCGCGTAGCCGATAACACCGGCGCGAAAGAAGTAATGTGCATTCGCGTGATGGGTGGCGGCATGCGCAAGTGGGCCGGTGTCGGCGACATCATCATTTGTTCGGTCAAGAGCGCGACGCCGGGCGGCCAGGCTAAAAAGGGCCAGGTAGTCCGTTGCGTAATCGTTCGCACCAGCAAAGAGTATGTCCGCGAAGACGGCAGCCACATCCGCTTTGATGACAACGCGGCTGTGCTTATCACCGCAAACAACAACCCGGTCGGCACTCGTATCTTTGGGCCCGTGGCCCGCGAACTGCGCGAGAAGCAGTTCATGAGAATTGTTTCGCTGGCCCCGGAAGTCCTTTAGATCCGGGCCGACCAAGACGCAGGAGTTTTTGAAAATGAACATCAGAAAAGGCGATACAGTCCAGGTAATAACCGGAAAGTATCGAACTAAAAAAGGCCAGGTCAAACTTGTCCTTCGTGAAGAAGGCAAAGTGGTGGTCGAAGGCGTGAATGTGGTCAAACGCCACATCAAGTCGGGCCGGACCCAGGCCCGCCAGGCCGGTATCGTAGAGGTCGAAGCGCCGATTGACGTCAGCAATGTAATGATTGTGTGCCCGTCCTGCGGCGAATCTGTCCGGGTCGGACATCGCGAGGAAAATGGCGAGAAGGTTCGCTATTGCAAGAACCCCGATTGCGGCAAAACCATTCCGGATCGCACCGGTTGGCAGACCCGCGAGCGGAGCGCCGCCGAAGAAAGATAATTTTGTCAGGGTACGAGGTTTGTCCAGGGAAGATATGAAAAACACAGTTTTACAAGCTGGCTCGATTCAGTCTTCTGCGTTCAACCTTCCTACCAAAATGTCTCGCCCAAAGACCGCTGCCCTTCACTGGCCGGTAGGCTAAGGTGGCAGGACGACGGGAGCCGGTAGGGTATCCCGAATAGGTTTGGAACGAGAAGGAGAAAGAAACAATCGTGGCAGATAAAAACGCCAAGCAACCCGCCAAAGGCGGTCAGCCTCAGCAACAGGGCAAACAGCAGCAGGGTGGCGGCCGCGCCGCTGCTCCTAAAGCTGCCGCCCAGGTTGAAGAGTCGGGTGAGAGGACACCAGCGCCTCCCGCACGCCTTCAGCAGAAGTACAATAACGAAATAGTTGACGCTATGATGAAGCAGTTCAACTACAAAAACCGGATGCAGGTCCCAAGTCTGAAAAAGGTTGTGGTCAATGTCGGTCTTGGCGAGGCTATCGCCAATGCCAAAGCCCTTGACAACGCCGTAAACGACCTGACCTCGATCGTCGGTCAGAAGCCGGTTGTCAACCGGGCCAAGAAAAGCATCGCGGCCTTTAAGCTGCGCGAAGGAATGCCGGTCGGTATTTCGGTCACGCTGCGCGGCGCTCGCATGTACGAATTCCTGGACCGCTTGATTAACGTGGGGCTTCCCCGCGTCCGCGACTTCAACGGCGTACCGAAACGCTTTGACGGTCACGGCAACTTTACGCTGGGTCTGCGCGAGCAGATAATTTTCCCTGAAATTGACTACGATAAGGTAGACAAAGTGCGGGGTATGGAAGTAACGATTGTTACCAGCGCTACTAATGACGAGGAAGGCCAGCAGCTCATTCGCCTGTTTGGCATGCCGTTTCGCAAGTAAGACAAAGTAAGGCCAGCCTTCAGGGTGGCCTTTCCTTGAAAGGGAAGAATTAACACAATGGCAAAAGAGTCAAGAATTGTCAAAGCGAACCGGGTGCCTAAGTTTTCGACCAGGCTTACCCGGCGCTGCAAGCTTTGTGGCCGTTCCCGCGCCTACATGCGCAAATTTGGGATGTGCCGCATCTGTTTCCGCGAAAATGCTTTGCAGGGCAAATTGCCCGGCGTTTTAAAGTCGAGCTGGTAAAGGACGAGGAGTAATTAGGAATGAATATTACCGATCCGATAGCGGATATGTTGACCCGGATACGCAACGCTTCAGGCGCTCGGCATCTGGAAGTCACGATGCCTGCCAGCAACCTGAAAATCGCCGTAGCGCAGATTTTGAAAGATGAAGGCTTCATCAACGATTTTTCGACCGGCCAGGTCGGTTCTATGCGGACCCTGACCGTTTCGCTCAAGTACATTGGTAGCTCGTCCGGTGGCAGCAAAAAGGCTGTTATCAGCGGCATCAAGCGCGTGAGCAAACCGGGCCTGCGTATTTACACCCGGCGCGGCGAAATCCCTAAAGTGATGAACGGAATGGGTATCGCGATTGTAAGCACGTCAAAAGGCGTGATGACCGGACGGATGGCCTGGCGGGCCGGGGTAGGCGGCGAAGTGCTGGCCTACGTCTGGTAAGCAGGTAGATGGAGGTATAAAAGGTGTCACGTATTGGACGAAAGCCAGTCGCGCT
>CADDZM010000279.1 GCA_902812345.1 Chloroflexota bacterium | reverse complement strand
TACTTTTAGCTCGTTAAGCCGCCAGTATTCGTGAGCCTGCAAAAGTTCCCGTGCCAGAGGCAATTCATCGCCACGCCCAATTTGAGCCAGAATAATCGGGTAGTCACCTGAAATGCTGTAGGCCCACAACCCACTTTGCCCCTTAGTATTTCGAGCTAAAATTTCACTTTTCGCCCTCATCCAGGCGTCGGCGTAGATCACACGCGCTGCCAGGCGTTGGAAGCGTTGGACCTCGTCCGCGTTGACATTAAGGCTGCGTAATTCCACCCGGCTCTCAGTCCAGGCCAGTCCAAAGGCCCGCTGCACAATACTGTGGTCGTGATATTTATCGGCTAATTTCAGAGCTTCGGCGTAAGTTTCAGCCACTCCGGTAGTGAAAGTAACATGGACGGTGCCTCCCGGCACAATCCGCACCTGGCGGCGCAAGCTAAAAATTGGGTCGAGAACTGCTCCGGTAGTATTAGAAAGAGGTTTTTGGAGCGCTTCAGGGTTTCTAGGGGTATGGCCCCGCCCCAGGAAGGCGGCCCGGTCGGTTTCGTACTGGATTTCTCCGCCAATATGGCCCTGAATGGCCGTGACGTGGACCGCCCAGACTCGTTTGTCTTTTTCTGAACGGGGTCGGCGAGTAGCCAGCAAAGCCTGATCATCAGCTACAAATTCGGTTTCGATAAAAAGTTTGCTGAAGGCGGGGTGAGCATTATCGGCGGAAGCCGGTGCCAGCACGATTTCGGCATAACTGGTTAATTCTAGCTCGCGTACATTATAGGTGAGATTGGTGAGCGAGATGTGGCGAACTTCCACATTATCTTCCGCCGAAACCGTGACTTCCATCCTGGTCTCTATTCCGGCTACCCGCTGGATAAATTCAGCCTTGTGGAGTGAGAAAATGGCCTGGTAGTCATTTAGCGCGTGGCAAGTCGGCTGGTAGGCCGCCGCCCAGGTCGCGCCGCTGCGCATATCCCGGATATAGCAAAAATTCCCCCAACGGTCGCAGGTAGTATCTTCGCGCCACCGGGTGACTTCCAAATCCTTGTAACGGCTAAACCCCGACCCCGCATTTGTGACGACCAGGGTATAAGCCCCGTTTGAAAGCAAGTGGGTGTAAGGCACCGGGGTATTGGGAGTAGAAAACTGGCGGGTTGTAGCCATTTCCGGATTGAAAACTATCCGGGCTTCCGAGGCAGTATGGGGTATTTGTTCGCTGGGAGCGCCTTTCGGATATTGTTCTTGCAGCAGTAGTTCAGTAGCTCGCACCAGCGTTTGCCCGTGAAAGCGTTCTGGCATCACGTTGTGATGCAAAAAGTTATCCAGGGCCAGCAAACTCATGGCCTGGTGGTGAACCATAAAAGAGTAAATTATCGCCTGATTTTGCCCCGCCGGGAGACGCTCGGTGGTAAAGTCAACCGCCTCGTAAAGGCCATAAGCCCCGGCCAGCCCTTCTCCGATTAAAGCCTTGAGGTTCTTCCTGGCAGCTTTCGGCATTACCGCCAGCGCCAGCATAGTCGCATAGGGTGTGACCACCAGATCGCTCCCTAATCCCCGCTTTAAGCCCAGGCCCGGTACTCCAAAAGCTCGGTACTGGTAATTCAAATTCAGGTCACGCGCATTATAGGCCGACTCGGAAATACCCCAGGGAACCTTTTGCTGGTTTCCATATTGCAGCTGCCGCGCCACCACGACCTTATAAGTTTCGTCCAAAAGGGTTTGGGGATAGCGGCGCATTACCAGGAGTGGCATCAAATACTCAAACATTGTGCCACTCCAGGATACCAGGGCCGCGCCGTCCTTGACCCTGGTCAGCGCCCGGCCCAGGTGAAACCAGTGTTCCTGGGGAACATCGCCTTTGGCAATAGCGATAAAACTGCCCAGCCGCGCTTCGGAAGCTAATAAATCGTAATAGGAGTTGTCCCGCCGGTGTTCGCCGACACTATAGCCGATTGAAAAAAGACGGCGCTTCTCGTCATAAAGAAACATGAAGTCCATGTTGAGGGCTTGCGCCATAGTCTCAGCCATAATAGTGCGGTGACGCTCAAGCAGCTTCAACACCGCCGCCCGTCCTTTTTGAAGCAATTCTCTCAACTGCTCATCCAGGCTAACACTACCCGAAGCTTCCAGGGCGGTGTCAACCAACTGGACCAGTTCGCCGAGGGCCGGGAGCCGGTCGAGGTCGAGATCGAATAGGGTGTGCAAAGCTTCCGGCAACTTGTCGCCCGGCCTTTTAGACCACCAGGGTAGCAGATTTTCAAGGTCATTGTGAAAACTACCGGTTTGCTCTTGAAGTCGCGCAGCCCAATGTCCGGCCTGACCTTCAAGCTGTAAATTTGCGGTTAGCTGCGCCACCCGGTTTAATAATTCACTATACTCCCCGGTGGTGGCCGGTTGGTGGGCCAGGAGACCCACCAGTTGTTCAATTTCAGCGTTTGTGGGCGGATTATTCCCCAGCGCCTGCTGAAGTAAGGCCAGGGTATCTTTTAGACCGGCAAGATTCTGCGGGCCAATCACCGGCTGGGCTACCAACTGGGCATAGCCCTTGTGCAACGTAAGCAGAAACCCGGCCAGGTTGCCACTATCTACGAAAGAAACATAGGCTGGTGGTAGAGGTTGGAGCGTTTTGGTGTCATACCAGTTCAATAAATGGCCCCGGTAATGTTCTAAGCGTTGGAGAGTGTTAAAGGTCCGTTCGGTGCGTTCGGTCAGCTCCAAAAGCCCAATGTAGCCGAAATCGAAGGCGGCCAGGTCGGTCAGCAACTGAAGGCCGATGTTGGTGGGCGAAGTCCGGTAAGCGACGACCGGATAAGGCTTTTCCTGAAAGTTATCCGGGGCTAAAAAATGATCTTCCGCGTCTACATAAGTATCAAAATAATCCCAGTAAGTGCGAGCTAAACGGCGTAAGAAGGCTGTTTCAGCCTCATCAATGGATTCTTCTGGTTGCAGTTCGCCCCGGTCGAGCCAGGCTGCTATTGTCGGCGAGGCCAGCCAGACCAGGAAAGTTGGCACAGCGACCGGCCAGGTTTTCTTCAGGCGAGAAACGCTCAAAATAATGAATATTATTCCCAATGGGATAACCGGGGCCACCCGCTGTAATAAGAGGTTGTAGGAATTGCTCAATCGAAGCTGGGCTTCCTCAGCGCTTTCCCACTCCAATAAATTTTGGCGGGATATAAAAAGCCGGAATAAAGTACGCCCAATGGCATCCAGCCGGTTAGTAGCCTGGAAGAATAAAAAGCTGAGTTCGATGCCAAAACGAATCTGCTCCAGGCGAAGATTGTCCAGGCCGCCCCGTATTGAAGGCAACGGCCTGCGAGAGAGAGCCAGCCCCACCAAAAGATCAAGTAGGCCGGTGACGAGCGGGAGCGCCAGGGGCAGCAGGGCTAACACCGACCACCATATCACATTACCGGGCAATACCAGCCAACCGGCTACCAAAAGGGCAATTATCCCCGGCTGTAAAAGACTGCGCCGGAGATTGTCGAAAATTTTATAGCGGGCGATAACAGGTAGCACGTTGCGAGTGTAGCCTGCCTGGGTCTGGCGAACTTTTGGCAAAAGCCAGCCTATTATTTGCCAATCTCCCCGCACCCACCGGTGCAACCGGGTAGCATAGGCGGCAAAAGTGGCCGGAAAGTTATCCAGCAGTTCGACATCGGATAAAAGCCCGGTACGAGCAAAATTACCTTCAATTAAGTCGTGGCTTAGCAGGATATTTTCGGGGAAGCGCCCTTTTAGCACCTGGCGCAGCACCGCCGGGTCATAGATGCCTTTTCCCGCGAAAATACCTTCACCAAAGAAATCCATATAGACATTAGAAACAGCCCTGGTATAGGGGTCAATTCCAATGTTGCCGGAGAAAAGGCGGGTGAAGTGGCTGTGAGTTGCACTCTGTAAATCGATGCCGATACGAGGCTGCAAGATGCCATAGCCTTCTACTACCAGTTGTTTAACCGGGTCAATGACCGCCTGGTTAAGCGGGTGGGCCAGAGTTCCTATCAGGGCTTTAGCACTATCGCGGGGCAGCCTCGTATCGGCATCCAGGGTAATTACATAACGGAACTGGGCCAGTAAGGCCAGATTTCCTTCCTGAACCACGAAGGTAGTATCGGTGGCCCCGGCCAGAAGGCGATTAAACTCCTCAAGCTTGCCGCGTTTGCGTTCCCAGCCTAAATAACACTTTTGTTGCGCATTCCAAACCCGGCGCCGGTGAAAAAGAAAAAAGCGGTCCTGGCCGTAACGAACGGTTAAAGCCAGAATGCCAGTATGGGCTATTTCAAGTAGAATTTTATCTTCCGGCATCTCGGCTTCCTGGGCGTCCGCGAAGTCCGTGAGCAGGGCAAAGTGTAGATGTGGGTCAGTATTAGCCAGGTAAAGAATTTCCAACCTTTCAAGCTGGCCTTCCACACTTTCTTTGGTTAGTAGTAAGGTTGGCACCACGACTATGGTTCGGAACTGAGGCGGGATACCCTGGCTAAAATCCAGACGGGGCAGCATCCGGGGCGGTAGAGCTTTAGTAATACACCAGTTAACCAGGCCCTGAGCAACCTGGCTGGCCGGTAGCAAAAGTAGACCGGCCGCCAGGAGAGTGATCCGGTCAGGTTTGGTAAGCCCGTTTCCTTTAAGCCCCAGCGCCACCAGACCAGCGGTGCCACCGGCTATTGGTCCCAGGTAAACCGGGGTGGGATGGCGTAACAACATTCTTTGTAGTTGCAGGCCGAGGGCAGGCTGATAACCGAGTTGAGCTTCAAACTTTTCGCGGCCAGGGCCGATCAGGTAATAGCCCAGGCAGGTTTGACGGGTACTACCGCCTTCTTTTAGGGCTTTCAAGGTCTGGTCTACTAATCGCCAGGCAATCTCTACTTCACTAAAGCCACTCGCTCTTGCCAATCCTTCGACCTCATGGCGATAGCGGTCTCGGGTTGGCAGGGTGCAGGCCGGGTAAATAGTCGTGGGGTCTGTTCTCAGAATCTGCTCCACTAAACTGACCTGTTCAAACCAATCAGCCCAGTTAAAGCTCGAAAGTAACCGCATACTGGTAACGACGTTACCGGCAGAAGCCTGATAGAACGCTTGCAATTGTTTAACCGCCTGAATCAGGGCTTCGGTACTACTGTATCCAGCGGTAAGCTGCCTTTTTAACCTTTCATCCTGGATTTCCCCGCTCTCCGTGCTCTGGTCTGCCAGGCGGCGCAAGAATTGCAAGGCAAAAGCCGTCGGCGGTTGAGGATAGTGCCGGGCTAACTCAGCCAGGATAATATTAATTTCTTCTTTCTTCTGATTATTAACCTGGTTCAAAAGCCGGTCGGCCCATTTATCGGCGCTCTGGCGCTGCTGGCGCTCTTCCAATAGCAGGGCCGCCAGGCCGCCTAATTTTTCCACCAGACCCAGCCGTAGCATTATGGCAAAAGCCCATAGCTCGCCCATCGAAAGTGGAGAAACGCTCTGATAGGCGCCGATAAACCGCAACAGGTGCTCGGCATCAATCCGGCCATCAGTATGAACAATTAACTCCAGGGCAATTGCATAAACCCGTGGCAAACCGGCCAAAGGCCCTTCAAGTAGTTTCGGCAACTCCCGGTAAAAACCGTTTGGCAGGTCTTCACGAACCTCCCGAATTTGATCGGTAACAATCTGGAAATTATCCAGCAGCCATTCGGC
Source organism: Chloroflexota bacterium (assembly GCA_902812345.1). Classification (GTDB taxonomy): domain Bacteria; phylum Chloroflexota; class Chloroflexia; order Chloroheliales; family Chloroheliaceae; genus 54-19. The sequence goes on along the minus strand of CADDZM010000279.1, from coordinate 2,766 downwards.
GGCCGGAGGAAGCATTTCCTGGCGGCTGGTGTCTTCCGCAAAAGCCTGGTAAGCTTGAGTTAAAAAACGGGCGTTATAATTAAGTTTAGCCTGCAAAACGCCTGGATGCCCTGTTTGGGCCGTCACCTTTAGTTCAGCCGCCATGACGCGGGCCTTTTGCTCTAGCATTTCCAGACTGAGCAATTCGCCCCCCGCGCCTGGTTTTGTTAGTTCGCTCTCCTTTACCTTCTCTTTTTCCTTCTTCTTCAAAGCTTCAGGTAGAAGTCGGTTCCATAGTCCCCGCAAGGAAAGTATTGGCCCACTTAAATCTGTTAATAAAGCAAAAGGAGCCTTAACTTTTCGAAGATATTCCATCACGAGAAAGCGCCGTAACTCTGATATTTCTCCCGGCTGGTCTGGAAGGGCTGGTCCGCCTTCCCGGCCTCCTGGAAGTCTAAATCAATAATTTGGACCAGGATACGCCGTCCGGTTTGTCCAAGTTCAGCTTCAAATTCAAGCTCTTTTCTAAGTACTTCCACAATCTCGGCGGCACTGAGTTGGCTGGAATGGGCCTTAGCCAGAAGTCGTCTAAGCTCACTCTCTAACTGAGAAGGGGATAGGGCCTCAAGATTAAATGCTACCTGCGCCTGAGTCTGAGTAACCCCATTGTGGAACTGGCAGACCGGGCAGTCGAATTCGGAAGATGGCTGCGAACTTTCCAGCGACTGGTAACCGGTTCGAGGTAATAGCGTTCCACAGTTATTACAATAAACCTTAAAAATTTCGTGTTCCATAACTAACTCCAATGTGCATTTATTGATCGACTTAATCCATATTGATAATAGACACTTAAATAAGCTGCAGACAATCACTAACTAAATAGCCAAAAGAACCAGGTCTAAGCGCAGTCCTAGCTGCTTAAAGGCTGTTGAATGAATGGGATTATAAAGTTTCGGGTCTGTAAGGAGAAATTAGGCCAAAGCTGACCTAACTTAACTTTGGGCTTGAGCGATCTGATTTTTGGGTCTGGATGGAAAAGTGACGGTATCTAATGATACCCTAGCAATCTCATTAGAAGGCAAAATGGATAGCGTGGAGTAGATTTGTAATATCAATATTCGGGTTGGGTTGTTTTTCCAGAGTTATGGCAAAATAACTTTGAAATTACTTCTAAGAAGAGACTGTCTTAAACCAAGCTAACCATCCGGGCAACAAGACCACCTGTTCTAACTTTTCTCTTTGAGCAATTATGGCTTATTATTGAGTACCCATCTTCACAAATTCGAATTTCCCTAACCTTTCACCCTGGGCAGTTATAACACTCAATGCCCTCATCTTCCTATTCAATCCAAGAAATAAGCAAATTATTTTTTCATCTGAACCAACCAAAGATAAGATACTTTTATCCAGCTGCTTATTGCTTAGAACTAGAACTTATAATAACGGTTTCTAAGCAAAACCTAAATTTAAAGAAAGCACAAATTATGCCAATGAGCGAATAAATATTTTTAATGGAGACAATACAAAACCATGGGTGGTATTTCAGAACAACCGTTTGTCTTTTCTGATTACTTAAACTTTAACAATTGCTCCAGCCTCAAGACTATTTGTCGAGACCGTTCCAAAACGGGGCCAGTTCTAGAACATCTGTTTAAACTTTTGTCGGGTTATCTTGCTCGAATTGGTACACCTTCGCTCATATTGGACCAAATAAGGTTAATCGAAAGGGTTAGCTTAATGGCCGGGTAAAATGGCTTATGAGGGTTATGTTTTTGCTTCAAGATACCTAATATAGATTGGCCGAGTAGGATAAGAGAAGAAATGAAGGGGCCGAAGAAACCATATGCAAACGAATTCGAGGCCATTTCCGAATCGTCGCATTGCCGGACAAATTCTTGCAACCAGGCTGGAGAAGTATGCTAACCAACCCGATGTGGTGGTGCTGGCCTTACCCCGCGGCGGCGTACCCGTAGCTTTTGAGGTAGCTTGTGCCTTAAATACTCCTCTTGATGTCTTTGTAGTACGCAAACTCGGTTTACCAGGTCACCAAGAACTAGCAATAGGTGCCATAGCTACCGGCGGAATAAGAGTCCTTAATGAAGACATCGTTGGTCTCTTTCATGTACCGGCTGAAATTATCGAACAGGAAACCGGCCAGGAATTAGCTGAACTGGAGCGCAGAGAGCGGCTTTACCGGGATAATCTTCCAGCGCCCTCTGTAAGGGGAAAGACAGTTATCCTGGTGGATGATGGATTAGCAACTGGCGCAACAATGCGAGTAGCCGCCAGGGCGGTACGCCGGTTGCAACCAGCCAGGATTGTGGTAGCTGTACCAACCGCCTCAGTCGAAACCTGTGAAGAGTTTAGGTCACAGGTAGATGAAACCGTCTGTGCCATTACCCCGGAGCCTTTTTATTCAGTCGGTTTATGGTACAAGGACTTTTCGCAAACCAGTGACGAGGAAGTACAAAATTTGCTCAAGCAAGCCCGCCAGCTTATTCACTCCAACCCAGCCAGGGAGTCAAGTTTCGAAAAAACTGCAGAAAGTTAAATCTCTAACCAGTGTTTGGTTCCGCTTAAGGTGATTGTGGAGATAAAGAATTGCCAGTCAGTAAGTAGAAAGAAAGCGACTAAAAAATGGAAAATTCCAACACCAATCTTAATAAAGACAATCAGCAAAAATTGGTACAAATATCAGCTGGTGGAGTTACTTTAGCTGGAAATCTGACTCTTGCTCCCAAAGCTCAAGGTATCGTGCTGTTTGCTCACGGCAGCGGTAGTGGTCGT
>CADDZM010000278.1 GCA_902812345.1 Chloroflexota bacterium | reverse complement strand
CCCTCAGAGTGCCTCCGGCAATGGTATAAGTTACTGTTTTAGGATTTTCAAATTCCGCTTTTACCGAATAGCGGTTGGCTGCTGCCCCGCTAAAAGTTTGAATATGCAACATATACGAACCGGACCTGACGGCGGCATTACTCGGTGTAAGGTCTGGGTTTACCACAATATCTGTTCGGGCGTCATTCCAGGCGATATTGGTCAGGTGGAAGTAAGGTTGCAATCCAAAATCTCTATCGAACCCGTTGGCCGCATTATTTGAGGTAGGGAAATCCCTGCCAGCATTCGCAGTGGTTGCTCCGTCCACATCATCCACAAGATGCTTGGTATACGTTATTGTAGATAAGCCAGGGTGGCCTTCGACAAAAGCCTTGTCAAATTGACCATTAGTACCCCATAGCTGGCGCTCTTTCAAAGAAAGAGAAGGATTGGAGGTAGCGTCGGGCATTTTGGCCGGATTCTGTAAAGGGTTGCCGCGGCCGTTAAAGGAACCGGCATTACCCGGTATCTGGTCGGCGGTATAATTGCTATCAAAATCCCAATCACAGCGCCAACCGTGGAAACTGTAATACAGGGTATAGTACCCTGCAAGTTGTTTTGAGGCTACCGGGGTGCTCCCTGTGAAAGTGGTTGAAGTAATCCAGGCCCGGTTGACCAGGGGGTCGCCGTAAGCCATGTTAAAAGGAATCCGGTTGTGACCCCATAACGAGTCAATCGGGTAGCCTATACCAGTGCCGGAGGTGGGGTTCATGTCCACGGCGGAACGGCGGCAGTCCTGGTTGGGATCAACTACCTGTTCAAACTGTGATGCTGTAGTCGAAGTAACAACAGAGGTATCCCAGATATTTTTCGCGGTGTTGGCAGGGTCCATATTGGTAGTGGTGACGTTATTGGTAATTGCCTTACGAGTTCCAGGATTAATCGTCCTGGTTTGGCCTATCGTAAGGTCGGCAATCGGGTTAGTAGAAATATCGTTGGCCGTAGTTGGGTCAAGGATTTGCTGCATAATCGTCCGGTCGCCGGGATTATTTGAATCTGCATCAACCATTCCCCCGTAACGAGCGGTGGGAGTCCCTTTAAGTTCGTTCCACCGCACATCCCCATCAGTTGAATTACTGGTGGTATTTGGACAAATGAAGGCGTAGCGGTTGTTTGCCGCGTTAGGGTACCCGGTTGAAGTATAAGCGTAATCCGGTCCGGCGTTCGTAGTACCAGCCGAAGGCGGGTTTTTAACTCTTGAATCGCTCGTGTCCGTAGTTAGTTTAGTGTTATTCCAGAAGGATTTGGTGTCGTCAAAAATATAATAACAAAACTTATAGTAATTGGCACTAACAGTGCAACCCCCTTCCGGGCAACCGATAGGAGTCTGGACGCCACCTTCGGCAGTGGGATTGCGAACGCTCATATCGGTTATTTCAAAAGAACCTAATTTATAAGGCTGCACATTGGCGTAAATCGAAGGGATAGCCGGTGTTGGCGGCGGACCGTAAAGGGTCAGGCGAGTCCGCAAATCATTATAAGTTAGTTCCAGGTTGTTAGGGTCCGGGAAAAGAGTTGAGAAATCGCCAGGGTTAGCCACATTCGCGCCGGTGGCTCGGGGCGCGGTAGGTTGGGACGGGCTGGTCAAAGTCAACGAGCTATCGCAATAACTGGTGTTGGGTAAACTTCTTGTCCCCGGCGAACATTCCAACCTTTTTGTATCCCAGGAACTGGCGTTGGCTAACATGGCCACAGTTGTAGCTGATATGGGATCCCAATTTTTATAAGGAGTGTAATCCCCATACTGGCCGTCCCTGGACTGGTAGTTGTCGGAAGTTCCAAATTTTTCACCGCCCTGCTCGTTTTCTGAGCCGTCATAAATAGTGACATTCAGGTTAGTATGGTTTGCAACGTTAGCCTGGGTATCGCTCAAAGACCAGATGGCTGCCGGCTCAACATCAACAACAACTTCCGAGCCAAAACTTCTTTGCCCGTTAGGGCTGTCCGGGTGAATATCCCCATTTATGATAGGCGGGACGGTACTGGTGCTATAAGCCGGACAGTTATTACCAGGGGCCGAGAAAATATTATTTACGAACCAGGTATTGGGGTCATTTGAATGTAAACAATCGCTGCTTAAACTACCATTATCGCTGATACTCTTACCATTAACTCCTGACCCGCCTGCAAGGCTACCACCACCGTCCCTGATAGGGTTATAAGCGTCCCCGTTAGTATGTAGAATATCCTCACCGCCCATGTGGCCCCAGAACCCGCCTATACATGGTGAAGGCGGATTATCCTGCTCACAGCGCATCAAAATGTACTTCTGGTAGGTAGCGCCTCGCAATTGCAAATCCAGGTTGCTGGTTCCATCACAGTTTGCCAGGCTAGTCTGGTCGCAGCGCATATAATGGTCGTACATTACGCCGTTGGAGCCGTAATAATTAAAGGAACTGCCAAATTTCACCCGGTGAAAATATTCAGCCGTTGAGGTTCGTACAATCGGGTAGCTGGGAAAGCCCAGTACACCCAGGAAGAACCTGGTCTGCATCTTGGCAAGGGTAACTTTATACTGAATAGCTAACCCCTGGGGAACTTCACTGTTGAAAGAATAAAACTGGTCAGGGCCATTCTGGGTTACATTTGTATAAGAAGCCCGGCGGCAGCGCTGGTTATAGGCTGATGTCGCGGCCTGGTTGGTATCATAGTAGCAGGCGACTTTAACTCCGTTGGCTTCGGCGGCAAGCTGGGCGCGAGCATCCCCGACCGCCCGGTTATCCGGCAGCCAGATAACCCCGGCCAGGGAGGCGGCATCGGCGGCCCGCTGCAACCGGGTAGCTTCCAGGTACCCCAGACCGCCGTCAATGGCAAGTCCGACCATCGCGACCATCCCAATCGCCACGAAAGCGATTAGAACAAGCGCCTGGCCTTCTTCGCCCCGGCGCATGGCCGAGCGGTCCAGTTTTTTAAAGAGAAGTGGAGTTATGAAAACAGTGCGCATTACTACCTCGAACTAAAGAATCCAGCCTGATTTTGAGCTACATTAATCTTTTAGAGCCGGTTAGACCTATAAACACATTTTAATTCTAAAGTCACCCCGTACAAAGGTCAATAGACTAAAAGGTACCAACCCAATTTTTTAGGCGGTCCATAGGTACTAGTACTTTTTCACTACACTCCGGCCTCAAAGGGTGTCCGGTCCTATAAAAAGTACCAGGCGAATTTTTGGGAAGTCCTACTTTGCCCTTTGAGCAGCCGCTTTTTGCCAATTCCCCGCCTCAACTCACTTCCAGGCGGCCTGTACCAGGCAAAACAGCGTCAAGGTAGGCGTTATTTTCCACTGTGGAGAGCGTGAAGTTAACCGGTTGGCCGTTCACCGTGAGCCGGGTCGGGGCGGCCATTCCGGCGGGCAGCAGCAGGTGCAACTGGACAGTCTGGGTCTGCTGGCCGCCCCAGGCCATTTGAATGGTATTATCGGGATTGCGCTGCCAGGTGTAGCTGAAATATGCTCCGCTGGCCCCGTAGCCCAGCGTTACTTTTGCCCGGGTGCGGTCCGTTACAGCCCAGGCGGGCGCCAGGTGGACCTCGCGGTAGAGTTTGAACCGGTCCACGACCCCGGCCAGCCCTTCTAGCAGCGCGTTAAGCATTTCGGACGAACCCCAGCCGTCGGTCGCCAGGGTTGACGTGGTGCCGATGCCGGGGGTGCCGTCGGGGTGATACCAGAGGTACGAGCCGCCGGACCGGTCGAGCAGTTGCCAGTAGCGGCGTAAGATATCCGCGCCGTAATCCTCAAACCCGTAGGCGAAGGCTCCCCGGGCCAGCGCGCCGCCTACCAGGGGCATAATTCCGCCGTTGACATACTGGCCGGGGTAGCTGAAACCCTGCTGGAAAGGCGGGTCAATGCTGTACCACTCGGCGAAGAAGTTAGAGCCGTGTTCGGCCTTGCGCGCCTGGTAAGTCTTTATCAGGGCCGCGGCCTGGTCAGGCGTGAGGGTGTCGCGGTCGAGGGCGTAGGCGTTGGAGAGGCTTAACTGAGTCTTCTCGTCCACGCCGGTCGGCTCAACGCCGGTCAGGTGAAGCTGGTGGGTATAGAACTGGCCGTTCCAGGAATAGCTGTTAAGGTTCGCCAGCAGCCGGTCAGCCCGGCTGTCCCAGGCGGCGGCCTCCTGGTGGCGGCCAAAATAGCGTTCGACGCGGGCCAGCAGTTTCGAGGCGTGATAAAGGCCGGTATTGTCGCCGTGCATTATGCTCCAGCGGGTCTTATCGTCGAAAGAGCGGCGGATATTGGCGCCGTCGCTGCCCTGCTCGAAATCCCAGGTATCAACAGTAAAAGCCCTTTTCACCAGGCCGTGTTCGCTGTCCCAGCGTTTCGGGTCGGTATAGGTGTATTCCAGGCCGCGCTCCATGGCGGATAAGCTGTCGCGCAGCCAGTCGTCATCCCCGGTAGCCTGCCAGGCTGTCCAGACGCCTTCCACAAAAAGAAACTCGCGGTCGGCTTCAATTTCTACCTGGGCCTTATAAACATCTCCGCCGGGGTAGTGCTGGAAGAAATCGTCGAAACTGCCGTCCGGGCGCTGGGTCGAGCGGAAGTAATCCAGGGCAGACTTCATGTTTTTTTCGAAAAACTTGAACCCTTTTTCCTGGTAGACGTGATCGCGCAGCCAGATATAAGGCGTATCCGGCGAACGGTAGCCCAGTACCGGGCTGTTATCAATGGGCGAATAGTAGGTAATGGTATCCTGTTCGAGAAAGCTTTTCACGCGCGGGTATAGGCCGTCCCAGATGGGGTCGCCGGTAACAAGGCCGTTCTGAGGTTGGTCCAGTTCAAACCAGTTCCAGCGCCCGGCGACCGCCTGCCCGTCCCGGTAAAGCATTGCGCCCTGGGGACCGGGATTTCCCGCCGGGTAAATCGTAAACGGCACGTTAGCCTCAACCGGGTAAGTGGCGTAGGCGCGGTCCTGACCGTCGAAAAGTTTTATTTGCCCGGCGGTATCGCTGGTGACGCGCAAGGGTGTCAGGGGCTGAACTTTTTCGCTGGCCCCGTTTAGTATGAGACTGACGGAGGATTTTTCACTTGACCAGCGGTCGAACAGGGCCGGGTCCAGGCTGGCGGCGCGTTCGCGGCCCAGCAAGCTTAGCAGCACCGCGTAGGGGGTCCCGCCGTTTTCAGGGTGGGATTCAAACCGGGCGCGCTCGAAATACTGGACCGTCAGCTTCGTGGCCGGGTCGGTTTGTTCGCCGGTAATCGGAAAGCCAAACTGGGACAGGCCGCCATTTTTCTGCCAGTAATCGAGAAATTTCCCGCTAACCCCGAAGTTGGTCTCTTTGAAGAAAAGACTTTGCTGCACGGGGGCCAGGGCGGCAGGCTGGCTGTATGGCGATTGGGCGGCATTCCGGGCGTTCTCGCCATTCAGTTTTTCGCGTCCGAGCAGGCCCAGCAGCACTTCGTAGGGCGTTCCGGCGTTTTCAGGATGATATTCGAAGCGGTTGCGCTCGAAATACTGGACCGTGTAGCCGTTTTCGTAGAACTCGGGCGTGATGGGGAAGCCAAAGATAGGCAAACCGCCGTGGGATTGCCAGTATTCGAGGAATTTCCCCTGGAGGTTCTGTCCGGTTTCGTTGAAGTAGACGCTGCCTTCTGCCGGGGCGGCTTTGACGGATGGCCCGGTGACGGTAAAGAGGGGGTGTCCTGTGAGAAGTAGGAGTATAGCCAGGCTTGCCAGCAAAGGTTTGAAAGGGCGTGAAATTTGGGCCAGGCGCGGCCAGGCAACTGACTTTTTCAGACAATCCTCCAATCTTTTACCACAAGTTCTAGTGATGAAAAACTTTACCCGGCTATTCTTATACCCTAAATTTTTCTCTTTTTCAACTTAGAAAAGGTCAAAGTTTCATAAAAAGAAGTCTTCAGGTTACTGCAGAGCTTAATTGCAGGTTTTGCAACTAACCTCACTTTTGTTCGTTCTACAATCAGGTAAGTAGTTGAAAATCAACCGGTTGTTTATGTTCTGGTTAGCCGGGAAACCTGAAACTCACTTCGCTCTATCTTCGTCTTTCCCTGCCATCTTAATAAAAAGGGAGTTTGATTATGCATCTTTTTAGGCGTAAGGTTGGATTTACTTTTGGTCTGTTAGCCCTTCTGCTGGCCGGGTTGTTTCTGGCGAGTTTTAATAGTGCGGCGGCAGCAACCACCATCACGGAGCCACTTTCAAGTCAGAATGGGCCACAATATTTCCCTCGAACCGATGGAAAGACGGTGGTGTGGACCGATGCCCGGAACGGAGATGCCTACCAGAGTAAAATATACGCTTTGAACCTCTCCGACCATAAAGAGTTTCAGGTGGCGGACAACTCACTCGCCCAGCAAATGCCCGATATTGACGCCGGTGTTGTGGTCTGGGAACAGGGTCCGGCATGTAAAGGTGGTAATTACGGCCCCATCGGCCCTTATACCAGCGAAGCGGTCGGCTGTCACCGCGATATTCACGGCAAGAACCTGGCAACCGACCAGGAATTTGTGATTGCCGACTCGCACTCCCAGACCGACGAAACCGACCCGGCTATTTCCGGCAACTGGGTGGTCTGGGTTTCCAGGGACCAATCGGGCGGTTTTTCGCTCAAAGGACGCGATATTTCGACAATGGCCCCGGCGGTCATTCTAACCCCCATAAAAAATGAACCTTACCGGCGACCGGCCATCTATGGCAAACAGGTAATCTGGAGCGAGCTAACCAATCACATCTATCTTGATGCAGACTGGCAGTTAAAAACGCTGCAAATAGGGCCAAACGTGGTAAGCCAGCTTGATAGCGGTCACGGTAATAACTTTATATTGTCGTTCGATATTCAAGGCGACCTGGTGGTTTACGCCTCGTTAAGTAATGACAGCTGGATTTTAAAAATAGCCAATCTCCGTACCGGGGAACGCCGGGTGATAGCGGGCCAGAAAGATACCCCGGCTTACCCCTTTGACCCGACTACAGACGGTCGTTATGTTGTCTTTGAGGACCTCCAACATTTTTACGCGCACGTGGAAACCATTAATTTAAGAGTTTACGATACTCAGACCGGCAGCCTTTTTGCGCTTCAGGATGATGTGGGTACGCACGCTTATCCTTTCTTCAGGAATGGTTTCGTGGTATGGAACAATATTTTGGGAAATAGCTTCGAAATTTACGGCGCTCCCTTAGCCAGTTTCCTCCCGACCGTCCGCCAGCCACAAACCCCAAGTTCGGCTGACCGCTATTATTTCCTTGAAACGGGTCATAATCTGGCGAACGGCTTTAAGAATTACTGGGATAAAAACGGTGGGCTGGCGGTCTTTGGCTATCCGCAGACCGAAGAATTTGACGAACGTAATCCCGATACCGGCAAGGTTTACACGGTCCAGTATTTCGAGCGGCAACGCTACGAGTACCATCCCGAAAACGCCGGGACACCCTACGAAACGTTGCTGGGACGGTTAGGCTTTGCCGATGCCCAGCGCCGCAAGCTTTTAAACACGCCTGCTTTCCAGCCGGTAGCCGCAAATAATAGCGCAGGCTGCCAGTACTTTCCCGAAACCAAACACGCTGCTTGCGGCAATTTCCTGGCTTACTGGCGTTCACACGGCCTCGACCTGGACGAACCGGGTAACTCCTACCGCGAGTCGCTGGCTCTCTTTGGTTATCCACTTTCCGAAGCCTATACCGACCCGCAGACCGGCTTTCTGACCCAGTATTTCGAGCGCGCCCGGTTTGAATATCACCCGGAGAATAAAGGCACTCCTTACGAGGTTTTATTGGGGCTGCTGGGCGACCGGGAGTTGCAAAACCGAGGCTGGGTTGCTGGCACACAAGTTGCGCAATAAAGAAGGGAAAAGAAGTATTCCCGGCAAAACCGGACCGGTATTTTACCGCGAAAACGAGTTAGCCTGACCGCTCAGACAAGCCGGTCAGGCTAACCAGTAAGATAGGATGGTTGTAAAAGTGGAAAAGAATTCTGACGACAGAAACTTGATTAAGGATGCCTATAGCAAAGAGAACGTTTCGGAAACTCTCGCCGAAAAAAACGACTGGGTGAAGTCCCCAGCCGACGATCCCCTGGAAGGAACCCCTCCTTCCGATTCGGCGATAAGGAAAGCGCAAGAAGGTAAGCAGACGGTTATCCCTGACCAGGATGGCCGGAACAGTCAACTGGACGACGCCGAGAAGGTAGAACACAAGGCGGTCCACAATGACGTTTCCGCGCCCGATTACCGGGACGAGATTTACAAAGACAAGCCGGTTGAAGGCCGGGTAGCCAACAATTAGCTGTCAAATTACCTGTAACCGGCGGCCCTGCCGGATACCGCTTTCAAGGTAACCTCAAAAGATTTCTCCTTATAAAAAGGGAATTCTTTTGAGGTTCAGCGAAAAGGAGATTATTCAATGAGCAAGACACGAATTGCCAAAGACGAGGCGCACAGCCAGATAAATGAAAATTCGAATACTTCCGAGGATTTCGACCGCGACCTCC
>CADDZM010000277.1 GCA_902812345.1 Chloroflexota bacterium | reverse complement strand
CGACTGCGACGGCTTCGCCCAGCACAGTGCCTAACACGACCGGGGCGCCGACAACCGCCCCAACCACTACTACCGATCCGCCTACTACACCACCCGTTGGGGCGGTTTCCTCTCCCAACCCCGCCTGAGGCTTTGGCTCGCCAGGGCCGCTTTTTAAAGATTCTAACAATAGCCTTCGAGAAGGACTAAACTTCTCGAAGGCTATTGACTCTGCTGAGCTTTTAGTTATAATAGGTCATTGTGACCAGTCACAATGACTTAAGCTAATGAAACAGGTTTGCCTGCTAAAGTTTATGTATGAACTAATCATCCTGGCCTTACTCAATAACAACGCCACCTTTCACGGTTATCTAATCGCAAAAATTATTAACGATATTGTAGGTCCGTACGCCAAAGTGAGTAACGGGAGGCTGTATCCGCTGCTGGCGAGGCTGGAAAAAGAAGGTTTGATTAGCTTTGCCGAAGAAAACAGCGAGGAACATACCGGTTCGCGTCCGGTCCAGAGCTATCGGATTACCGAGCAGGGCCGCCAGCGTTTTTACCACCTGATGATGGATGTTACCTCCAATCCCGGCGATTACCAGCGGCTCTTTAATTTCAAAACCGCGATGTTCGATATGATTTCGTTTGGAGACCGCCTTAAACTAATTGACCACTATATAAACTATTGTCACAACCAGATTTTTCATATCAGAAGTGAAAAAGAGGATATGGTAGTCAATGCGGAAATGCGAAAGAATCGCGCCCCGGTAGCGCGTATCGTTGAAATGATGGCCCACCGCCAGAAGCAGTGGGAACTGGAAATGGAGTGGGCGCTGTCCCTGCGGGAGAAGGAGATTGCCCTTTACGGGGGCGGCGAACCTGCGCCGGGCGAAGCGTAAGCCAGTCTTTGCTCAAAAGGCATGTAGAAGTTTGTATTTAAAATCAGGTCGTTTTTCAAAACATTTTCGGCAACTTTTATAGAAAAAGGAAGGATTTATTTAAAAAATGGCATCTGGAACAAATTCCAGTGTGGGTGGGGGCGGTAGAACGTCCGCGGCCCTGCTGCCTTTGCCGGGTGGGCGGGCGTTGAACCCCTGGCTGGCCCTTATCGCCCTCCTGTTTGGCTTTTTTATGTCGCTGCTCGACGCCACAATCGTCAATATCGCCCTGACCGATATAGAGACCAGCCTCAAAACCGACCTGACGACAGTAAGCTGGGTACTCAACGCCTATAACCTGGTGTTCGCCGTCCTGCTGGTGACAATGGGCCGTTTCGCCGACCAGTTCGGGCGCAAGCGGTTATTTATGCTCGGCATGATCCTCTTTAGCGTGGGGTCGCTGCTGTGCGCCATTTCGCCCAGCATTGGCTTTTTAATTGCCGCGCGGGCCATCCAGGCCATTGGCGCGGCCGCCTTGAACCCGGTCAGCCTGGCGATTATTACGGTGATTTTCCCGCCTCAAAAACGCGGCGCGGCCTTTGGCATCTGGGGCGCCCTGGCCGGAGTGGCCTCGGCTATCGGCCCGGTGTTAGGCGGCTTTCTGGTCCAGACCTTTGACTGGCGGGCGATTTTCTTTGTAAATTTGCCCTTCTGTATCGTTGGCCTGTACATGGTCTATCTCTTCGTACCCGAAAGCAAAGACCCTGAAGCATCGCGCCGGATTGACCTGGGCGGTCTTGTGACCCTGACTGCCGGGATGTTCTGCCTGGTCCTGGCAATTATCCAGGGTAACGACTGGGGTTGGACTTCCTCCGGGACGCTGGGCTTGCTGGCCGGAGGAGTGGCCGGCCTCGTTTTATTTATGGTGATAGAGACCCGCATCGCCCAGCCTATCCTTGATTTTACCCTTTTCAAGTTCCGCAGCTTTACAATGGTCAACATTACCATGTTCATGTTCAGCGTGGCGGTAACGGGCGTTTTTCTCTTGCTGGTGCTTTACTTCATCAACGCCCGGCACTTGTCGGAACTGGACGCCGCCTACGCCCTGCTGCCCTTGCCAATTGCCAGTTTCTTTGTCTCAGGGCTGAGCGGGCGTTTTAGCAACAAAGTCAACCCGCGCTGGCAGGGTATCGCCGGAATGGTTTTTCTGACAATCGGCTTCCTGCTGTTAGCCACACTTGACGCGCAATCGAGTTATTTTGATGTAGCCTGGCGCAGCGTCATCCTGGGGATAGCGGTAGGGTTGTGCTTTACCAGTTTCCCGACAATGGTGCTGGGCGAAATCCCGCACTCGAAGTTGGGCGTAGGCAGCGGCACCTTTAACACAGCCCGGCAGATTGGTTTTGCTCTGGGCGTAGCAATCCTCATTAGCCTGTTTACCGGGCAGATAAAGGACAACATTCCGGTAGCGACCGCCAACGCAATTCAAATCGTCAACAGCGACACCCGGTTACCAGCCCAGGTCAAGTCAGGCATCACCGGGGCTTTGCAGGCAGCGAGCGCCCAGGCGAGCGACTCCAATTCCCGCAACAGCAACCAGTTCGACCTGACGGCCCTGGCTAACCAGATTCCTAACGGCCAGGCACTTAAACCGGAGTTAGCCCGGCTGCAAGGCCAGATTGGCGAACAATTCACCACGGCGACTGTCAAAAGTTTTACCTTTACCTGGCTGGTTTCCGCCGTGGTAGCCTTTATCGGCCTTATCACCGCTTTCTTCGTCCGCACGCCCTCACGGGCGGCAAATTCAGCCCACTGGGAGAACCAGAACTTGCAGGACAAACCAACCGTTGTTGATGTAGCCTAAAGCTGCTAAAATAAGGCCAGTTTTTAAGAAGCTGGCCTTATTTTTTTAAAACCACTTTCAACAAACCCGCAACAGGAAGGAAAACTGGCCTTGCGAGACCATCACCGTCGCACCATCGCCCGACTCGTTTCTGAATTTCAAAACGGCCCTCGTTTCCGCAATTGGGGCATCGACTACATTAGCGCCCTGGTAACTTTCGTGGAAGATACCGAGTGGGCCTGGCGCACCCGGCGGTCGCCGTTAACCGGCTGGTAAAAGGCCTGAGTTAAAATAAAGGCCGGGGGAATTTTAAGAAGAGTTTATAAAGAGCGGGTAAAAGTGGATTTACGAAAAGACTTTCCAATCCTGGAATTTGACGAGACGCGGGAGGCTATCCTGGAGCCGACCAAACTCATCAGAACAGTTGATATGCCGGAACACGCGGTGCTTTGTTTCTTCCAGGACGTTATTTCGCGGCTGGCACAGGAGCATGGCGCAAAAGTCATTAAAACTCTTAAAAGCGAGTTAGGGCCATTTCCAGTTTACGAACTGGAATTAGAAGGCCGTAAGTTAGCGGTAGTTCACCCGGGCGTGGGCGCGCCCCTGGCGGCGGGTATTTTAGAAGAACTGATTGCTATTGGCGGGCGAAAATTCGTAGCCTGTGGCGGGGCAGGCGTGCTAGACCGGGAAATCGCGGTCGGGCATGTGCTGGTGCCGGTAGCGGCGGTGCGAGACGAAGGCACTTCCTACCATTACCTGCCGCCGGGGCGTGAGGTAGAGCCTTCCCCGGCAGCGGTTGCGGCCATCGAAAAGACCCTGCAGGCCCGCGAAGTACCCTATAACCTGGTTAAGACCTGGACCACCGACGCCTTTTACCGCGAGACCCGGGAAAAAGTGCGGCTGCGCAAGACGGAAGGCTGCCAGACCGTCGAAATGGAAGCGTCCTCTTTTTTCGCTGTCGCAAAATTTCGCGGAGTAACCTTCGGCCAGCTTCTTTACGGCGGCGATGATGTGAGCGGTGGCGGAGATTGGGACCACCGCAACTGGAACACGCATAGTGTCCGGGACAAACTTTTCCTGCTGGCGGCTCAGGCCTGCCTGAGTCTTTAGACCCCTGAATGCGAGTATAAGATGCAAAATATAACCGAAAGCTGGGAAAGCGGCCTTACCCATCAATATATCGAAACCAACGGCCTTACTCTGCATGTGGTGGAAGCCGGTCCCCCGGATGGGCCGCTGGTGATTTTGTTGCACGGCTTTCCCGAAGCCTGGTACGGCTGGCGTTACCAGATTGAGGCTTTAGCCGCCGCCGGGTGGCACGTCCTGGCCCCGGACCAGCGTGGTTATAATCTAAGCGACAAGCCGAAGGGCGTTAAATCCTACCGTTTGAATACGTTAGCCCGCGACATCCCTGGCCTGATTGATTGGGCCGGGCAGGAGAAAGCGGTCGTCATCGGCCACGATTGGGGCGCGGCGGTTGGCTGGTATCTCGCCACCTGCTACCCCGAACGCATCGAAAAATACATCGCCCTGAACGTGCCGCATCCCTCGCTCATGCCGCTTATGCTGAAAAAGCAGCCCCGGCAACTGCTCAAAAGCTGGTACATCTTTTTTTTCCAACTGCCCTGGCTGCCTGAAAAGACGCTTGAAAAATCAGGCTCAAACGATAAGACCATGCCGCTTAGCCGGAGCAGCCGTCCCGGCACTTTTAGCCCTACCGACCTGGCCCGCTACCGCCGCTCCTGGGGCATACCCGGCGCACTTACAGGGATGCTAAACTGGTACCGGGCAATTCTTCGTTACCCGGGCGAACTGCCAAAGCACCCCCGGGTTAAGGTGCCGGTCCTGATAATCTGGGGCAAACAGGATAGTTTTCTCTTGCCCGAAGGAGCCGAGGCCAGCCTGCAAGTGTGCGAAAATGGCCGTTTGGTCTTTGTGCCGGAAGCTACCCACTGGGTGCAGCATGAAGAACCGGCCAAAGTAAACCGGCTGATTCTCGATTTTATTAGAAACTGATTTTGTGTTTCATCTTCAATCCTCAAACCAATTGTTTAACCAAAAGGAATAGACTGGTAGCGAATTTTTGGTCTGAAAAGGCCCATTTTTTGCCCGGAATAAACCTTGTTCCGGCTATTTTAGGATAAGGGAGGCAAATTTTGGTAAAAAGCTTATCAGTATCTTTACCCGGGGATACCCAACCAGCAGAACTGACCGAAGGTTCGATTTTTTTCGTTGGGACAGCCACGGTTATTCTGCGCTACGCCGGTTTTACTATATTAACCGACCCCAACTTTCTACACTCCGGCGAAAAAGCCCCGCTCGGCTATGGAATGCATTCTACCCGTATCACCGACCCGGCAATAAACATTGAGGAGTTGCCTCCCCTGGACCTGGTTATCCTCTCTCATTACCACGGCGACCATTTCGACCCACTGGTTGAGCAAAAGCTTGATAAAAACCTGCTCATCGTTACAAACCCCGGCGCGGCTAAAGCCTTAAACGCAAAAGGTTTCCACCGAACAATGGCCCTTCAGACCTGGGAGACTTTTACAGCTACCAAATCCAATACAACCTTGAAAATTACGGCGATGCCCGGCAGGCATGGTCCGGGACTTTTAACCGTTGCGCTGCCCCCCGTAATGGGTAGTCTGCTTGAATTCGAGCAAGACGGGAAAAATCTGCTCCAGCTTTACATTACCGGGGATACTTTACTTTACGAAGATTTGCGCGAAATTCCAAAGCGTTTTCCGGACATTGATTTTGCGCTTATTCACCTGGGCGGCACCCGAATCCTGGGGTTGATGCTCACAATGGACGGACGGCAGGGAGTCGAGGTCGTAAAGATTATCCAGCCCAAGACCGCCATTCCAATTCACTACAACGATTACCCGGTCTTCAAGTCACCGCTGGAAGATTTCAAAAAAAGGGTAAAAGCCGCCGGTCTGGAACTACGCGTCCACTATCTAAGCCATGGCGAGACTTTTAATTTTACCGTTCCACCCGGGCAGGCCGGTTAACTCTAAAATCTGCTACCTTTACTACAAGTTTTTAGGTTAAAACCTCAAACCAGGCAAAAGCAGGCGCTCGCATAGAGCGCCTTTTAACTTTCCATTTTAATTTTGGGAAATGTAATTAACTTTCCTCTTTAGAATTTCCAAATCCTACCGTTAATTATGTAAACCGCTTCTATTACTACCAAAATGGGCTACTTGACCGGCCCTGGTAAACCTGTTAATGTTTATTTAGATGCGGTAAGGTCAACTTAAACGGTACTCTAAGGCTAAACCTGCCTATCAACTTTTAACACTGTATTATTCTAACTTCTCAAATTATCTTTGTGATGAACGAGCGAAAACTTATAATTGAAGCAGGACATACGGAAAGCCGGTACTGGAAAGACCTCTGGCATTACCGCGAATTATTTTATTTCCTGGCCTGGCGCGATATTTTAGTCCGTTACAAACAAACGGTTATCGGCATTATCTGGGCGCTCATCCGGCCGCTTCTCACGATGCTGGTCTTTACGTTTGTCTTTGGCAACCTGGCAAAACTGCCTTCCGGCGGCGTACCCTACCCGGTCCTGGTGTTTGCCGGGTTACTGCCCTGGCAATTCTTTTCGAGCGCCCTGGCAGAAGCCAGTGACAGTTTAATTTCCAGTTCCAACCTGATTTCCAAGATATATTTCCCCCGGATTATCATTCCAGGGAGCGCCATTATTGTAAGCCTGACGGATTTTCTAATTTCGGGCGTATTTCTGGTCGGACTTATGGCCTGGTACGGTATCGTGCCGGGCCTGAATATCCTGGCATTGCCAATCTTTATCATAATTGCTTTTACGGCGGCCCTGGGTGGCGGGTTATGGCTCTCCGCCCTGACGGTCAAGTTCCGGGACTTCCGGTTTGTGGTGCCGTTCCTGGTCCAATTCGGCCTGTATATCTCCCCGGTCGGCTTTAGCAGCGCTATTGTTTCCGACCAATGGCGCTGGCTGTATTCACTTAACCCGATGGTCGGGGTTATAGATGGGTTCCGTTGGGCTTTATTGGGCGGCAATTTTGAACTTTACTGGCCCGGTTTTATCATCTCAAATGGCCTGGTATTGCTGCTTTTTATAAGCGGCATCTGGTATTTTCGAAAGACCGAGCGTACCTTCGCAGACATTATATAAAACGGAGTAATTTTGTCAGACGTTGCCCTTAAAGTCGAAAATCTGGGGAAGAAATATATAATCGGCCACCAGGACCGGGAAAGATATACAGCCCTGCGAGATGTCCTTACCAACCAGGCCAGGAGTTTTGGTAAGCGGGTGGTTTCTCCCTTCAAGCCGACCAATTCGGGTTATACCAGAGAAGAATTCTGGGCTTTGAAGGATGTTTCTTTTGAGGTCAAGAAGGGTGATGTAGTTGGGATCATCGGGCGCAACGGGGCCGGTAAATCCACCCTGCTTAAAATCCTTAGCCGGATTACCGAGCCAACCACAGGCCGGATTACTCTTGAAGGACAGGTTGCCAGTCTTCTGGAAGTAGGCACCGGGTTTCATCCCGAACTGACCGGGCGAGAAAACATCTTTTTAAACGGCGCTATCCTGGGTATGAGCCGGGCCGAGATAAAGCGCAAATTCGATGAAATAGTGGACTTTGCCGAGATCGAGAAATTCCTTGACACCCCGGTAAAGCGCTATTCCTCAGGAATGTACGTCCGGTTGGCCTTTGCGGTGGCGGCGCACATGGAGCCGGAAATCCTGGTAGTAGATGAAGTCCTGGCGGTAGGGGACGCCGCTTTCCAGAAAAAATGCCTGGGTAAAATGGAGGATGTCGCCACCAAAGAAGGGCGTACGGTGCTTTTCGTCAGCCATAATATGGGCGTTATTGAAAATTTATGTAAAAAAACTGTCGTTTTGAGTAAAGGACAGGTAAAGCTTTATGACGAAACTAAAAAAGCAATTAACTTGTTTCAGAACGAATTAGAAACACAAGTGCAGAATGTTAATTTTTCGCAATTAAAGCGTTCTGGCACAGGTATCATAAAACTTATTGATTTTACAATTGAAAATTCTGTTGGGCAGATTCTTTCATCTGTTTCGTCCGGAGAGAATATTACCTTAGCATTTCATTATAAGCTTACCTCGAATAGACCCGTTAAAAATGTCAGCCTTGGGTTTTCAATCCATAATTCTCTCGGAGATACTATTTGTATTCTTTATAGCGACTATCAGGGTTGTACTTTTTCCGATTTAACACCTTTCGGCAAAATAAAGTTTAATTTAAATGATTTATTTTTATCCCCCGGTCGGTACTTGATTGGTGCCAGAATTACAGTTAATGATATTGAAGCAGACTGGCCCTCTGACTTCGTCGGTTATTTAGACGTAGAAAGTGGCGATTTTTATAACATAGGCCGGATTCCACATAGTGGTATTGGGCCGGTTCTTGTTAGAGGCACCTGGAATGTTGACCCTGTTGAGAGAAAATAGAAATGAATATATTCTTTAAAAGAATTTTTTATATAATTCGAAGGGTTAAAAGCGCTATAAATCTAATTACCCATCATAATATTAAAAGTCTTTACCACGCAATTACCAATAGATTTCAAACACTTTCATTTTCTCAAGAAGGCGAGGATTTAGTCCTGGCCCGCTTATTCGAAGGACAGTCATCTGGTTTTTTTGTAGATATTGGCGCTTATCACCCTCAAAGGTTTTCTAACACCTATTATTTTTATCTTAAAGGCTGGAAAGGTATAAATATAGACGCAAAACCGTGAAGCATGCGCCTTTTTGATAAAA
>CADDZM010000276.1 GCA_902812345.1 Chloroflexota bacterium | reverse complement strand
ATTTCGTATTCGGTCAGTTTCAGGCCGATAGCAAACCCGCCCTCGGGTCGGATTTCCAGCAGGACCGGCTTGCGCCCCCCGGTAGACTCGGCCGCGCCGCTCTCCAGCAGAAGGTTGCGTTCCAGGAGGTCGCCGGTTATATAGCTGATAGTAGCCAGGCTTAAACCGGAAAGTTCAGCTAACCGGGTCCGGGCCACCGGGCCTTCGGTTTTGATAAGGTTCAGCAAGCTGTTCTGGTTAATGTCGCGAATAAGCTGGCGGTTAGCCGGGCCGGTTTTTGACTTCATCCGCTCTTTTCTACTTTCTTCATTCAGTGAATAAAGTAAGTATAACCGCACCTTTCAGACCTGTCAATACCCCAAAATTAGAGTAGCATCATTTTGCAATCAAGGGGGCGATATGGCCGCTAAAGAGCGGAAAATTGATCGGGAGGTATTTCTTTTATCAAATTTATACCTGTATAAGAAGCCGAAATAAAATGTCTAAACTTAATATATAACTAAGAGTCTATCTTTAAGACCTATCTACTTTTTCCTGCAAGCCTTAAACTGAAAACATTGTTCGGATAATCCAAAAAAAATTTAGCTAGAGAGGTAGAGTGAGATTTTTGCCAGTTAAATTACCTGTTTATATTCAAATCGAACCGGTGGGTCAGTGCAACTTGCGCTGCCAGATGTGCCCGATTCAGTTCCGCCGGGATGGCCCGCCCTACGGCCCGCTGGCTTTCATGCCGTTCGAGAAATATACGGCGCTTATTGACCAGTTCCCGCGAGAAGGGTACAACCGTAGCGGAAGGCGCGTTAAAGTTCGAGAAATATACGGCGCTTATTGACCAGTTCCCGGGCCTGCAAGAGATTCAGTTGCAGGGTCTGGGCGAGCCGATGATGCACCCTCGCTTTTTTGATATGGTGGATTATGCCGCCTCAAAAGGAGCCTGCGTCACGACTAATTCCAACCTGACCCTGCTTAATGCGGCCCGGGCTGAGCGGTGCGTCCAGAGCGAACTGGAGATTTTGCATGTTTCGATTGACGGGGCAACGGCTGAAACTTACGAGCGTATCCGGGTCCGCTCTCGTCTGGAGAAAGTCGTGCGCAACCTGGGCCTGCTGGAAGCGGCCCGCCAGAAGAACGGGCGGCGCGGTCCCCGGCTGCACCTGGTTATGGTCATTATGCGCCAGAATTTAGAGGAATTGCCCGGCCTGGTGCGGTTCGCGCACCGCTGGTCTATGGAAGAAGTATTCGTCCAGCATCTCTGTCACGACTTTACCGAGGAAAGCTTACCGGCCCACTACCGGCCCATGCGGGAGTTTGTGCAGTCGCAGACCCTTCTTTTTGAGGACGAAAGCCGGATTGAGCGATACTTTGAGGAAACCCGCCAGGTCGCCGCGGAACTTGGTATCACTCTGCGGCTGCCCCGGGTCAGGCCGAAACCCCACCTGCCTGAAATTTCCGGCAGGGAGCGGTGCGACTGGCCATGGCGGGGCGCCTATATCAGTTATAACGGCTACGCCATGCCCTGCTGTATGATTTCCACGCCCGACCGGGCTAACTTTGGCAATATGTTTGAAGACGGGGTCGAAGCGGTCTGGAACGGGGAGGCGGCCCAGGCTTTCCGGCGGCAACTGGCTTCCCGCGAAGCCCCGGCTATCTGCCGGTCCTGCTCACTCTACGCCGGGGTCTTTTAATTTGTTAAAAATCGCCGCTTCTTAAGATATCTTCCAGGAAATCGGGCGGGCAATTACCGTGCAATTTCTTGATTTTTAGGGTGGTTATCCGGTCTCTGATGAAATAGTTTACAAAGGTAAAAAGCAGGCTAAGCGGTATGCCGGCCATGCCGGCCAGCCAGGGCGAGTAGGGATCGAGATTGGTGGTTGTAACCCATTGAAAGGCTGAAAGGATACCAGCCACCAGCATAAGCTGGTAAATTACTTCCAGGGTCATTATTCGATAGTTGCGTTTCATCTGTTTTCCGCCAGGGTTCATTAAAACAACCTCTTAGAATAAGAGCTTGGATTTTTCACAACTGTTGGTTTATAAACTCAGGGGGCTTGAGCTTCCCTTTAATATCCGTTTCACTGAAACCCGCACCTTATAGTACTATAGTACTATTACTATAGCATAAATTCTGCCATGAAATTATTAATTTTGATTTAACCTGTGAAAAAGGAGGCGGTAATTAGCAGATTGGGAGCGGTGAAAATCAGGAGGGAGCCGGTTTTATTGCCCCGACTTTCCAATCATCATTCATTCTAAACTTTGCTGGCTTAAAATCAGGTCTTGGAAGTCTTGAAACAGCCGAGGGTAAACTGGTTGCCGGGTTGGACCGTAACAAGCTGTTTGCCGGGGAACCCCCTGACCCACAGCCCGCTTACCCGGTTGCTTCCCTGTAAAGTCAGGCCGTCCCCGCTGGCGTTGCTACTGTCAATGGTTATCTGGGGGCCACCGGGGCCGCACCGTCCGAGCAGATTGATGCCCGTTTTGACCGCCGGGAGCGGTCTGCTGCCAGCGGCAAAGGTGATACGTGTCAGGGCGCTGTCAAAAGTGATAAGGCTGTAGGGCGCGGCGTTAGAAAGCGCGTTGGAAAGGGTGTAAATCTTTGACTAGAGTTGAAAAGGTGCGCGTCTCTTTGCGAAGCTGGCTTTTACCCGCTTCATTTTCCTCTACTACCATCAGACAGACGACCACCAGCTTTTTATGGACGTCAATGCCCGCACAACGTGAATATAACACCTCCATGCGACTTCACCTCCTGACTTTAGCTTGCTTAAAGTGCAACAGCCAAGGGGGTTGCTAGACGAATAAAGAAACTCCTCTACGTGCTACTCAAACCAATGGTTTAAGCGCGACAGACGGTGATGCCTAAGAAGCAACCGGGTCAGTCTCTTGAACAGGCTCAAAGCACTAAGGTGAGTCAGACCGCTCGATTGACTGTTGTAGTTAAAGTATACCTTCATTTCATTGGCGGTGATGCGAAGCTTCGCATTTGGTCTCTTGACCTTTCCGAACGATTCAACCGATGCGCCCCTGTACGTGCAGGTTAAAATTTCACCCTGTGACGTAAGTGACGGCGGTACTTTTCGCATACAAGCCCATCCGGGCGGCGAAGCTAACCAGGGGAATGGTCCCGGCGTAATTGTTTATGTGAAATGTAAGGCCGACTTTTTCCCTAATGGTGATGGTGGTGGTGGTAGTTTATAATTTTACCACTGAGTCCTATTAAAAATAGAATCAGGTAAACATTCCGAACAAAAGGGCCGAGGCTAATTCTCGGTCCTTTAACTTTATATAAACTGGATAGGCCAAATAAAACCGAACCTTTATGCTAACCAGGGTGTCCCGCCAAGCAAACCATGTTCACATAGAACCTTTCTACCCGTGCTGGCTACTTCCATCATCCGAGCCCAAGATTTCTATTTTAGAGTTAAATACATCCAGGATGTTCGATTTTAGCTTAAAACCCAACTAATCTGATACTCAGTTACTCTGCTCAGTAGTCTGTCAACAAAGACTTGTAATGATTAACCTGAAATGTAGGCACAACCTTACCTGTAGAAACTTGCTTGACAGACTACTTAGAGGGTTTAGCTTAAATTAATCCATTTATCGGCTTTTAAAAGATGGGTGAATAGAAATCTTGTGTAAGATGTTTTACAATCTTTTACATGGTTAGAATCCTTTAGAGGGAAAATTTATGGCCTATTATGTTTTCGGAGAGTTGTTAGCACCCTACTACGACGAGCATTATTGCCTGGGTAGTCCCTATTACTCCCTTGAAGAAGTCAAAGAAGCAGCAAAGGTAAACGGATGGTCGAACTGGATTACCGGGGACGGTTCAAATGAGTTTATATCAGGCCGGAAATACAAAATACCAGCGCATTTTAAGTCGGTCCCGCCGGCAAAATAGGGTTTTTCCTTATATGTTTCACCCTGACTTATCCACAAAATACGGACTGCTGACTACTGATTACTAACTACTTTTTAACGTCCGACATTTTACGTTTTACGCCTGACATGGTATAGTTATGGTAAATCTGTTCGATTTTTATTGCTACTCAGGAGAGTTTTTCGAATGCTCAATGAGATGGACCCGGCCAGCCTACAAGGCACTCACAGGCCCGCTACCGAAGCGGCCCACGCCGGGGAAATAGCCCCACGCGACCTCGGCACTTCGGTCGCCCAACCCATTTACCAGACTACCGTCCATTCCTTCAAATCGCTAAAAGAATTGGACCGGGTCCAGACCAATCCCGACGAAGGCTGGTTCTACTACCGTAACGCCTCACCCAACCGCACCGCCTTTGAAACCACCATGGCCCGCCTCGAAGAAGCCGAGGCTGCCGTCGCCGCCGGGAGCGGTATGGGAGCGATTTTTATCGCTTTATCAGCTGTACTTAAAAGTGGCGACCATATTATCGCCGACGAGAAAATTTACGGCGGGACTTTCGGCCTGCTGACCCAACAGTTGCCTAAATTCGGCATCGAAACGACCCTAGTCAATACCGCTGATGAACTGGCCGTACGCGCCGCCCGGCGCCCAACCACTCGCGTCCTTTATTTCGAGACCCTGACCAACCCGACCATGCAAGTGAGCGACGTCCCGGCCCTGGCCGACCTCGCCCGGCAGCTTAATCTTTATTCGTTTGTAGATGCGACCTTCAGCACGCCGGTTGTCTGCCGCCCGCTTCAGTGGGGTGCGGACATTGTATTACACGCCAGTACCAAGTATATTGGTGGGCATAGTGACGCCTTTGGCGGTATCGTGGCCGGGCGCGCCGACATTGTAAAAGCCGCCGACCTGGCCGGGCGCATGATGGGCGTGACCCAGGGCGCTTTTGACGCCTGGCTGAACGTGCGCAGCCTGAAAACTTTGCCCCTGCGTATGACCGCGCACAGCCAGAACGCCCTGAAAGTAGCCGAGTGGTTGGAAAAGCAACCGGCCGTCGGCAAGGTGCTGTATCCCGGCCTCCCAAGCCATCCTCAGCACGAACTGGCCCGGAAACTCATGCCCACAGGACTTTATGGCGGCATGCTGGCTTTTGAACTCGCGGGCGGTCCGCAGGCGCTGGACCCCTTTATCGGCGCTCTTAAAGTTGTGCAACTGGTGCCGAGTCTGGCCGACGTTACCACTACCCTCAGTCACCCCGGCCTGACCTCGCACCGCAGCCTTTCGGCTGAACAGCGGGCTAATATCGGGGTTAAGGACGAACTCTTGCGGCTGTCGGTTGGCATCGAAGATTTGGCGGATATTCTGGACGACTTCGAGCAGGCTTTCCGCCAGCTTTAGTTTTAGCGAAACGAACTTGAAGAAAAGTTAAAGAAAAGTTAAAGAAATCTTTATGAAAGTAACTTCTCTTTCCAGTGGGTCGAGCGGCAATTGCTACCTGATTCAGCATGAAGGCATCAATGTCCTGGTGGATAGCGGCCTGACAGCGGCGGCCATCCAGAAACACCTCTTTACCTGTGGCACCTCTATCCAGGAGCTTTCGGCTATTTTCCTGACCCACGACCACAGCGACCACCTGCGCAGCGCCGGGACTATTTCGCGCCGGTGGGGCATTCCCATCATCGCCAGCGAAAAGACGCTCAAGGCTTCGAAATATCGCTGGGATAAAGAAGTACGCCTGGAAGCCCTGCGTGAAGCCCAGCGGACCGGCGCGCTGGCCGAACCGCGCGGCTACTATAACACCGAAGTCCTGCCAGTCGGCGGCGTGAAAAGCATCGGTGGTCTTGAAATCAGCAGCGTGCCGGTGTCGCACGACGCCGCCGAAACGGTCTGCTATACTTTCCGGGCGGGAGGCCAGCAGGGCATGATTCTGACCGACCTGGGTTGCGCGACCGAACCAATCTTCGAGCCGCTCTATCACAGCGACCTGATTATCCTGGAAGCCAATCACGACCTCTCACGCCTTTACAAAAGCGCCCGGCCCCAGTTCTTAAAGGCGCGTATTGCCAGCGACCACGGCCACCTCTCTAACGAGCAGAGCGCCCAGATTTTATGCCGGGTCATCGAGTGGAGCGGCACCAGCCATACCGTCTGGCTGGCTCATCTCTCCGAGGAAAATAACGACCCGAAGAACGCCGTCAAGAACATTACAACTTGCCTGGAAAACCGCAGTATCTTCAAGTTTCCGCTCAAGGTAGCGTTGCGCGACAAACCCAGCCTGAGTTGGAACGCCCAGGACTCGCTTTTCCAGGCTCAAATGCTGTTCGATTTCTAAGTAATCGCGAAACACGAAACAATCAAAGTCTTTTTGCGTAGAATGGTAGAAGTATAACCTTCGTCCGCTCCCGTAGTTGCAAATCTTATTGCAAACCCTATAAGGAGGAATTAATGACGCAATCCCAAGAGAGTTTTTCAGACCTCAACGATAACGGTCTGTTGGACCTGGATGTATATTTCGATTTTACCTGCCCTTACTCATTTGAGGCCGCGCATTGGGTTAAAGACATCAACGATTTAATGGGTTCGGATGTTATGGCGGTGCGCTGGCGGTTCTTCTCGCTGGCCCAGGTCAACGCCGAAAAAGAAAATCCCGGGGTCAAGATCTGGGACCAGTCGTCCGGCGGCGCAAATACGGACGGTCTGTTGGCTTTCGCGGCGGGTGGCGCAGCCTATGAGCAGGGCGGAGAAGACGCTCTCCTGAAATTCTTCATGGCGTTGGGCCGCCTGTATCACGTCGAAAACTTGTCCACCAGCGACCCCGGCCCTATCGCCCAGGCCTGGAAGGACGCGGGACTTTCCGGTCAGGCTCCGGACGGTTCCGGCCAGTTAAACCTGCAAAAACTCAAAGAGGACCATACCGAAGCGGTCGAGAAATACAACGCTTTCGGGGTGCCGACCCTGGTCTTTGAAGAACACCGGGCTTTCTGGTTCCGCCTGAAAGAACACCCGGCCGATATTACCGACTCGCTCGAGCTTTTCCAGCACATTCAGCGCCTGGCGATGGGCTTCCCCTCGGTCGAATCCTACAAAAAGGTGCTGCCTGAAGAATAGCTCGCCAAATTTCCCTGGAGCGCTACTAGAAATAAAAAAAAAGCCCGGCCAGACCGGGCTTTTTCGTACCTGGGTTATTTCTGGCCCACCAGGTTGAAGTTTTCTTCGGCGGCATCGGCAACCATCCGGGCGATTACAAGGGAAGATGTCGCGGCCGGGGAAGGCGCGTTCTGGACGTGCGCCACGTTTGGGCCGTGCTGGATAAGAAAATCATCCACCAGGCGGCCGTCCGGGGCGAGCGCCTGCGCCCGCACCCCGCTTGGTCCCGGCAGCAGGTCGTCCGAACTTACTTCGGGCATATAACGCTGCAAAGCTCCTACAAACCCGGCCTTGGAGTAATCCCGGTACATTTCTTCCAGGCCCATTTTCCAGTATTTCCCGGCCATTTTCCAGAAGCCGGGATACGTCATGGTCTGGAACAGTTCGGTGGGCCGGATTTTCCAACGCCTGTAGCCTTCCCGGGCAAAAGCCAGGACCGCGTTCGGCCCGGCCCAGACCTGGCCGTCCATTCGCCGGGTGAAATGCACTCCCAGGAACGGAAAACGGGGGTCAGGCACCGGGTAAATCATGCCGTTTACCATTTTTCTTTTTTCGGGCGCAAGCACATAGTAGTCGCCCCGGAACGGCACAATCTGGACCGGGCTGCCCTTACCGCTCATTTCGCTGAGTTTATCCGACTGCAACCCGCCGCATGTAATGACATAGCGCGCCCGGATTTCGTCTTCCAGGTGCGTATTGACATCAATTTTTAGTTTCAGGCGGGTGTAGTTGCTCCGGCTGTCCAGGTTTGTAACCTGGCACCCGGTGACGATTTCGCCGCCCTGCTCCTGGATTTCGCGGGCGTAACTGCGGGCTACTTTGACATAATCAATGATGCCGGTGTTAGGCGAAAAGATGGCCTTTATCCCGGCGGCATGCGGTTCCAGTTCTTTGAGGCGTTCCGGCCCGGCCATTTCCAGACCCTGCACCCCGTTAGCCTGGCCGCGCCGGTAAAGCTCTGCCAGGCGGGGCAACTCACTTTCGTCCAGCGCCACGATTACTTTGCCGCAAAGCTCGTAGGGAATACCATGCTCATCGCAATATTCCAGCATGGCCTGGTGCCCGGCAACACAGGCTTTAGCCTTGAGCGAACCGGGCGTGTAGTAAATCCCAGTGTGAATGACGCCGCTATTATGGCCGGATTGGTGCAGGGCAATATCGGCTTCTTTTTCCAGGACTGCCAGCCTCAGGTCGGGCCGCCGCTTTAGAAACTCACGGGCGGTTGCCAGCCCTACGATGCCCCCGCCCACAATTACCATATCATAACCGGTGCGAGAGGGGGTCCGGTTGTAAGAAAAGGTTGTTTCCATATTTTATTAAAAATTTCTACTCCAAAATTACCTTGATTTACAGCCCTAAACCTGCCGCTTTTTTTAATTTTGAGAGCCTTTCATAATCGGCTCAGGCATCAAAATAAGCCAAAACCCGGCTGGGTGAACGCATCAAATCAGGCCGCTTACACTGCCAGGC
>CADDZM010000275.1 GCA_902812345.1 Chloroflexota bacterium | reverse complement strand
GACCTGGGCCGCCAGCTTTAGAAAGAGGCGCAGCTTGGCAATTTCGACCGCTTCTTCCATTATGTCCACCCCGTACAGGTTGTTGATGATAATGGATTTAAGGACAAAGTAGCGGCGGTTGGGGTGTTTCGCGACCTGGGCCAGGACCTTACGGAAGGTGTTCTGGTAAGCCGGTGGGCTTTTCTTGCTGCCCTGGGCGATGGCCCGGTCGTCGCTGTCCACGAAACGCTGCATACTTGTCAGGCAGGCATCGTAAAGCCGCTGCAAAATATTGAGCGCGGCAAAGAGGAAAGCGCCCGAACCGCAGGTCGGGTCCAGCACTGTTACTTTCTCGATAGCCTGGTAGAAAGCCCACAGCAAATCGGAACCTTCGGCGTTCTCAACCACGTCCTGGGCAAACTGGCGAATATCGAGGTTATAGGTAATCAGGTCGTTGATCGAGGTTACTTCCCCGGCGGCCAGTTTTTGCCATATATCTTCATAACGCTTGCGCCGGGCGACCACCTCGCGCCAGATTTCGGTCGGCAGGGCATATTCGGCGGGGGCGGCCCGGTTCCAGCCGTCGCGCTTTGCAACGTCGTCCAGACCTGCGGCAATACCGGCGGGCAGTTCCAGTTCAACGCCGTGCCGGACCGCCGGGTAGAAATAGCGGTCGGGGTCCTGGGCTAGCAGCGACCAGACCGGGCCATCAGGGCGGAAAGCCACCTCGCAAAGGTCTTTAGCCCGGTCAAAGAGGAAGGGAATAATCGTATTTTTAGAAATGTACTCGGTTATATCCTCTTTGGTGTAGTACGCGCCCATCTGCTTCTGGTTGATGTACTTCTCGAAGATATAACCCAGCACGTCCGGGTTAATCTCGTCCTTGCGGGTCTCGGACTGGTTCGGGGCATCATTTGCGGGTAGGGGCCGCTCGTCCAGGTGCCAGCGGTACTCGTCAAAGAACTTGAAGATGCGGTCAAAGGCTTTGTCGGGAATCTGAATGTCCGTATTGGCCTTTTCAAGCTGGTGAACCTCAAAGAGGCCGCCATTCAGGTAAGGAACCCGGCCCATCTCCTGCTCGAATTCGGGCGAGCGTTCCGACTTACCCAGGCCGTAATGAAACAATTTGAGTAAAAAGCTGCGGTAGAAACTGAGGAATTTACCGTCACCCAGCCGGGCCTGGATGCTTTCAAGGCGGTTGCGCAGGTAATGCAAATCGCCATTGAGAAAACCTTTTTTCTGGATAAAATATACGAACATCAAACGGTTGAGCATGAGCGAGGCGTACCATTCGCGGTCGGCCTGGATTTCGATGCCCTGGATCAGGCCCAGGAAAGCGGTATGCTCGGTCTTGAAGCGGTCGTAAAACTTTTTAGTAACGCGCTCCACGTCCAACCCGCGCTGCATTCGCCGGGTGACGTCAACCGTATGCAGGCTTTCTTCTTCGTCGAGGGTGAAAGCTAAATCTTCCAGGCGCTGGGTAAGAGCCGCGCCGCTCTGATTTTTATAAAAGTTATGCTCAATGTAGCGGACGGGTTGGCCTGGCTCGCGCCTGACCCACTGCCAGACCTGGTCGGTATTTTTCGGGTCGGTAAAAATAATGAGGTGTTCGTGGGTAGATTTAACCACTTCCTGCTCAATCTTGCGGCGGGTCGCATAATCGGGCATCACCTGGCAGTTATAGACCACCACGCCAAACTTTTCGGCCAGCGGTACGAGCGAATAGGCGGCGGTTCCAACGGTTACAACTAGAGGCCGCTTGCCGGGAGGGTTATTCCAGCCCAGTTCCTCGATAAAGAGCGGTTTGAAATAAAAACTTTGTAAGTAGGTCCGGATGCGAGCAGGATGCGTTTTCAATTAAATCCTCTTTGGCTAGTTTTATTCAAATTTATACAAATAATTCTCTTGAGTTAAATAGGAAATGAGTCCTTAAGTACATTGATGGCGGTTATGGGAATCTATGTCACCGGAAACATCTTCATCAAACGGTAGAGCTTTTGTCATCTAAAGAGAGCATAGAAATATTTACTCCTGTTAATTAGTCGGATAACCCCAACGAGCAGATGATTTTTGGTTCTTGAATATCGCCGTCCTGGTGGACGATACATAAGCGGTCGTCCTGGTACAGGCTTATTACCAGCGTTACCAGGTCATCAATTTGAATACTGCTTTTAAGCTGCCGGTTCAAAGTATCAATAGCGGTCTGGCGCATCGGATAACGGTAAATTTGATCAATGGCCCGCAGTAAAAGCTCGTATTCTTCGGTTTGCTGGAAAAGCGTACCCTGGAGCCTCTCGGCGTGATTCTTCAATCTCTCATAAGTGCGAAACCGCGCGCCGCCGGGACGGCCCAGCTGGCCGCCGGTATTCTTCTCTTCCTCGGCGATCTGGCGGACCCCCTGCTCAACCAGTTCGTGATGGCGCTCGTAGCGGGGAATAGCCGGGGTGTTGGGCGAACATTCGGCTTTGCGGAGAATCGCCAGTTGCGACTGGGTGACACTCCTGCCGGCCCGGTCTATCCAGGCCAGCGAGTCGTTACCCTCGGCCGTCCGCATATACAGCAAGGCGCCCGGTGGCTCCGATGGGGTGCCAACATACTGGCGGGTAGAATAAACCACTTCGGGCAGAGAAGCGATGGTAGTTTTGAGAAAGGGGTCGGCATCGGTAGCGTTCTTCCAGATTTGATAAGCGTAAGAAGCCAGGTCCACTTCGTTATCGGCTTCCCCATCGAGAATGCCCGCTTTCTCATTATAGAGATTTACAACCGCCTGGTTGTTTTCATCGTCCTCAAAGAAAGCCTCGTCCGTCCCGACCACTTCCGCGTTTTGCTGCAACCGCTGGCGGACCCGGCTGCGCAGGCGAATAATCCTCTCAACACCATCCGCCGGTAAGAAAGAGTAGGCGTGAATGCGGCTGGCCTTCTGGCCGATGCGGTCCACCCGCCCGACTCGTTGAATCAGGCGAATAATGGCCCAGGGCAGGTCGTAGTTTACGACGATAGCCCCATCCTGCAGGTTCTGGCCCTCCGAAAGCACATCGGTCGCCACCAGGACGCGCAATTCCTCGCCCGGTTTAAGCTGGTCTTTGCGGCCATTACTCTCAGGGCTAAAGCGCCAGGCCAGGGAGGTAGGTTCACTACTGTCGCCGGTAACTCCTTCCACCCCTTTAAGGCCGTGCCCTTTAAGCTGGTCTACCAGGTAGCGCACCGTATCGGCAAACTGGCTGAAAATAAGTATCTTTTCGTGGGGATGGTCTTTCGTTAAAAGTTTTATAAGCTCGGCCAGTTTGGCGTCGTGATGGGCGTTCCAGGCGCCGCACTTTTGCCGGACTTCTAGTAAGGCGCGAGCATCGTCCAGCAATTCATTTTTAAGGCGCGCCATGAAAAGCTGAGAGCGCAGCCACTTGAAACGCCCCTTATACTTACAGGCATATTCTGCATAAACCTGGGCCGCGCGTTGGCGGTAAGCCGTTTCGCTGTCAACGGCCGGTTTAGCGGCGGCCGGGTCCACCGCTTCTTCTTCATCATTTTCAAAAAACCCGGGTAAAGCCGTCTCCGCGTCTTCATCATAGGAACGGGCATCCAGCAGTTGATTATCCTGGGCGCCGAGGGGCAGGTCCAGCCCGTTTTCCAGGGCGTGGATAAAGACAAAGTTGCGCAGGATGTGACGCTCGATGGATTGAATAAAAGTGGGGCCGCCGCTCTCCAACCGCTTAAAAAGATTGGTGCGGGAAAAACCCATTAGCCGCTGCCCGGCCCGCCCCAGGTTCTCTAATATATTTTTCTCAGCTTCGGTAGGTTTGGTCCCTATTTGTCCTTTACCGCCTTTCACCAGGTAAGGCGCGTAGTTTCCCAGGCCGTAGCGGGGCAGCCGCAAAGCGTTAATAGCGGTTACAACCTCGTCGGCATAAAGCCGGGCATAGGGGTCGGAAGGGTCGCTATCGTTGATAGTGAATTTAAGGGTATGGGGCTGGCGGGTTGGAAAATAAGAAAGAGTGCCATCCTCCAGTGTCAAAAACTGCCGCCCGGTTTTCTTGTCAACCCCGGCGTAATTTTCCTGAATAAAAGAGCGGGTGCGCCGGACCATAAAGAGCCGCATCAAGTCGCGCCAATCGTCGGGAAACTCGCTCTTTTCAAAGGCCGCCAGGGTGCGAGGTAAAGCCTGGTGGCGGCGCTGAAATTCAAGCTCGCCGATTTCACTCAGTAATTTTTCAGGCCGGATACCCAGGTCTTGCTCTTCCGGGATAAACAGGCGGAGTTGGGCCGAAAGATCTAAATAGGTTTTGTTGTAAGGGGTAGCGGTCAGCAAAATGCATTTGCTGTCGTTCTTTTCGATATAATCGCGAATTGCGCCAAACCGCTTACCTTCGCGGTTGCGCAGGTTATGGCTTTCGTCTATTAAAACCAGGCGGTAACGCTTCAAGTTTGGCAGCTCTTTGACTACCTGGCTTACCGATAAAATCTTGGCGAACAGCCGGTAGTCGTCCTTGTATTGCTCCCACATCTTCACCAGGTTCTTCGGGCAGATAATAAGGGTTTCCATGCCGTAGTCGTCCTGAAAGATACGAGCAATCGCGGTCGCCATTAAAGTCTTACCGAGACCCACCACATCACCTACCAGCACCCCACCCCGCTTATTGATATGATGCGCCGCGATTTTTACGGCGGCTACCTGGAAATCAAACAGCTTATTGCCAAAGTCACGAGGAATACTGTATTCGGCCAGGCCGGCCCGGGCCTCGTGAGATAAGTGATAGGCCATTTTGACATAGATATGATAAGGAGGCAGCAGCTTTTCCCTGGCCCAGCTATTATCAATTATGTCAATGAGTTCGTCTGAAATATCCAGCGACCATTTGTCTTCCCAGCGGTCCTCAAACCATTGGACTAATTTCTGGCAGGCATCACTTTCAAGCACATCAACATTAAGCTCACCCTGTTTGGAAAGACCGGCGAAGGTGAGGTTACTGCTGCCCAAAAACCCGGTAACAGGATTGTTATAATCGTCAGGCCGGTAGAGGAGATAAAGCTTGGCGTGCAGAGTATGCCGCAGGTGCAGCTTAACTTTTACCTTACCGGCTTTCAACTGGTGATTAAGCCGGCGTAAAGCGGCTTCATCCTGGTTAGTGGGCGCGCCAATAGTAAGTTGGGCCCGGAAATCTTCGGCGGCTTTCTTCCTTAATCTTAAGACGGTCTGCTGGTCAATTAACTGCCCTTCCTGGCTGGTTAAGCTGCGGGCCTGTTTCAGTTCATCCTGGGGCAGGGTTTGCATTCCAACCAATACCCGGCAGCATTCATCGCGCCCGCCGCCCCAGTCTTCAAAATACCGGTCCAGCTCGCGCCAGCCGCGAAGATTAAAGTAGCCAACACAAAAATCAGCCCTTTTAGCTGTTTCAAGAGTTTTTTGTAAAGCGGGTAGTAATTGTTTCTCTATATTATCGAAAATTCGGGGCATTAATGGAATACTCCAATATTAGCAATTCCAAAATATTTTATCCAATAATGGGGTTGGATAAAATTGAAGGGATTAAAATATATAATTTACTAAAAGTGGTACCAATTGCTGCTGATTTAATTTTAACATAACTTTTAATCTATTGAAATAGGGAAAGGTATTTTTATTAATGAAGCTAAAGAATTGTTATATATTTGTAATCTAGCTCCTATTTGTCCCAAACAACCCTACAGGTTTTTGGTTAACCTGGCTTTGCTTTCCAATTTGACAAAACCAAATTATCACCCGAAATTCTTATCCAGAGTCTAATGAAAATAAATAATCTTAGCGTAACTTCTTTGAACTAAGATAGCTCTCAACTTCATAGCGCAATTGGTGTGACAAGTTTTCAGCCAGAGCCTGGGCCTGGAGTTTTTGAACCAGGGCTTCCGCTTTAGCTTTGCTTGTGATTTTCTCTTCAATTATTCGAATATCATATTTTTCCAGCTTGTCACCATGAATGGGCAATGTTCTTTGAAAAAGATGCTCAAGTACCCGGTAAAAAACCCTACCTCTGCTATTTTCTCTTACGTTATATCTTTCCCTAATACCCTGGTTTTTTATTGAGCCATCAATCTTAGGGATATGTAGCGTTCTATCTTTTTTAAGCCTCCGGGTTGGTCTGGGATGGTATTTAAACTGTACAAATTGAAGTAACTCTTCCTCTCCTACCTCCCATTCTGTCCGACGAACGTGCATTGTGCCATCCCCCTTTCGGCCTGCTTTCAAGCGGCCGGTAGCGCAGGCTTTACGAAGAGTATTTGCATCAATATCCTGATTATGGAAGGCTTTTATATAGTTGGTAGCTTCTTGTAAGTTCATATTTCTTATTTCAAAATGCGTTATCACTCTGAAGGCTATAATTGCATAATATATGTTTACCCATACTTTGTCCAGACCTTATCCGCATCTCTTAATAAAAGGCTATTTATCTCCATTCAAATCTTTTAGCATCCCTATATAACGTACTATATTAACCAGGCATGTTCTTAACCACAAAAAAAGCCGGACGGCAGCCCATCTCTGGACCACCGCCCGGCGGTTGGAGTTAATCGTTCTCCTGCTGACCGGTGCCGTTCCAGGGCTCTGTAGCCCCTTCCAACAGGTCGAGCATCCGGTGCGCGGTGCGCTGGATCCGGGTCATCACGGCCTTGATGACTTCACTGCCGTTGCGCTTCGCGGCCCAGCCCGCCACATACGGGAAGGTGTAGGCTGTGGTGTCGATGCCGTAGTAGGAAGCTACCACGAACGCCACTGCCTCGGCGACGGTCTCGCGCTCGTCGCGTGGACTGCCTTCCCGGCCCGCGTCGAAGTGGTGGCCGAGCTCGTGAGCCAGCGTCTTGACCATCTGGACCTGAGCAGCCCGCTTCACGTAGATCAGCTTCGACCCCGGCAGGTAGTAGCCGTTGTAGGCGGGGTCCTGCTCGGCCTCGCCCAGCAGGTCGTAGTGGGTGACCTTCAAACCTTCGCTCTCGGCCAGGCCGTCCAGCCGCCGGTAGAGTTCTACGCCTTCCTCGCCCTGGAGTTGGCCTGGGGCGATGCTGGGCAACTCCTCACCCTCGGTCTGGCTGATGTCGAAGACACTCACGGTTTTGAACGTGATGCCTCTCGCGACTTCCTCGGTGCCGGTGGCCTTGTCTTCGATGAGGCGTTCGAAGGGCTGCGGGGCCAGGATGTTGATGCCCTTGGAGCCTTTCACCACCTGGCGTTTCAGGCTCTGCCAGGTCCGGTACCCGGCCACGCGGGTCGCGTTCGGAAACTGCATCAGGATCAGGACCTGATTGTTCAGGCTGTAGGTGTGGAACCGGCTCGCGACCTTAAGCCAGCGTTTGAAGTCGTCGCTGCTCTGGATGCCGGCGACGCCCTGCTCCAGTTGCTGCATGAGACCGGCCATACGGTCCTGGCGCTCCTGCTGCCAGTCCTGGTTCGTGGTGCCTTTGCCGCTGCCGTCGGTGCTGCCACGGTTGCAGCTAAACTTGCTATTGGTCCGGTTCTGATTTAAACTTGTCATGGTAGAAACCTCTTATTTCTACTACCTGGTTACCTGCTCGTCACGGCCGGTAACCTTTTTGTTTTCCGGGGGTCCTATTGCCCCCTTCAAAAATCCTTAGACCACGAGCCGACAAGCCCCAGACGCCACAGCGGCTGGCCCTGGAAATGAATTTTGGGGCACAGAGCGGGGTGTGCGACCCTAAAATTCATTTCCAGGGTCGGAATGCAGCAGGGCGGCGGTTCTCTAGGCCGCCCTGCAAATGGAGAGGCTTGGGCTTGTGCTACCATGCAAAGAAGGGGGGATAGCAGAAAAAGAGGTACGGAGAAAAAAGGCGGCGATGAGCCTTTTTCTCTGTGGAAGCGGTGATGGTGGTCCGGTGAGGCTTTGCGAACCTGACCACCTGAGCCGTTTGCGGTTTTTGTCAGAGCTGCTGTGTTAGCTCTCTAACCTGGCTGTTGCCAACGGCAGCTCTGACAAATAGCGGTAGCTTATTCCGCTTTCAAATCTATTCCGGTATCGGTAAGCCTTCCTCACCCCCTGACATAAAGAAAACCCCACCGGATTTCTCCAGTGGGACTTTTTGGGGTCAGGCCCTTTAGGCTTCGGCCTTTATTACGGCTGCGACTTTGTCCAGAACAAAGCAGCCGAGGGTGCTGATTTCACCATCATCCCAGGCCACCGTTACTTCATTGTTGTGCCAGCGTTCCTGGGGTATCCGGCTGATCGTACCGGTAGTGCCAACCGGCCGGGTGGGATAATGGTACCTTGTCACTTCTACTCGGTCGCCAACCTTAAACGGTTTGTCCAGTCTGTTCATACTGGTTACCTCTTTCTTCTGTTCTTATCTTTACCGGGTGGCCCTGTTGCCTCCCCTTCAAAAACCGTAAAGCACGGCCCGGCAAGTCCTGGGTGAGCGTAGCTACCCAGCCGTAAAGCGGTCGGAAGCTAACCAACCGGTCGGTGATCCCTTTAGACCGGTTGGTTGGGTGGAGAGACTTGGGGTTGTGATACCATGCGGCGAAGGGGGAGGTAACCGGAAAGGGGGTTGGG
>CADDZM010000274.1 GCA_902812345.1 Chloroflexota bacterium | reverse complement strand
GAGCGGCCCGGTGCCAATCTCAATGGTCTCCTGGAAGGTAATCCAGGGGCTGTAAGGCACGACCACGTGGCCCTGGCTATCGAGGCCGCGCCGCCCGGCCCGTCCGGCCATCTGCTGGAACTCGTTTGGCAGCAGGGGCCGCCGGGTCTGCCCGTCAAACTTGGACATGCGGCCAATTACGACGGTCTTGGCGGGCATATTCACGCCCAGCGCCAGCGTATCGGTGGCGAAGACCACGCTCATCAGACCCCGGCTAAAGAGTTCTTCGACCAGTTGTTTTAAAATCGGCAACAGTCCGGCGTGATGATAACCGAGGCCGCGCCGGGCCAGGGCTACAATGGTTTTGACCTGCTGAATATTGCGGTCTTCCTCAACCATGCGGTCCATGTAACGGGCGATAACTTCCTCGATCTCCTGGCGGACGCGGGCATCTTTGATGCGTTCGAGGCGGGTCATGCCGACCAACTCGGCGGAAACCTCGCAGTCGTTCCGGCTGAACATAAAGTAGATAGCCGGGAGCATTTTAGCTTTTTCGAGCGCTTCGACAATCTCGCGCTGGGTCGGTTCGGGCCGTTCGCGCTTGCTGCGTTCGTCGGTATCGGGGTTGGTGCCGCGCAACGATTTGCCCCGGAAGCGGTTCTTGGCCTCGCCGCCGACCCCCCGGAAGTCGGCCACCTGCTTGCCTTCCCGGTTGATTACCAGGTTCAGGTCGCCATCGAGGAAGTAGTAGAGCGACAGGGGGACCGAGCGGCGGGTGTGCGTGATAAGCGTGACCGGGCGGTGGGTATTGGTAATCCAGTCGGCCACTTCCCCGGCGTTGCTGATAGTCGCCGAGAGGCAGACCAGTTGAATATTGGGCGGGCAGAGGATAATTGACTCTTCCCAGGTGGTGCCGCGTTCGCTGTCGGCCAGGTAGTGAATCTCGTCAAAGACCACGCAAACGACGTGTTTGAGTTCGTCGGGCGTCTGCAGCAGCATATTACGCAGCACTTCGGTGGTCATTACGATGATGTAGCCGTTAGGATTCTCGATGACATCGCCCGTGAGCAGTCCCACCGCGTCGCCGTACTGCGCCCGCAAATCTTTGAACTTCTGGTTGCTCAGGGCTTTAACCGGCGTGGTGTAAAAGATGCGCTTTTTACGGCTGTAAGCCTGGAAGATACCGTATTCGGCGACGACCGTCTTACCGGTGCCGGTTGGGGCGGCGACCATGACCGATTCGCCCTGGGCCAGGACGTTGATAGCCTGCTGCTGGAAATCGTCCAGTTCAAAATCGTAGCGGGCTTTGAATTTTGCGACCAGGGCCGGGCCGTTTAAGTCGGCGTTATTACTGTAGTCAAAGGTTTCGTAGGCTTCCTGGCTGTAATTGCGGCCGAAGGGGGTGGAAAATATCTCCTGTTCCGGCGAGTCGGACTCTTCGCCGTTATTATCCAGAATTGAGGTTAGAGCCTCAGACGTATCTCCCGAATTGCTTTCGGACAAAATGATGTGAACTCCTCTAGTAATACAACCTGTTATTTAAATCTCAGCCGCATGATAGTATGTAAATGGTTAAAAGTAAAGTTTAAGGGCTGGCCGAAGTTCCGCCTTTTAGCTTATTTCAACTGCTCAAATGGCGGTTGCCCTTTTTAACGCCTTTAATTATACTATAAACAACTAAGCATTGGAACGGTGGGTAACGCCACAAGGAGGCAGCTTGAGTAAATCTGGGCCAGACTTTTACGATGACAAAACTGTTTTTGAAACCTACCTCACTCATCGTCGCACCCCTACTAATCCAAATGATTTACTGGAGTCCCCCGTATTCGCCGCCCTGGTTGGCCCGGTCGCTGACCTTGACGTGCTGGACGTGGGCTGCGGTAACGCCGGGTATGGGCGTGAGTTGCTGGAAAACGGCGCTAAAAGTTACCTGGGCATTGATGGCTCTAAGAATATGATAGAGGCAAGTGAACATGTTCTGGCCGGAACCATGGGCCGCACAATTCTTTCGACTATCGAAGATTATGCTTACCCGGCGGCCTCATTTGACCTGGTGGTATCGCGACTGGCCCTGCACTACATCGAAAATATTACGCGGCTTTTCCAGCAATTCTTAACGACATTGAGGCCCGGTGGGCGGCTAATCTTTTCGGTCGAACACCCAGTCATTACCAGCCACAATAGTATGCTACCGGGCCAGCGCCGCTCGAACTGGACGGTAGACGACTATTTCGTCACAGGGCGGCGGGAAACAAATTGGCTGGGCGGTCAGGTGGTAAAGTTCCACCGCACGGTCGAAGATTATTTCCTGGCGTTGCAAACGGTCGGGTTCGTGGTTGAAAGTCTGCGCGAATCGCGGCCTGACAGGGATAATTTTTCGGATGTACAGGAGTACGAGCGGCGCCGACGTATTCCGCTTTTTCTTTTCCTGGCTGCCCGTAAACCTGACTAAACTTGGTATTATTTATTGGTTTTTGTTGCTTAAGCTGAAATTAGAGGGAGAAACTTATGGCTTCTAAAGTACACACCTTTACGATTGACTGCGCCGACCCTAAAAAGCTGGCCGATTTCTGGACTGCCGCCCTTAACTACCAGTTAAAGGACATTGACGAGGAAGACGCTCTTATCTTTGACCCGACCGGCGAAGGCACCCAGATTCTTTTCCAGATTGTGCCGGAAGGCAAGACCGTCAAGAATCGCCTCCATTTCGACCTCCGCCCGGAGGACACCCGCGATGCCGAGGTGGTGCGTTTGGAGGCGTTGGGCGCGACGGTCCAGGCGCAATTCGGCTGGACGGTTATGCAAGACCCTGAAGGCAACGAGTTTTGCGTCGAGACCGGCCCAGGCGATAAGAAAAAGCCGGATGCCGCTCAGGCTTAAAATCGGCTTAATTTTAACAAAAATAAAAACGCGCCCGGCCTCGCCCTGGCGCGATTT
This sequence comes from Chloroflexota bacterium, assembly GCA_902812345.1. Classification (GTDB taxonomy): domain Bacteria; phylum Chloroflexota; class Chloroflexia; order Chloroheliales; family Chloroheliaceae; genus 54-19. The sequence continues at coordinate 5,628 of CADDZM010000274.1, read as the reverse complement.
TTATTGACTATTATGTTAAACTGGAATAACAAACCTTCCGGAATACAATCCGTAAAAGAAAAGAAAAATTGAGGGTAGAGAGAGCCTGTTCGCGCTCGCTCTGGCCGGTTGCTGGAGGATTCTATGCCCGAATTTAAGTTGAACAACACGGCCCTGACCCTTACCGATGGTGATATTGTCCAGGCCGGGACCGAGGCAATTGTCAATGCCGCCAATTCCGAACTGGCCGACGGCGCGGGTGTTACCGGGGCCATCTTCAAGGCGGCCGGGCCAGAGTTAGCCCGCTATACCGTAAAGCTCGGCGGCTGCCCGACTGGTCAGGCCCGCCTTACGCCCTCTTTCCAACTTCTCCCGCCCACCCGCTTTATCATTCACGCGGTCGGCCCGGTTTACGACGATTACGGCCCGATTGAAGCCGTCCAGTTGTTATCAAATGCTTACCGCTCGGCTATGGAACTGGCGGCCCTCAACGGCATCAAAAGCCTGGCCTTCCCGGCCATCAGCACCGGCATTTTTAACTTCCCCCTGAAAATGGCAACCGCTGTTGCCTTGCGGACGGTCCTGACTTTTCTAAAAGACGCCCCGCACGCTATCGAGGAAGTGCGTTTCGTGGTGCGCGGCGAACAAACGCTCAGCCTGTACCGGCTCGAACTGGCCCAGTTGTTGGCCCAACTCCCGGCGGAAGTCACGGGCGACGACACGATTTATTTCTATAACAGGGACGAACCTTATTACGAGTTTACCAACTTCGCGCCTTACGGTTTCTTTGCCAAAACCACCTTCTGGAATACCAGCGAACATTATTTTCAGGCCCAGAAATTTCCTAAAATGGCTCTTTACGAGGAAGTGCGCCAGGCTCGGACCCCTTCCGATGCCCGCAAGCTTGCCCGCGCGAATTTTCGCCGCCAGCGCGAGGACTGGGACGAGATTCGCCTGAATGTTATGCGTGAGGCTTTGCGCCAGAAGTTCGATGCTAACCCGCCTCTAAAACAGTTGCTCCTTTCGACCGGGCAGCGCCCGCTGGTGGAGGCTTCGGAGGAAGACGCTTTCTGGGGCTTCGGTCCCGACCGCGAGGGTCAAAATAATCTTGGCAAGCTGTTAATGGAGTTGCGCGAGCAGTATCGCGCCGAAGGTGGAGAGACGCCAAAAGCTCTTGAAGGAGGTTCGTAGAATCCCAACGTTAAACGTAGAAGAATTATCTTTTTTCGCCCAGGACTTCCTGGATACGCAGCGCCAGGTGGAGGGCCAGGGCCGTTTCGGAGTCTTCCAGGTCAAACCCGGTAATATCCTGGATACGGCGCAGGCGGTAAAGCAGAGTATTGCGGTGGACCTGGATTTGGCGGGCCATCTCGCTGGGTGAACCCTGGTAGCGGAAATATGCCTCTAAAGTTCGCATAAGCTCGCCATCGTTGCGGGCATCGTGTTCGAGCAAGCGGCCCAGCACTTCCTGGTAAAACTCGCGCAATTCGCGAGTGTTGCTGATGGTTAAAAGCAGCCGGTAAACTCCCAGGTCGCCAAAATAGGTTAACTGGCCTGGCCCAAAGAGGCGCAGCCCCATCATAACCGCTTTTTCAGCCTCAGCGCTTTCTTTTGGAAGACCTTCCACACCCCCTTCGTAAAATCGTCCCAGCCCTGCCGATACGCCGATGTCGGGGTAGCTGTTGGCGAACCGCTCCTGGAAAATCACGACCGCTTTCTTGGCCTCGACCGGGCCTCCGAACTCTTTCCCGTTCGAGTTAGCAAAAAAGACCACGAAACGGTCGTCCCGCACCCGGGTAATGGTGGCCCAGTTCCGCCGCGACGACTCTTGCTCGACCAGGCGCTGCAACTCCCGGCCCATCGTTTCGCTCACCGGCAAATCAAGTTCCATTTCCCGGCCGTCCAGTACGATAGTGAGCGGCTTCTTGCGGAGCGATTTTTCTTGCTGGCGGAAGGCGAACGAAGCCACCCAGTAGGGCAGTTGCAGGTTGTAGCCGAGCCGCTTGGCTCGCTCGATAATCCCTTCCGGACTGGTAAAACCGCCGTCCAGCAGTTCGTCCAGCACATTAGCCTGGAATTTATCTTCAACCGCGCTGACGGCCATCTCTCGCGCCCGTTCGATTGCCAGGGCGCTGGCGGCCCGGCTGAGCGCGACCCGCTGGCGGCGGTCGAAATCGCTCCCCCAAAGGGACACATACCCGGCCACGGTTGCCTGGGCGATAATGGGGGCGGTCAATTGAAGCATCGGCTGGCGGCCGTCCGAGGGCATTTCAAAGGTATGAAGCGGCGGGTCACTGGCCCGCAAATCTTTGTTGTGCAGCCACTCGCGCAAAATCCCCAGGTTGTTGTGCAACACTGAGTCTGGTCCGTCGTCGTCCGCCACCGGGCTGACTTCTGGCGTGAAGGAGTTGTGCGCACCGTTGCGGCTTTCGGCAGCAGCAACGAGGACGTTGGTAGGGCTGTGGTCGGGCGTGAAGCGGACCCTGGTGCGGAAGTTAGCGTCTTCCACGATAACGGCTTTGCCGCTCAGTTTGCAGAGCAGTTCGGCGATAGCGGCAATACCTTTACCTTCAATAGCCAGTTCGGTAAACTGCCTGTAAACTTCCTGGTTCCAATGTTGTAACTGCTGGTTATTCTCGGCGATATACTTGGTTATATTGCGTTCGAGTTCGGGCAGACTGGTCCCTTCAGGCAGGGCGAAAAGCGGGAAATTGAGGTCGTTAGCCGTCTCGATACCCGCGTCCGTGATTTCGCCTAAAATAGCGGCCCCGGCCACGCCTTTTTCCGAGAGATAGTTAAAGAGGCGCGAAAGGTGAAATTCTTCGTCGAGGGCGCGCAACACTCGTACCGAAATAAGGACCAGTTCGTTGCCTTTAAGCCCGTCAAAAATCGGCGGGCGGCTGCGCCCGGCCAGCACCCAGCTTACTTCGTGTCCCAGGCCGTGGTGTCCGGCCACAAGCTCTGTTCCCGCCGGTAGAATATTGTGTTGTTGTAGCTCTTGGACCGTTAGCATTTACAGTACGAACTTTTCCAGGTTATAAAAACATTTTAAAATTGTTTAACAGAGCAGTCCGGTTAAATTGCCTGAAAGCCTTTAGACTCTGCTTTTACAAAACCCCTGTATTACCGGACAAACTACTCTCAAACCTTTAGCCGATGTCGAGGTATCGCTCTACTTCCCAGGGGCTGACGTGGCGGCCATAATCGTTCCACTCGGCCTGTTTCGCTTCCATAAAATTCTCGTAAATAACTTCGCCGAGCGCTTCCTGGATAACCTCATCCTTTTCCAGTTCGTCGAGGGCTTCGTGCATGGTCGAGGGCAGCGTTTCAATCGAGCGGCGCTGGAGTTCGTTCGGGTCAAACTGGAAAATGCTTTCCTCGACCGGTTCGGGCAGGGGCAAGCGCCGTTTGATGCCGTCCAGCCCGGCTTTGAGCATGACCGCGAAGGCCAGGTACGGGTTGCAGGACGGGTCGGGGCAGCGCAGTTCAACCCGGGCGGTATAACGCTGGCTTGCGCCCGGCCCGCTGTGCGGTACCCGGATGAGCGCGCCCCGGTTGACCCTGGCCCAACTTATATACACCGGCGCTTCGTACCCGGCTACCAATCGTTTGTACGAATTGACCAATGGGGCCAGGATTACGGTCATGGCTTTAGCATGGTAAAGTTGCCCGGCGATAAAGTGGCGGGCGACCGCGCTCAAGTTGTATTGCTCATTCAAATTGGTGAAGGCGTTTTCGCCGGGCTGGCTAGTACTTGGCACCACTTTGGTCTTGCCGTCGCGGGCAGCGTCCTTTTCGCCCGCCAGGAAGGTCATGCTCTGGTGGGTGTGCATACCTGAACCGGAAAGACCGAAAAGCGGTTTTGGCATAAAAGTCGCCCGCAAGCCGTTTTGCTGGGCCATCGCCCGGATGACATATTTGGCGGTCATAACATGGTCGGCGGTACGCAGGGCCGGACCTACTTCAAGGTCGATTTCATGCTGGCCCGGCGCGACTTCGTGGTGGAAACTCTCGAACTCCACGCCCATTTCTTCGAGGGCGAGGGCCGCTTTGCGGCGCAGGACGCTCCCGGCGTCGGTCGTGTTGTCAAAATAGCTGCCCCGGTCGGTTTCCAAAATTTGCGGCAGACTACCGGCTAGCCCGTTATTAAAGAGGAAGAATTCAAGTTCAGGCCCGGCGTTGTACTGGTAGCCGAGGCTGTCCGCTTCTTTTAAGACCCGGTCCAGGGCAAAGCGGGGGTCGCCCAGGAAACGCTCGCCGCGCGGGGTGTAGACCCAGCACAACAGGCGGGCGGTCTTATCCTCGCCGGAAGTCCAGGGTACAACCGCCCAGGTGGTAGGATCCGGCACGAGGTACATATCGTTTTCAGCCACGCGCGCGAAACCTTCGATGGCCGAGCCGTCGAACCAGACACCGTTTTCGAGGGCGGTAGAAAGCTGGCTGGCCGGGATGGTCACGCTTTTGATAACGCCAAAAATGTCGGTGAACTGTAAATCAATAAAACGGACTCCGCTTTTGGCGGCTCGGCCCGGTAAATCCGTCATGGACGGGGCCGGGGAAGGGGTCTTTTCCGGCATTAAAATTTCAACTTCTTTAGAGTTGATAGCGTCTTCGCTCTGGGTGTGGTTATTCTCCAATGCGCTCTTTCTAAAATCTATTGTGCAGAATGCCTTTAACAAAATGTCTAAAGGAGTATAGCACTCCTCATGAGGCCGTGACAATAGGCCACAGGCACAACTTGGACCGGGTGTGCTTGGGCAAATTGCACATATAGTTTAACATTTATGGGCATTTTTTGCACTAACGCCCCGGCTGGCCCGGTGACTTTCGTGATAGCCCTGAGAAAAGGTATAATGCGGGGGCTTATGAAGCCTCTATAGCACGAATATTTAGATTTAGAAACAGTAAATATTTATAAAAAAAGGTAATTATGACCGATATTATTTCCAATTATACGATCCGGCCCCTCCAACCCGCCGAGTGGAACCGGCTGCATTTTATCTGGGAGGGTTCCCAGGGTACGGATGACCCGGCCGGTCGCCCGCCCGGTGGCTGGTGGTTCCTGGGCAGTTGGGCCAGGAAAGGTCTGGTCCTTTCGCAAGGTGACACGCCGGTTGGTCTGGCCGCGCTCAAACCTACCACCAATCCGGATGCTATCGAGGGGAGGTTAGCCGTTTTGCCCGATTACCGCCAACCGGAAGCGGTCACCTTGCTGGTAGAAGCTGTTTTCGAGACAGCCCGGCAGGACGGTTTTGGCAGTTCTCGCTTTTTTATATCTGGCGGCGCAAGGTGGGTGACCCAGGCAGTTGCAGGCTATGGCATCAAGTTCTTCCGCGATTATCACGCCATGCTGCTTCCGGCGGCAGTAGAAGTCCCGCCCGTCCCAATGCCGGAAGGCGTGCGGATACGGCCCCTGGCCGATGGTGAAGACGAAGCGGCCCTGTCCGCCCTGAACCGGGCCTGGGCTACCACCTGGAACTTCCGGCCTATCCCCATGGAAGCGCTCCAGAACGACCTAAAGGATGGGCAGCGTGCCGGCTTCCTGGTTGCGGTGCCCCTTGCGGATGAATCGCAAATAATCGGCACCTGCCATGCGATTTTAGACCCGGCTAATCATAACTATGACGGCGGTATTTACGCCCTTATATC
>CADDZM010000273.1 GCA_902812345.1 Chloroflexota bacterium | reverse complement strand
GAGCAATTAGCCCGGTGTAATACCAGGTCCGGGTAAAGACTCTAACTTTGTCATTTCGACCTTGTGGAGAAATCTCAGCGCCGTTGGCGCAAGCACTATTCCTGGGATTGACGAGTCTTCAACCGTACCCGGTATTAGATTTACGGGAAAAAAGATGTCTTTACCTTTTAGAAAATTTACCGGCGTTTCCGGTTTGCAGCAGCAGAGCCAGCCTTACAGGAGGTCTGGTTAGTTCCGTTTGCCGCCAAGTTTCACTTAACTTAAAGGTAAATCGCCAGGCCCCGAAAAGGTCTGGCGATTTTTGTTTTATACTTATTTTACAGGAAAAAGGAAAACCAATGAATTTCGATTTTTTTGTCCGAGGGCTGCTTATCGGCCTGTCTATCGCGGCCCCGGTCGGGCCTATGAGCGTGCTGGTAATCCGGCGCACCCTGGCGGAAAGCCGCCGGGCCGGGCTAATCTCCGGGCTGGGTATCGCCGCCGGGGATACTACCTACGGCGCGGCAGGGGGGTTCGGCCTGACCTTTATCACCGGCTTTCTCATTAATGAGCAATTCTGGTTGCGGCTGATAGGCGGGCTGTTTTTGTTCTACCTGGGTTTCAAAACCCTCCTTTCGCGGCCTGCCGAGAAAGCCGCGGCCGCCGCGCCCGCCACCGGCCAGGGAGTAGCAAGCTACTTTTTCTCGACCTATTTTCTGACCCTGACCAACCCGCTGACCATCATTTCGTTCGCGGCAATCATGGCCGGGCTGGGTATCGGCGGGAGTTCCGGCGATTATCTTTCGGCGGCGGTCCTGGTAGTGGGCGTAATGGCGGGTTCGACAAGCTGGTGGATTATCCTAACCACCCTGTTAAGCCTGTTCCGCCATAAAATCAGGCCAGGGGGCATGACCTGGGTAAACCGGCTTTCCGGGGCCGTCATTGTAGTCTTTGGCCTGCTGGCCCTGCTAAGCCTGGTTCAACCCTGAGCCGGTTTCCCTGGTATGGTAACCGGTATGTAATGTGCCTGTAAAACCGGGTTAAGGGCTGTCGTCGCCGCTGACCGTGGTGCTGTCGGGCCGGTCGCTTTGGACTTCCTTCTGTTGTTCGGCATTTATAATCCGGCTGCCGTCCTGGCGCAGTTGGGCCAGGCGTTGTTGTTCTTCGGCGGAAAGCTGGCGGCGAGTAGCCTGGTATTCCAGTTTGGTTAATTCGTCGCCTTCATCCAGGGTCCGGTCCTCCCGGCCTTCCCCGGTAAATTCAGTCATAACTGCACTCCTTTTGTGTGGTATATAAAGCCGCTAATTAGTCGTTTTCCTGGGGCAGCGGCAGGGGTTTGAGTTCGCCCTGGCCGCCGGCCTCGCTATCCTGGTACTTTTTAAGCAGGTGGTCAATATAGGCGCTGTACTGGTCGGCCAGCGCCCGCGATTCAATTATCACAATGTTTTCGGCGTTAAGTTGGGCGCTGTGCGAGAAATTGTAAGAGCCGGTTATCACCGTATCGTCCACCACCAGAATTTTGTTATGCATAAAGTCGTGCGGAGTGTCCGGCGCGTAAGGCCGGGAGTTTTTGCCGGTCAGGTTCGCTTCCTCGACGATATTCTGGACCGCGCCAATCTTCCACCGGTTGTGCCGGACACTCTCCCACTGGTACAGCACCCCTTCCATCTGGGTCCGGTCGTAAATGCCGTTGACCGGCGCCTGGTCGGTACGCAGCAGGTCGTTCAGGGCCGAAACCAGGGCGCTGGAATTAAGAAGCATGCTGCAAATGCGCACTCTCTCGCGGGCCTGGGCTACATGCTGGGCCACTTCGTAGTCAATAGCCGGCCCGCGTCCCGGTGAGAACAACAACCGGAGGCGGGCCGGTTCGCCCTGGTAAGTCAGGGTTATGGTGCGGGTATCGAAAGAACCGCTGTTGCCGATATTGCTTTTCACCCATAACTGCTCGAAATCGTCGGTATAGTAACCCGCTACCGCCGGGGAGAACATCCGGACGATATTATTTTCCTGCAAGGTCCAGGAGTCGGTGGTCCAGTTGGTCGAGCCGGTCCAGACGGTGGCCCGGGGCGAGTTGGCGTCACGTACGATATATTTGTGGTGCATCAACTTCAGGCCGCCGATACGCCGCCAGGGATAACCGAGCGACTGGACGAACTGGCCGGTGCCGGGGGGAGCAGGGTCCTGGCCGTTTTCAAGCATAGGCGTTTCGGGTTTGTCGGCGTCATAAGCGATGCGGATGGAAACCCCGGCGTTGGACCTTTCCCGCAAGGCGTCGGATAAAATCTTTTTAAGCGAGTCGTTAAGCCGCATATCGTAAACCGCAATATCAAGGCTCTGGGTAGCCCCGGCGATAAAGTCGGCCAGGAGATGCGCGACAGATTCGCCGGTCTGTTCGCCTTGCGCTAAAAAGTTAACCGACAGGTCGTTTTCGGGCTGGTTAGTGGGCTGGTTCATTTATCTCTCTTTCTTGCTCTTGCTTCGTTGCTAAGCTAAACGGTTGGACAAACCGGGCAATCCGGCCAGACCACCTCATAAGGTTGGTTTTCTAGCATAATTCAAGCCGAAAAAATCCATTTAAGGGAAATAGATGGGAAAATCGGTCTATTGCTCTTTTAATAAATTATTTAGTTTAATGATTACAGCTACTTTTAAGTTTTAGCAATCTTTTAAAGAAGGTCTCAAGCCTGCCGGGAAGATGCTAAAAAATTGGCAAAATCCAATCAACTTAATTTTAACTTGATTTTATATAGGCGCGGGAAACCCTAACGGTGACCCGTGTGAAAAGAGCTTTTAAATTATTACGGGAAGGGCATTCCCCGGGTCTTAGTGACTTTTGCCATACATAAAGAACCTTTTCGGTTTTGGAGGTTTTCGTTAAGTGCCTAGCATGCCCCGTGCGCCCCGCAAAATAACAATATTTCTAACAGGTTATTTTCTGCTAACCTTGCTTCTTGGCGCGCTCCTGGTACTGAGCAAAGGCCCCGACTCGCTGCTGGTTGTGCTGATAATCCCGGTTAGCTGGGCGGCCATCTTTTCCAGGAGGGTCGTTTACTGGGGCATGCTGGCCTTTGGCTTCCTGGTATCTTTAACGGTTATCGCCCTAATTTCCAGCAAATTTTGTGCTTCGCTGGGCGCTTTACTCTTAACTTCCGCTACTCTCGGCCTGTTATCCGAAATTACTCATCGTTTGATGAAAAACGCGGCCCGCACTTCCAGGGCATTAGCGGTCTCGCGCTCCAACCTGCAAGCAATCTTAAACAACAGCCTGCAAGGTTTTATTCTTATAGACCGCGACCTGATTATTCGCGAGTTTAACAAAAAAGCTTACGAAGAAGTTTTAGAGATGGTCCAGTGCAAGCTGGAAAAAGGGCAATCAATTGCCAGGATTTTGCCGGAGGGGAAATTTGAAATTTTTAACCGGAACTTTTCCAGAGCCCTTAACAGTGAAACGACGGTCCTAGAGCGCAGCATCCGGGGACCGGGCGGCAAAGAAAACTGGTACGAATTTAACTATGCGCCGGTCTGGCAAGATGATGGCGAAATCGGCGGGGTGTGCCTGGGGCTGGTAAATATCAATTTCCGGCGCAAAGCCCAGGAAAGCATCGAACGCAGCGAAGCCCGCTTCCGCTCCATGGTGCAGAATTCCCAGGATATTATTACTATTTTAGGGGAAGATGAAACCATTCGCTACGCCAGCCCGGCCACCGAGCGGCTGCTTGGCTATACCCCCGAAGAGATTATCGGGCGGCGGTTTAGCGACTTTCTGCATCCCGACGATTTGCGGGGCTACAAGGAAACCCTCACCCGGGCCAGGATGCACCCGGGAACGGTGGCGCTGGTGGAAGTGCGGGCTAAAAATAGCTCCGGCACCTGGACCTATATGGAAGCGGTCTGCGATAACCGGCTGGCCGATTCGGCGGTGAACGGTATCGTGCTGAATATCCGGGATAATTCACATCACTGGCAGTTCATGGAAGCTTTCCGCCAGCAGAACGAGTATATGGCCGTGATGCACGAAACGGCCCTTTCGCTTATGAACCGGCTGGACATTACCGAACTGCTGCAAACTATCATCAGCCGGGCCGCCACGCTCGGCGGCACCCCGGACGGTTTTATTTACCTGCGCGAACCGGATACCGACCACATGCTCATGAAGGTCGGGGTCGGTTGTTTCGCCAATCTTTCCGCCGACCCGGTGCGGCCAGGCGAATATTTTGCGGGAAAGGTCTGGAATAGCGGCCAACCGCTGGTGCTTTCGGATTACAGCCATTGGGCCTCGCGCATACAGGCGCCCGAATACGACGAAGTAAAAGCGGTGGTGGGAGTGCCCTTAAAATCGGGGCTGGAAGTAGTCGGGGTTATCGGGCTGGCTTCCCAGGAAGAAGGCCATCTTTTCGGCCAGGAAGAAATCGAACTACTCAACCGGATTTCCCAGCTTGCCTCGATTGCCCTGGATAACGCCCGGCTTTATTCCGCCGCTCGCCGCCGCCTGGTCGAGCTTACAACGGTCCAGCAGGTTGCGCAGGTCATTAATTCCAGCGTCCGGCTGGAAGAAATCTTCCAGACCATTGTCAGCCAGGTTAGCCAGGCTTTCGGTTACAATCTGGTCAGTATTTACCTGCGTAACGGCCACAACCTGCTTTTACAGGCGGTGGTCGGCTATGACAACATGCTGGAAACTATCCCGATAGACATGGGCGTGACCGGGCGGGTGGTCCGGACGGGGATAGGCGCCTTTGTCCGCAATGCCGCCGAAGACCGCGAATTTATCTGGGCGCTGCCGGGCATAACCCAGGCTATTATTATTCCGCTCAAAGGCGGGGACGGTCAGGCGCTGGGGGTGCTGGCGGTCGAGTCGCAGGGAGAACCAAACCTTAGCGAGGACGATTTTACCCTGCTAACCTTGCTGGGCGACCAGGTAAGTATCGCCATACGCAACGCCCGGCTGTTTGAGAATCTCAGCCAGAGCGAGGAAAAATACCGCGAGGTGGTGGGCAGCGTCAAAGAAATAATTTTCCAGACCGATAAAACCGGCACCTGGACTTTTCTCAACACGGCCTGGACCGATTTGCTCGGCTATACGGTCGAAGAAACCCTGGGTAAACCCATCCTGCCCTATGTCTATGAAGAAGACTGGGACCGGGGCAGGCAGAAATTCCAGGCTCTCATCGCGGGCGAGATTGACGACTACCGCCTGGAAGTGCGCCTTATCGCCAAAGACGGCAGCCTGCACTTGATGGAGTTGGTGGCCCGCCGGGCTATGGGTGAAGACGGCGAACTGGTCGGAATTTCCGGGACGCTGGATGATATTACCGAGCGCAAGAGAATCGAATTTCTGGAACAGGACCGTAACGAAGTCCTGGAAATGGTCGCCCGCAATCACCCGTTGCCTATCGTCCTTGAGAAAATCGCCCTGACGATTGAGCGGCAGCGCCCCGAACTGTTTTGCTCGATCCACCTGCTGAAGGGAGACCGCCTTTACAAGGGGGCCGCTCCCAGCCTGCCTCAAAGTTATAGCGACGCTGTCGAGGGCTTGCTCATTGGCCCGGAGGAAGGCTCTTGCGGGACGGCCGCTTACCGCCGCGAACCGGTCATTGTCAACGATATTAAACGCTCGGTCTTATGGGTAAAATACCGGGAACTGGCCGTGCGAACCGGCTTGCAGGCCTGCTGGTCCATGCCGATTATTTCCAGCAAGCGCGAAGTCCTGGGTACGGTGGCGCTCTACTGGCGGGAGCCAACCGTTGAAAACTCGGACGGCCTGGAACCGCTGAACACTATCAGCCGCCTGGCCGCGATTGCCATTGAGCAGCGCAACCTCAACGACCAGTTGAATTACCAGGCCCATTTCGACTCCCTGACCGGCCTGCCCAACCGCATGCTGTTCGAGAACCGCCTGGACTATTCCCTGGCCGTGGCCGAGCGCAAGAAAGAAAAACTGGCGGTCCTTTTCGTAGACCTGGACCGCTTCAAGGTTATCAACGATACCCTCGGCCATCATACCGGCGACCTGGTTTTGCAGGAAGTCGCCCGGCGCTTGTTGGGCTGCATCCGCAACAGCGATACGTTAGCCCGGCTCGGCGGTGACGAATTTACCCTGATTCTAACCGACTTGAAGGATATTTATAAGGCTGAACACATCGCCCAGAAACTTATGGACGCTCTCGAGCCGCCCATCCTGCTGCCCGATAAAAATTTACATATTACGCCGAGCATCGGCATCAGTTTCTACCCGGACGACGGCGAGACGGCCCAGGAACTGCTTTCCAACGCCGACCGGGCCATGTACCGGGCCAAGTTGCAGGGGAAAAATAATTACCAGTTCTTTGCCCCCGAAATGAATGTGCAGACCCTGGAACGGCTGGAACTGGAAAACCAGTTGCGCGGGGTTCTGGAACGCCACGAACTGTGCCTCTTTTACCAGCCTCACTTAGACCTGAAAAGTGGTAAAATGATCGGGTATGAAGCCCTGTTAAGATGGGAACACCCGCTATTGGGCCTGGTATCGCCCGGCCTGTTCATTCCGCTGGCCGAAGAAAGCGGCATGATTGTGCCAATTGGGGCATGGGTGTTGGAGCAAGCCTGCCGCCAGGCTAAAACCTGGCATGATAAGGGCTACCCGCCGCTAAAAATCGCGGTCAACGTATCGGCTATCCAGTTCAACCGGGCTGATTTCATCCAGACCGTCAAGAAAGCCCTGGAAGCCAGCAACCTGGAACCGGACCGGTTGGAACTGGAACTGACCGAAAGTTTGCTGCTCCATAACACCACAGAAAGTTTGCAAAAACTGGCCGAACTTAAAGAATTTGGTGTTAAACTATCCCTGGACGATTTTGGCACGGGGTATTCTTCGCTGAGCTATTTGCAGCAACTGCCGATTGATACGCTTAAAATTGACCAGTCATTTATCGGCGCAAACCCTCAAAAGGGGCCGCGGGTGGACGCGATTGTAAGCGCGATTGTGACCATGGCCCACTCTCTCGGTATGCGAGTGGTCGCCGAAGGGGTAGAGACCCAGGAACAGTTGGATTTTCTGCGTCAAATCAACTGTGACGGTATCCAGGGTTATATCTACAGCCGGCCTGTGCCGGTGGACCAGCTTGAAGAACTGCTCAAGTCAACGGTAACTGCTTCAAATCTTTTGCAACTTTACAGATAATTAATTTAATTACGACTTTCGCTTTGAACCCGGGAAATCCCCGGTTATGAGAAAATCGTATCTCTAAGGATTGTTTCAAACGAAAATCCTAAAAAGTCCTAATCTTAAAAGTCCTAAAATGAAAGTAGCGGAATATGAAATTACTTGTGCTGGGTGGAACAGTCTTTTTAGGCCGCCACCTGGTCGAGAGCGCCCTCGCGCGCGGTCACGAGGTTACGCTTTTTACCAGGGGCCAACACAACCCGGAAGTTTTTCCCGAGGTTGAGAAACTGCGGGGCGACCGGAACGGCGACATGGAAGCCCTCAAGGGCCGCACCTGGGATGCGGCGCTGGATACCAGCGGCTACCTTCCACGAGTAGTACGCGCCTCGGCGGAGTTGCTGGCCCCGGCGGTTAAACTCTACATGTTCATCTCGACAATTTCGGTCTACGCCGATTTCTCGCGCCCGAACTTTGACGAAGATACCCCCACCGGCACTATCGAGGACGAGAGCATCGAGGAAGTGACCGGCGAAACCTACGGCCCGCTCAAAGCCCTGTGCGAGAAAGCGGTCCAGGAAGCCTTTCCAGGCCGCGCCCTTATCATCCGGCCGGGTCTGATTGTCGGGCCGCTCGACCACACCGACCGCTTCACCTACTGGCCGCGCCGGATTGCCCGGGGCGGCGAAGTCCTCGCGCCCGGCGACGGCAGCGACCCGGTTCAGGTTATTGACGGGCGCGACCTGGCCGACTGGACCATCCGCATGGTCGAGCAGGGCAAAACGGGGGTCTACAACGCCACCGGCCCGGCAGCCACCCTGACCATGAAAGAGGTGGTGGACCAATGCCTGGCTACAACGGGCAGTGGGGCCGACATAACATGGGTCAGCAACGACTTTTTGAAAGAAAAAGGGGTTCAGCCCTGGTCCGACCTGCCAGCCTGGATTCCGGCGGAAGGCGACATGGCCTATATGCAGACCGCCGGCATTAAACGGGCGCTGGAAAACGGCCTGACCTTCCGGCCCCTGCCCGAAACTATCCAGGATACCCTGGCCTACCTGGCCGTGAGGCCGAGCGGTCCTGAACTCAAAGCGGGTATCAAACGCGACCGGGAGAAAGAGCTTCTGGAGGAATGGCACAGCCGGGAAGGTCAGGCCGGGTAAACCGCGTGGCCGCTTTAGAGGGCAAACGAATCGTGGTGGTCGGGACCAGCGGGTCGGGGAAAACCACCCTGGCCCGCGCCCTGGCCGCTAAAATGGGCGTGCCTCATATCGAGACGGACGCGCTCCACTGGGGAGAAAACTGGACCCCGGTGCCGTTTGAAACTTTTTGCGACCGCATCGAAAAAGCCCTGGCGGGGGAGGCCTGGGTAATAGACGGCAACTACAGCCGGACGTGACCCTATGTCTGGGCGCGGGCGACTACCCTTGTCTGGCTTGATTATTCC
>CADDZM010000272.1 GCA_902812345.1 Chloroflexota bacterium | reverse complement strand
GCGTGTAATAGGCCGGGAAGAGCTACGTTTTATCCGCAGCCTGAGTCGCCGAGCCTGACAACTTGCGCCTGGCGTGCCGCTGCCTTACCGGCGAGTGCCGGTAAGGCAAAGTCCTCACCGACTTGAGCGGGCCACTTGGATAGGTTCTTGAAGAGTTACAAATTAGGCCAAACAGTGCAAGTTCGCTTTAAATGAATGATTAACCTTTGAAGTGAATTTTTTCTCATCCGAAATAACTGCGAGTACATTTGTTTTTTACTCTCTTTCTATTATAATTTTCCTGCAAAGGAAATATTATAAATATTTAAGGGTACCTATCCTGAAAACCCTTAATCGTAAGGTCCACAAAACCTGATATGATAGCAGAGTACGTGTTAGTAAAAACTAGCAAGCAGGTTATGGGCTTAAATGTTAGCCATACGGTAATAATCACTGGTTTGATCTGAGCCTGGCAAATCTTAAAACTAGAATAGTAGTAGGCGGTAAATTGTTTAACCGGCATAAATTTACAGCCAAGGCTGTTAAGAAATATAAAGAGCGTTTGGTAAATAGCGAGCTACTCTTACTTGCAGGGGCGGTGCCGCTTGAAGCTAACGGTTAGCTAAGCCAGCAAGTATACTTAACCGGTAGCCTGACTAAACGTTTAGACTAATTAAAGGTTAAACTATATAATTGACTATAGTCTTATTTTACGCTGCAGTTATAGTAATTCCCGTGAAGTTTGCCGGAGCCTTACGTGATATTATATCAGGAGCAGTTAGCTTTTATTTTTTCAAGGTAATGACCCTTCAAACTCAAAATAAACGGCTGAACTTTAATTCATCTGAGGTAAATAGCTAATAATTTCAATTCCCATCTTACTCAGTTCAGATTGATTCATATGGTTAGCTTAAGCAGAATATCGGTTAAATCGTTCATTGCGTAACTGCGGCAGGAGGAACAATTTTGAAAGTTGCAATTCTAGCGGGTGGATTGGGCACTCGCCTGGCAGAGGAAACCGAATTGAAGCCGAAGCCAATGGTAGAAATTGGTGGAAATCCTATCCTATGGCATATTATGATGCACTATTCGCATTATAATTTCCACGAATTTGTGCTTGCGCTCGGCTACAAGGGTGAAGTAATAAAAAAATATATGGTTGATTATTCCGCCCTGAGCAATAATTTAACTGTAAATACCCGCACCGGTCTAGTAAGCCGCCATGACGACTATAACCCGGATTGGACGGTGCACCTGGTAGATACAGGAGCCGGTACCATGACCGGCGGGCGGGTTAAAAGGCTGGAGCCTTACCTGAATAATGAAACGTTTATGTTGACATATGGCGATGGCGTTTCCGACATAGACCTGCATAAATTATTAGCTTTTCACCGTTCTCACGGCAAGCTGGCTACTCTGACGGCGGTCCACCCAACGGCTCGCTTCGGTCAACTGGAAATTGTAGGTGGGCGGGTCGAAATCTTTGCGGAAAAACCGCAAGCCCTGGAAGGCTGGATTAATGGCGGTTTCTTTGTAATGGAGCCGGGCGTGTTCGATTACATCGATGATGACATGACCTTCCTGGAGCGAGAACCGCTGGAACGACTAGCTCAGGATGGGCAACTCATGGCTTATCAGCACGAAGACTTCTGGCAGTGCATGGATACGCTGCGCGACAAATTGATGCTTGAAAAACTCTGGCAGAGCGGCAGCCCTCCCTGGAAGACATGGCAATAAATTATAAATGAAACTTTTAATTGTAGCCACTACCAGGCTGCCAGCCAATGCCGAAGAGGAAATTAAACTAGGTAAACGCACTCGCATCGACTACCTAGAATTAGCCAGGCACTTAAAGGCGGATTACCTCGACTATGGCAGCCCGGAGCTGTCCCAACACCCTTCCTTAAACCGGCTCGAAGAGAAATTCCGCCTGGACCTCTACCGGGCGCGCTATGTCGCGCGGAAGGTAAGACAGGAGCATTATGATGTGGTCTTGAGCATGTCGGAACGGATCGGCCTGCCGCTCAGTCACCTGCTTGACCGCCGCATTAAGCATATCGTACTGCTTCACAACCCGCTATCTCCCCATAAACTACGCCTGGCTAAATTATTAGGCTCCTTGAAACGCTGCGATACCGTAGTAACCTTCAGTCAGGCCGAAGGACGGGCGGCCAGCCAGGCTCTGGGGCTATCTAAAGCCCAAATTAAGGTGCTGCCGCTGGCAATAGATACCGATTACTACAAGCCGCCTCTTTGTGCCAGCGCCAAGCACTACCCGGAGGTTGCCCTGAGTTCAGGAGTGGCCCAGCGCGATTATCCGACTCTGATTGAGGCATTACGGAAATTACCGCAGGTGTCCTGCAATATCAGCAGCGCCAGCGCCTGGGATAACCTTAAGGAGGTAATAAACTCAACCACGCTACCGCCAAACGTTAAGCTGACACCGTACAGCCATTATGAGTTGCTGGAGGCTTACTCGTGCAGCCGCTTTATTATTACGCCGATAAACGTCGACACGTCTCACTGGAGCGCCGGTTTAAGCACTATTTTACAGGCTGGCGCGATGGGCAAAGCTATAGTTGCCACCCGCATGCCGGCTTATAGCGATTACATCATGGAAGGAGAAACCGGCCTGCTGGTCGAAGGCGGCCAGTCTGGGGCTATGGCCGAAGCGATTGACTATCTCTGGAAAAACCCCGAAAAGGCCGAGGCGATGGGGCGACGGGCCAAGCAATGGGTCAGAGATAACTTTTGTCTGGAGGTTTGGCTGAAGAATGTAAGCTCATTAATAGACCAACATGAAGCAAGTAAGCACTTCATAGTTAGTTAAAACCAATTAACTAAGGGCATAAGTGACAACTTAAGGTCTCAATGGGCTTGTCAAATCATTAACGAATAGCAATTTAACCATAAAATAATGCCTGCAAAGGTTCTGGGTGTAACAAGGTCGCCCCAAAAATTTACAAATTCGCTGCTAAACAGGCTGCAAGTGGTAAAATTGCAGGATTTATGCGTTAAATTCATTCTAAAAAGGTCTAAATAATCATTGTTTTAATACTTGACAACTTCGCAAAACCCTTAAGTTGTCACCTATGAACTAAGGTAGTAGTAGTTACCGATTAAGTTTAGCTATCTCAGGCTTTAACAATCCTACTTTGGAAGAGCCAGGAGCAGGAGTTCAAAAATGCGTGTATTAGTTACGGGGCATAACGGTTATATTGGAACAGTTTTGATGCCGATGCTGCTACAGGCAGGTTATGAGGCGGTCGGGCTGGATAGCGATCTGTTCGAAGAAAGCACTTTTATAGAGCCGCCAGAGAAAGTACCGAGCCTCCACAAGGATATTCGAGAGGTAACGGTGGCCGACCTCGAGGGTTTCGACGCCGTTATTCACCTGGCGGCCCTCTCCAATGACCCGCTGGGCAACTTAAACCCGGCTTTAACCTACGATATCAACCACCTGGGTTCGGTGCGGCTGGCTGAAAAAGCCAAAGCCGCCGGGATAGGCCGCTTTCTCTTTTCTTCGTCCTGCAGCACCTACGGCGCGGCCGGCGAAGCACCGCTGGACGAACAGGCCCAGTTTAACCCGGTTACGCCCTACGCCGAGTCAAAAGTGCTGGTTGAACGCGACCTGAAGGGGCTGGCCGACGATAGCTTTTCGCCCGTTTACCTGCGAAATGCCACCGCCTATGGAGTTTCGCCCCGCCACCGCTTCGACCTGGTACTAAACAATCTGGTGGCCTGGGCCATCACTACCGGCCAGGTTTATATTAAAAGTGATGGCACCCCCTGGCGGCCGATTGTACATATTGAGGACATCTCCCGGGCCTTTATGGCCTGCCTGGAGGCGCCCAGGGAAGCCGTGCATAATCAAGCCTTTAACGTTGGCCGCAACGAAGAAAATTACCAGATCCGCGATCTGGCCGACCTGGTCAAGGCGATTGTACCCGACTGCCAGATTGAATACGCGCCGGGAGGAGAACCAGATAAACGCTCTTACCGGGTTAACTTTAACAAAATCATGCAGGTGCTGCCCGAATTCAAACCGCAGTGGACCGCCCGGCAGGGCATTGAACAACTTCTGGCGGCTTATCGCGCTACCAGCTTAAAGCTGGAGGATTTTGAAGGGCCGCGCTACAAACGGATCGATCATATTAAACGTTTGTTAAGCGAGGGTTGCCTGGACAACACTTTGCGCTGGAGGAGTTATATCACCAAATGACAACCGAAATTCAAACCGATCAAACAAGGCTGCCTGAGCCAGCCAGCGGGGCCAAAGGCTCCTGCCGCTTTTGTAAAGAGGAGCTGCGCTATACCTTCGTAGACCTCGGTATGGCTCCGCCCTGCAATAATATTCTCAGCCAGGACCAGCTAAACTCCATGGAAGCCTTTTACCCGCAGCATGTC
Organism: Chloroflexota bacterium; assembly: GCA_902812345.1. Taxonomy (GTDB): domain Bacteria; phylum Chloroflexota; class Chloroflexia; order Chloroheliales; family Chloroheliaceae; genus 54-19. The sequence continues at coordinate 4,206 of CADDZM010000272.1, read as the reverse complement.
TTCGTCTGCGATAACTGCTTCCTGGTGCAACTGCTGGAATACGTCAGCCCAACCGAAATCTTTAGCGACTACTCCTACTTTTCCTCTTTTTCGGATAGCTGGCTGGCCCACGCCCGGCGCTATACCGACAACATGCAGGCCCGCTTCGGTCTTAACGAAGACAGCCAGGTAGTTGAAATTGCCAGCAACGATGGCTATCTATTGCAGTACTTTATCGAAAAGGGTATCAAAGTGCTGGGTGTAGAACCGGCCGCTAACGTCGCCAGGGTGGCAATAGAGAAGGGCATTCCGACCATCGTCGAGTTCTTCGGGGTGGAGAGCGCCCAACGGCTAAGCGAACAGAGTCGCCAGGCTGACCTGCTGCTGGGCAATAACGTTCTGGCCCACGTCCCGGATGTCAACGACCTGGTAGAAGGAATGAAGCTGCTGCTTAAGCCCGGGGGCGTCATTACCATGGAGTTCCCCCATCTTTTGCGTTTGATGGAGGAGAACCAGTTCGACACCATCTATCACGAGCACTTCTCCTATTTCTCCTTTACCACGGTAGAGAAGATTTTCGCCGCGCACAGCCTGACCCTTTTCGATGTGGAAGAACTGCCCACCCATGGCGGCTCGTTGCGGATCTATGCCCGTCATCAGAGCGACACCAGCAAACCGGTCGAAGCTACTGTAAGCGAGTTAAGGCAGCGGGAAGAACAGGCCGGCTTTACCCGGCTGGAGCACTACGCCGCTTTTGGCGAGCAGGTCAAGGAGACCAAACGCAAGCTGCTGGACTTCTTGATTGAGGCTAAACGCGTCGGTAAAACCGTGGTGGGCTATGGCGCCCCTGGTAAAGGCAATACCTTGCTTAATTACTGCGGCATCCGGACTGACTTTGTGGAGTATACGGTGGACCGCAGCCCCTATAAGCAGGGTAAGTTCTTGCCAGGTACCCATATACCGGTCTACGCCCCGGAGCGGATTAAAGAAACTCAGCCTGACTATGTGCTGATCTTGCCCTGGAACCTAAAAAACGAGATAATGAGCCAGATGGCCTATGTCAGTGAGTGGGGTGGCCAGTTCGTCGTGCCGATCCCCGAGGTGAAAGTGTATTAAAACTTTAAATGGTGTAAACTGGGTTTCGTGTGACAGCTATTTAACCAATGTTGCTAGTCAGAAGTAGCGAAAGCTCTTTACAAAATGCATAAGGTTATGCCATCCTTTCGCAAATTCTAGTTAAGGAGCAGAACCTTAGGCGAACGGAAGAAGTTATTACCCGGCTCTTTTGCATCAGAGACGACAAAGTGGTTGCCGTCAAGAAAAGAAAGAATGCCACTCTCTATGCCAGTGAAATCATCACCATTGGTATTCTCTTGTACCTCATAGGAGTGCATTACCGGGCTTTCTAAAGCTTTCTCAAAGGTGATTGGCACCACCTCTTCTCAAACTAGCCCGGCCTGCGTCGGTTGCTGCGGGTACTGGAAAAGTACGAGAGTTTGACCGACTGAATGCTGGTTGAACCTGAGGCTTAAAGCATCATTGACACTTATGGCATTGAATTGAACTCATTCATCCTATTCTGGAAGGTCGCAGCCCTCCTAGATTGGTAAGAAAGGCAAGAGTAAACCATCCCTGGATTGTAGGTATCCAAGTGTGCTGGCTAGGGCTGATTACGCCAGCCAGGCAGGTCATTAAGTGGGTCTGGGAAACGGCCAATGAACACGACCAGAAATTCTGCGATGTCGGAATAAGGTGGAATGACCAAACGAAGTACTATCGGATCTGGGCTTTAGAAAGCGAGGCGAACAAACACCCAACTGGCACTTTTGCCATCAGGGAGAGCGAAACAACCAAATGTTTGTCGAACGAGTATTCAGTTTGATAACGGTCGTAAATCATTTCATGAAAATATTTCACCGGACCGAGTAATATTTGATGGCCCGAATGGGTTATATGGCTGCCATGTTCAACTGTTTATTAGAGCTGGCGGAAGGTAAATTAGCAATTGCTAATTTACCCTCTATAGATCATCAGAAAACAAAATAGAATCTCATTTTGTTTATAGGCTCAAATTTGAAAGAGTTTTTCTGATTTAATGAGAGCCTTTCATAATTGGTAAAAGTGCTTTTTATGAGGCGTTTTAAGGCTCCTAAATAAGTCCAAATGGTATAAAAGATGCCTGCGATATCTTTCCAAAGCCTCTCAGGGCTAGCCTCATTGAATCTATATCGAGGCTAATCAAAACCAAATTTGAACTCAAAATCTACAAAACCAGTTATTATGAAAGGCTCTCATTTAATATCTGATGATCTATAGTAGTCCCGATTAGCAACATTGGTTATTTAGCAGCTATTTGTAACAACCCTAGCTTAATTAGAAGATAAGAGGCTTGTTTAGATATGACATGGACCGAACTGAAACTTAAAGGGGCTTATGCCTTTGACCTGGAACCGATCTGGGACAACCGGGGGTTTTTCGCCCGGGCCTTTAATGTCGAGGACTTTAAAGAGCGAGGTTTAAATCCAGCGGTAATTCAGTGCAATATAGCCTATAACTATAAAAAGGGCACTATGCGGGGAATGCATTTTCAGGTTGAACCGGCCACGGAAGTAAAGTTGGTACGTTGCACCCACGGGACGATCTATGATGTGATAGTAGATATTCGACCCGACTCTCCGACCTACTTACAGCATGTCGGGATAGAGTTGAGCGCCGAGAACCGCCGGACTCTTTATGTACCCGAAATGTTTGCCCACGGCTATCAAACCCTGACAGATGATACCGAGATCTTCTACCAGGTCAGCCAGGGTTATGCTCCCAATTGCGCCAGGGGCTATCGTTATAACGATCCCGCTTTTGGTATCGAGTGGCCTTTGCCGATAACCGAGATTTCCGAAAAGGATAATTCCTGGTCCGACTTTGCGGTTCCCAGCCGGTAACAAGTAAAGCCCCACTTAACCTTGTCAGCCGCCGACTGACAAGGTTAAGCTGAACTAATCTCCAGGCGCTTAGTTGTTATCGAGGGAACAGAGAAAAAGAGAAAAGAAAGCGCATGACGACCGCCAACCCGTTAAATTTAGAAGAACTCACCCCGGACTTTCTGAAACAGACCGGCCAGGCTATGTACCAACTTATAACCGAGTTATACCCGATCTGCCGGAGCATTACAGGTAACGGTTTCCGGGAGACCTTAAGCGGGATCAAACAGCATATTCCGCTGCAAATACACGAGGTTCCCAGCGGCACTTCTGTATTTGATTGGACTGTACCCAACGAATGGAATATTCGGGACGCTTATATAAAAAACAACCGGGGCGAGCGCGTGGTTGACTTTAAAAAAAGCAATCTGCACGTAGTAAGCTATAGTACGCCCATTCAGGCCACTCTTACTCTGGCCGAATTAAAGCCACATCTCTTTACGATTCCAGACTACCCGGATCGCATTCCCTACCGCACCTCTTACTATCAGGAGAACTGGGGCTTTTGCCTGAGCCATAACCAACTGGCCGCTCTGGCCGCGGAGGGTGACGAGGAGGAATACGAGGTCTTTATCGATTCAAAGCTGCAAAAAGGCTCTCTAACCTACGGCGAGTATTTCCTGCCGGGTACCAGTCCAGAGGCCGGTGAAGTACTAATCTCCTGCCACGCCTGCCACCCCTCTCTATGCAACGATAATCTGTCGGGTATTGCCCTGGCTACCTATCTTGCTAAATCCCTCAGCCAGCGCACCTTACGCTACTCCTACCGCTTTCTTTTTATCCCCGGCACTATCGGCTCAATTACCTGGCTGAGCCAAAATGAGACTGCGGCCCGCCGCATCAAGCACGGGCTGGTTGTGACCGGAGTGGGTGACGTCGGCGCGATTACCTATAAAAAAAGCCGCCGTGGCAACAGTGAAATAGATCAGGCAGTCGCTAATGTTCTGAAGTACAGCGAGGCTCCCCACGAGATTATCGACTTTTCCCCTTTTGGTTATGACGAACGCCAGTATTGTTCGCCCGGCTTTAACCTGGCCGTAGGTTGTTTTATGCGCTCCCGGCACGGCCATTATTCCGAGTATCATACTTCAGCCGACAATTTGGATTTTGTGCTGCCTGTTTCGCTGGGTGACTCGTTTGCCAAATGTGCTGAGGTGCTGTCTCTGCTGGAATATAACAGGTGCTACCTGAATCTGAACCCACATTGTGAGCCTGAGTTAGGCAAACGAGGGCTGTACCGGGCTGTAGG
>CADDZM010000271.1 GCA_902812345.1 Chloroflexota bacterium | reverse complement strand
TGCATTGCGTATCTCCTTTTACAACTAAAGGGAGCGGCCTGCGAGACCGGTTGTTCCCCATTTCATCTAAAACTTGAACGGGATTCAGTATTCAGGCTGAACATATAACAGAAAAAATTTCTAAAGGGCCGTCACTCGCACCATTTCAATGGTTTTTCCTACCGGCGCAGCCAGGCCAACCCTGGCCGGGCCGGGGGTGACTGCCAGTTCGCCCAGGAAATGACTTTCCCAGAAGACGGCCATGCGCTGGCCCTGCTTGCGGAAACGAAATTGCTGGTGAACAGACCCCTCAAAATCGGACGGTAAAGAAAAGGGCTGTTCCTGGCCCGCCTGTAAGGTCCAGCCGTTCGCTTCCCGCTGGAAACTTAGCTCTGGACCGCTGGCATCTCTGGCCCTGGCCGGGTAAAACCGGGTTCCTTCGCTTTGCCCGGCCGCCTCTAAAAGAACGTTTATAACCAGTTCGTAATTTTCCAGGGGGTCGCCTCTGGTAAAAATTGTGGGAGAGACCGCCGGGTTAAGCGGGCTGGATTCCCCCTGCGCCCGGGTATTTTCCGGCTGCCAGCCCGAGTTTTGCAATTCGCTTTCGAAAAAATCTTCAAAACCAGGGGTCAAAGCAAAACCGGCAAACGCCGCCGGGCCTGCCTGTGAGATTAAATGCAAAGCGTTCGCTTCCCCGGCCAGCCTGAGCGGGCCGGGTTGGGCCGGAATATCGTCAAGGGCGAGCGTTAACTGGCGGCCCCGCACTTCCAGCCGCAAGAGATGATAAGCGGACGGGTTGAAATTTTCGGCCAGAGGTAAAATTTGCTCCCTGGTGGAATTTTCAACCAGCCAGGTTAGCCGAGCCTGGTTGTTCCCTGGCTCAATTAAAAAGCTAAACAGGCTGCCTTCGTCCCGGTACAGCCCCAGGCCGTAACTGCCCGGCTTTGGCCCTGACGCTTTCAGTTCGATTTCCAGCAAAAAAAAGCGGTAGTTGAGGTTCAGGACCGCCGCCCCTCCATCCGAACCGTCCAGATGTAAAATGTTGTCCCTGGCCTGGCTGGTGTCGCTCAAAGCAGCCTGGTTTTGGCCCGGTTTTTGTGCCTGGAAATGGGCGAACCCGCTAATAGCGGGCAGGGTCGGGAATGATTGAGGCTGGTAGCTTGGACCCAGAACAATAAGTCTTTCCCCGGCCCAGTCGAGCGGGTCAATCGCCATCTGGCGAACGTGACCCTTCTCATCCCAGCGGTGGTAAACGCAATATAACTGGCGGTTGTCCGGCCCTCGCACGACCGAGTTGTGGCCCGGCCCGATAACATGGCCCGGAATGGTGCGAAGCACCGGAAAAACCTTTTCGCCATCCGCCACCTGGTCCCATTCGTCAGGCCGATCCAGTTTATCCGTTACGGCGTAGCTAACGCCATAACTGAGATTTTGCCAGTTGCCGCCGCTAAACATCTGGTAGTATTTCCGGCGGTGTTTGAGGACAAACGAGCCTTCGATGGTGTGCCAGCGCGCCCCGCCTTTTTCGGCCCGGTTCGGGTCGTAGACCTGCCAGTCATAACGCGCCCGGGTAACAGGCCGGGGTTTTCCTTCGGGTGTAAAAGGGTCCAGCAGGCGGTCCATCACGGTGCCGGTGCCGATGCGCGAATATTCCAGGAAGTCGGTAGCATAAAAAAGATAGAGCGAGCCGTCGTCGTCTTTAAAGACGTGCGCGTCAATGGCGAATTGTTGGGAAGTCAGGGTGCGGCCGCTATCCTGGAAAGGCCCGCCCGGTTGGGCGGCGGTGGCGACTCGAATTTCCATAAAGGTTTCGTTGCCGACGCTGTAGTACATATAAAAGAGGCCGTTGTAGTAAAGCACTTCCGGCGCCCAGTACATCGGATGGCCGCCGGGTAGCGGCGGCAAAGCCCCGCCCACCACTTTCCAGTTGACCAGGTCGGGTGAGCGTAAAATCCCAAAGCAGCGGTCGTCGGGCTGAATGCCGGTGCAGTAGCCATAATATTCCCCGCCATATTTCAGGACAAAAGGGTCAGGGAAACTACCGGGGTAAACCGGGTTTACATAAGTATCGGTCATCAAGGGTTTATCCCTCGCCAGGCGTGCTACTTGGGGAAAGGTGGTCGGGAATATCAACCGGGACAGTGTTAGGGTGGTAGCAGCGGTTTTGGTTGGTAAAGATTAAATTTTAGGTGTTGGTTCCGGGCTGGTAGTCGGACCCTTAACGACCGGCTTTCCGTTCTGCCAATCCACCTTGTCCAACCACATCAGGCGGCGGTCGGTTTTGGTTCCGGTCGTGGTAACTTCCCAGGCGTGATAAAAAATCCAGGTCTGGTCGCCTACCTGAATGAGTGACTCGCCGCCCGGCCCAATTACCGGCGGTTTATTGAGCGACGACTTCAGCACCGGGTTTTCGGGAGCCTGTTCGCACGGTCCGGTGACAGATTTACAGGTAGCGTAGCCAACCGCGTATTCTACCCCGGCGTAATCGTTAGCCGAAAAGAACAGATAATAATTATTGTCGTGCTTGAACATTTGCGGAGCTTCGACCACCCGGCCTTCCCAGGACGCATCATTGCTAATAAGCTTGGTCGGCTGCCCGGTCAAGGTAAGGCCGTCGGGGGCGAGTTCCTGGACGTAAAGATTGGTCGCAATCGAGCAGCAATTGCCGTCGTTTTTAAAGTAAAGATAAAGCTTGCCGTTATCACTTAAAACGTCGGGGTCAATCGTGCCGCCTTCATCCACCTGGCAGACGAGCGGTTGTGGGTTGCTATCTTTGTACTTGCCTTCAGGTTTGTCGCTGGTAGCCACCCCGACGCATTGTTTGTTAGATGCTTTGTCGCGGGCAGTATAGTACATGACGAATTTCGAACCTATCTGCATCACGTCAGGCGCCCACACCAGCGACCCGCCTAACCTGGCCCAACTGGGAAGAGCGGGCATGGCATCAGTGCCGAGGGTCCAGTTTATCATGTCGGTTGAGGTCGCCACCTGGATATTTTTGCCGTTGGCGTTGGTAGCGAAAGCGTAGAAAGTTTTATTAATCATAATAACCGTTGGGTCGGCAAAATCGTTAGTCAGGACCGGGTTTTGATAGTCACCGGGCGGTACCGTCCCTGCGTCCTGGGTAGCGTCCTGGTTGGCCGTCGAAGCGGCCGTGGTAGCCGCCGCCGTAGAAGGCGCGGTTGTGACTGTCGTCGTTGACCCGGCGGCGGTAGTGGCAACAGAGGTAGAAGGCGCGGCCGTGGTAGCAACTGCCGCTGTGGTAGCGACAATTGTAGCGGCCGCTCCGGTTGTTTGAGCAGCAGCGGTTGTGACCGGGCTTGCTGTGGGCGCAGCCGTATTATCACCGCAAGCGGCCAGCAAGGTTAAAGCAACAATTAAGCTGATTAACCCATTTAGCCAGCGAAAAATGTTTGTTCTCATAATTTGTCCTGGGTCTTTTCCTGAGTTTCCCTTGTTTTTTAACCTTTGATACCGGATGACGCAACGCTGGCAACGATAAACCGTTGTAGAACTATGTAGAGTAACAGCACTGGCACCGCCGCTACCACCGCCCCGGCCATCATCAGGCCGTACTCCGAGGTGTAAGACCCCTGCAAGCTGCGAAGGCCAATCGGCAGTGTCTGCAAACTGCGGTCTTGTAGAATAAGGAGTGGCCATAGAAAGTCGTTCCAGCTTCCCAGGAAAGTAATTACCCCAAGAGTTGCCAGGGCTGGTTTGGCTAAAGGCAGCGCGATGCTCCAAAAAGTCTGGAAAGTATTCGCGCCGTCAATGTGGGCGGCTTCCTCAAGCTCTTTAGGAATCGTCTCAAAGAACTGGCGCATAAAGAAAACGCCAAACACGCCCGCCAGGGCCGGTAGAATCACCCCCAGGTAGTTGTTGCGCAGGCCCAGCGCGTTTACAATTAAAAAGTTTGGCACCAGGAACAAAACACCCGGCAAAAACAGGGTGAACAGCAATAATTTGAACAAAACATCCCGCCCGAAAAAGTCCATACGGGCGTAGGCGTACGCCGCCAGGGAGTCGACCGCCAGCACCAGGCCCGTCACGATAAGCGCGATTAAAATGCTGTTGGTAAACCAGGATATAATCGGGGTGGAAGGATTGTTAATTAAAGTTTTGTAGTTGTCCAGGGTCGGGGTGGCAGGCCACCACTGGATATCTTTAGTGAAAAGCTGGTTTTTGGGCTTAATAGAGGTTAAGAACATCCAGACCATAGGTATCAGAACGATAATCGCGATTATGGTCAGGATTAAGTAGAGAATAGCCCTCTGGAAATAGGTACGGCCCCGGTAAGAAAAGGCTGAATTGCGGGCGGCCGGTCGGGCCTGAACTGAATTTGCCATCTTCCTTTCCTCCTTTAATAACTGGTATCCCGCTTACGAAATATGCGGAAGTTCAGGTAAGACACCAAAATCATGATTAACGCCACCACGAAAGACATTGCCGCCGCGCTTCCCTGGGCGTTCCGGTTGAAACCTTCGTCATAAATCCGGTACATTACCGGTTCGGTCCCCCTGGATGGCCCGTTGTTGGTCATGAAAAGGGACTGGCCGAACAGGTTGAAAGAGGCGATTATGGTGATGGTGATGACGAAGACGAGGACCGATTGCAGCAAGGGCAATGTGATGCGGAAAAATTTCTGCAAGGTGTTGGCCCCGTCAATCGTAGCCGCTTCATAAAGCTGCTCCGGGATATCCTGCAAGGCCGCCAGCAGAATAATCATGTTGAAGCCCATGGTCCACCAGACTGTCGCAACTGTAATAGCGATCCAGGCGGCTGGCAGCGTCGAGAGCCAGCGGGGTGGGCCGTCTTCGCCAAAAATGCCGAGGGCTTTGGCGTAGACGTTGACCAGGCCGCCGTTGCTCTGGAAAATCCAGAACCACAGCAGGGAAATAACCGAGACCGACAGCACCCAGGGCGCGAAGATAATGGCCCGGAAGATGTTGCGGCCCGGCAGCTTGGTATTGAGAAGGACCGCTAAAAGAAGGGGAATAATCACCAGGGCCGGAACGCTGTAGAGCATAAAAATGCCGGTGTTGCCCAGGGAGTTCCAGAATAAATCAAATTCGCGGCTCTTGGTGTTGAAAAGATTAGTGTAGTTGTTCAGCCCGACGAAGGTGTTGTTTTCGGGAGTAAGAAAGTTGTATTGAAAGGTGCTGTAGACCAGACCGCTCACGAACGGGTAGCCTACAAAAATTGCAAAGAAAATCAGGTGCGGCAGGATAAACAGGTACGGCGTGAAATTAAAACGCCGCCTGGTGTTTACACTGGCTACGGCTTCACCTGTTTGTTCACGCTCCTGGATGGTTTTCGCCATTGAAAAAGCCTGCCTTTCTAGATACCTTCCGGTTAAACCGGAGGTGCGCCAGCCCTGGCCCCGAAAGGTCAGGACTGACGTGGCGCTTATTAAAACGGTTTAAGCATGGTCAGAGTCGCGCCCAGTTTTTAGGACTTGGGAGCATCGCCGTACTTCGCCTTATTCGCTGCCAGGGTTTGATTGCTCTTGGCCGCGGCGTCATCAAGCGCCTTTTTGACGTCAGTCGCTTTGCCGGTCATGAGAGCGGTAACAGCGTCACTGAGCGGGCCGAAGGCATCACCGATGCCGGGAACAGAAGGCGGGAAGATCGGATTTTCGACCGCTTTCGCCAGTTCAGCCTGCGGGTGCAAAGCCGCAATATCAGCGCTATTGCGAACCTTGTTGTAAGCCGGAACGTTGCCGGCCTTGGCCCAGGTCAGCGAGTTGTCGACGATGTATTTCATCAACATCCCGGCCGCGGCATCTTTGCAGGCGTCGTTACCTTTCTTGTGAACCGGCAGACCTAACGAGGCCATACCAGCCCAGGTACCAGGCTGCGGGCCAATCTGAGGAGTGGCGGTGGCTTTACCATCGAATGATACAGCCGAGCCGGTCACGTTCGTGGTTTGCCAGATGCCGTTCCAGATCATCCCCGCGCTGCCCGCTTTGAAAGCGTTCAGGTCGGCGTCTACTTCGAGGGCCGGTTCGGCATATTTCTTCTGGGCATCGAGCATCCACTGCATGGCCTTAACGCCTGCGTCGCTGTTCCAGGTAGCCTGGGTTACATCGGCGTTAAATTCGCTGCCGCCAAACTGGTGCAGTAACTGCTGGAAAATCTGCTGGACCGGGAAACCGCTGGTGATTTCAAAGCCGTGGTTACCGCCTTTGGTCATGGCGGCGGCGGCCTTCTGGAAATCAGCGTCAGTGGCGGGCGCAGCCGAGATACCGGCTGCTTTAAGCAGGTCGTTGTTGTAGTACATGGTCATAGGCACCATGCTAAGAGGCAGGGTATAGCGTTTGCCGGCGACCATACCGTTGTCCCAGGCGATTTTCGGGAAATCGCTGGCGGTGTAGCCAAGCTGCTGCACAATCGGGTCAATTGGCCGGATAATGTTGTTAAAGGCAAAGCTTGCTACCACGTCCTCGTTGACGATAATAATGTCGGGCAGAGTATCCGAAGCCGCCGCTGTGGTCAACTGGGTGTCATAGTCGGCCTGGCTGGTCATTTTAACCGTGATTTTACCGGAGTTAGCTTTGTTAAAAGCGTCTACAAGCTGGCCCATGAACGGACCGTCAGGCCCGGTGAAGCCGTTCCAGTATTGCAGTTGGACATTGCTGCAGTTAGCCGGGAGGGTCAGGGTGGCCCCGGTGCCGCTCGCAGCAGCAGTGGTGGCGGTGCCGCTTGCGGCAGTCGTAGCCGCGGCGGAAGTTGCTCCTGCCGCCGTCGTGGCTGCCGCCGATGTCGCCCCCGCCGCAGTCGTGGCTGCCGCCGATGTCGCCCCCGCCGCAGTCGTGGCTGCCGCCGATGTCGCGCCAGTTGCAGCGGTCGTAGCTGCTGCGGATGTCGCGCCTGCGGCGGCAGTTGTAGCAACCGCGGCAGCTGTCGTGGCTGTAGTTGCTCCAGTTGTTGGAGCAGCCGTATTATCGCCGCAAGCTGCGAGTAAACCGGCTACAAACAAAGCCACAAGAGTCAGGCTGGAAAAACGCCCAATCCGGCTCTTTTTGTAATCTCCTTTGATCATGAATTCTTCCTCCTTTAGGAACGTAAAGTGCTGCCTAAAGCCAAAGTAAGCAAAGTAAGCAAATATTTCTATTGCTTTTTTAGGTTGTTTCCAGAAGTTGAAGCGTAAGTGCAACTAGCTTTATTAACCATTGAGCTAACTGGCTTAACTCAGGGCTAACCTGGTGGGACGAAAGCGGGTTAGTGATAAGAAAAGATAAAAGCTATTTTTTTGTAAAATTCCCACCTGGTAAAGTGACTACATTTTCCCTATCAGCAATTTCTTTGCCTGGAACTGGCTGATTGGTAGGATGGTAGCTTATTCCAAGTACCAGGTCCTGAGGATAGTTGCCAAAGCGGCTGCCAAATAAGTTCAGACCTCCTACATTGGCGGCATCCGGTTTTACCCCGATACGCACCGAAATAAAAGGCGACCCGTTTAGTTTTAAATCCCCGATAGTTACTCTCGAAACGGTTATGCCGTCCACCCTGGACTCTGTGTCATCCACGTGCCAGAATTTGAGTAGGCCGTACTGAGTATTCCGGGGCGTCCACCATTCTGGAGTCAGGCGGCCCGGTTCCCCACCGAAATCGGAAGGACTGGTCCAGGAGCCGAGTTCAACTCCGTTAATCCAGACCGTTATATCAGAAGGCCAGTTCATGTTGTAGAGCGGCGCTTCCGAGCAAACTTCCATACTCAGGCGAACGGTTGACGGTACGTGGTTCTTCGGGATGCGGGTTGGAAAGCGATACTCGACATAACCTTGATGGAACCAGAGCAGTTGCGCGTTAAAGTGTTCAGGCTCGTAGAACGAAGAAGGGTCGTCGAGCATACCGATAAAGCCGGAATCGCTTATAATCCCACAGGTTGGCTGGATCTGGCAGTCAACATAAGCGCCTATAGGCATGCTAAATTCTGTGACACGTTCGCGGGCTCCTTCAAGTAGCGGCAGGTCCAGCACAATCTGGTCGTACATTCTGCTACAAACTTTTTGGAGACCCCGGCTGGCTGGCTCGAACTCGGTCCGTACCAGCCCGGCTTCTTCAAGGATGTCTATGTGCAAGGCGGTCGAAGATAGTGGAATATCGAGCGCCCCGGCGATTTCGCTGATGCTGGAAACCCGGTTAGACAAAAAGCGCAAAATCCGGACCCGGTTGGAGTTATCCAGGGCTTTTAAAACTTTTTCCGCCACCACCGGGGGCGTATCGTCGTCCAGGATAATTATGCGCCTGTTTTGTGAACCAAAAGACTGCATAGTTTTATCTATACCGGGTAAAGCCTTCGACAAACGATTTATTAATTTCAATCTAAAGGATATAGACGATTTAGCGGAATTGAGGCGAAAACGGTGACGAAACAACAACGTTTCTATGTTTCTTAGATCAAACTCATTACTATATTATCAAAGAACGGCCATTTGTCAAGGGTTTTAGCTGATATTGGATTCTAATATCTATAAATGTTGGAATAAACCTTAAAAGTAAGGGCATAAGTGAAAGAATGAACAATTTAAAAGGGAAAACCGGGCTGGTTATAGCCCTGCCCGGTTTTAAGCCCCTATTTTCCTAACAAGCGTAGATTAAACCGCCCTCAGG
>CADDZM010000270.1 GCA_902812345.1 Chloroflexota bacterium | reverse complement strand
GTTTAAAAATGGCCGGACTGCAGCCCTCGGACATTGATTATATCAACGCCCACGCCACCGGGACTAAAGGCGATGTTATGGAAACCCAGGCCATTAAAAAAGTCTTTGGCGAAGCCGCTAAAAATATCCCGGTCAACGCTACCAAATCAATGCTCGGCCATCTTTTCGGGGCGGCGGGCGGGGTCGAGGCAATTGCAACTATCCTCCAGATGCAGCACCAGACGCTCCACCCGACCATAAACCTTGATACTCCCGACCCCCAGTGTGACCTTGATTTTGTGCCAGGCCATTCGCGGCCTCACGCTATCCGCACCGCAATGAGCAATTCGTTTGGTTTTGGCGGCCAGAACGCAATTTTGATTTTGCGGCAGTACGATCCGGCCCTCGAGGACTAACTCCGCGATACGGCCTTTGCCATTTGCTTTACATAAAGGTGTGGAGCAGCGCAAACGCGCCAACCCCCGCCAGGATGGTCAGGGCCATATTGTGGGTCCGCCAGGCTACCAGCGCCCCGATAATTCCGGCGAAAAAGGCCGGGCCAAAATCCAGCCGACCTTTTGGCACCACCAGTTCCGGGACAATCAGGGCGGCGAAGACTGCCGGGGGCACGTAGCGCAAAAATTGTTCGAAGCTCAGGCTTGGTTTCACCCGCACTGCTGCCAGGGGCAGTGCCCGCACGCCGTAAGTCACCAGAAACATTCCGAAAAACGTCAGCCAGATGTTCATGCTTCCCAACCTTGTCCCCGTGCCACCAGGAAGCCCGCAATTGTACCGGTAACGGCCCCGATAAGAATGTACCAGTTACCACCCAGGGCCAGTTTGGCGAAGATGGCTAAAACTCCCGCTACAAGGGCGGCCACCTGGCCCGGCCTGACCTTCAGGTACGGCATCAGCATTACCGAAAAGCTCAAGGGGAAAACCAGTTGCAACCCAGGCTGGTCGGGTCAGGAATAACGCCGCCCAGCAGCAGGCCGGCAAAAGTGCTGAGTTGCCAGCACAGGTAAAGGGCGACCATTGTGCCGACCAGAAAAGGCGGCCCGGCTTCGCGACTGAGCATTTTGCGGACGCTCACGGCGTAGGCTTCGTCAGTCAGGCCAAAGGCCAGCAGCATTTTCTGCCACCACTTGAGGTGCTGCAACGCCGAAAGCAGCGAAGTGCCGAACAGGACATGCCTCAAATTTACAATGAGTGTCACCAGGATAATTGAAAAGCCGCTGGTAGCGCTGGCAAAGAGACCGCTCGCGATTATTTGAGACGCTCCGGCGTAAACTATCAACGACATTCCCTAGATTTCAAACGGATTGAGCCCGGCGGTTGTGGCGGCCAGGGAATAGGCCAGGCCAAACGGTACAATACCGAGCCAGAGCGGAGAACTGGCAATAGCGCCCCGGCTAAACTCGCTTCGAATTGATTGGGGTGGCGGAGAATTTTGATCCGGTTCGACAGTTAACCGGCCCTTTTCCGGCAAAGGCCGCAAGAAATTATCCTCGGTTGCGTCTTTACCGCTCGGTTGGTCGGTGGCGTTCACTTCTGTTTAAACCTTTATATCCTAATCTATTTATAATCTTAGCATCCAAAGAAGAGATAGACGCTTGATTATAGCATTTTTTAACCCGAGCTTGTCGGGGGCAGGATCAATTTTAACAATAATTACCCCTGCATCTCAGGCAAGTTTTGAGGGTCCTGGAATAATATTTGCTATTGTTATAACTTTTGAAGACAAGATTTAAGGGAAATAGGTTTGCATGAAACAAAGAGTATGATAAAATTAAAACACCGGCATATAATTTGTTCAAAATTGAAAATTGTTTAAAGCAATTCCTTTTAGTGTGGATGAGGTTAGTATTTATGAGCGTTAAAGTGTTAATTGCCGATGACCATAACGTGGTCCGCCAGGGTTTGCAGACTTTTCTTAGCCTGGACCCCGATATAGAGGTGGTTGGCACCGCCGTAAATGGCTTTGAAGCTATCGAAAAAGCCCAGGAACTGCACCCTGACGTAATTCTTCTTGATTTACTGATGCCTGAAATGAACGGTATTGAAGCTACCAGCCAGCTTAAACGCTTGCTCCCAGAGGTCAAAGTGCTGGTCCTGACCAGTGTCCTTGAAAGCGACGCGATTTCCAGGGCTCTTAAAGCGGGCGCGAATGGCTATTTGCTAAAAAGCATGCAGTCGGAGGAACTATGCAGGACTATCAAGACTGCCAGTAATGGCCCGGTGATTTTATCTTCCGATGCGGTGCGCCTTTTGATTACGCGAAATGAAAACTCCGGCTCAACCGAAACGCTGACCGAACGCGAAACCGAGGTTTTACGCCTGGTAGCCGAAGGTAAAGCCAATAAAGAAATTGCTCACCGCTTGCAGTTGAGCGAAGGCACTATCAAGACGCACGTAAGTATTATCCTGGCAAAGCTTGGCTTGCAAAGCCGCACCCAGGCCGCCCTTTATGCCGCTAACGCCGGGCTACTCACTACCTCTCAGAATTAAACCCTGGCGGCAGCGAGTTCCAGGACGCTTTCTCCCAAAATAACCTGAAACCTTTGCGGGGTGTTCAAACAGGACACCCCAAATAAACGTTTGGAATATTCCGTTTATTCTTCCGATTCAGCGCGACAAATCAGGCCTGTTCCGTCTACTAGAAAGGTTGCGGTTAACCGGATGCTAAATAAAACCCGGCTTTATGACGCGATAGTGGTAGGGGCAGGCCCCAACGGGTTGGCTGCCGCCATTACGCTTGCCCGCGCCGGCCGCTCGGTCCTGGTCGTGGAAGGGCAAAATAGCACCGGTGGCGGAATGCGGACCGCCGAGCTAAATTTACCCGGTTTCTGGCACGATATTTGTTCGGCGATTCACCCTCTGGGGCTGGGATCGCCTTTTTTTAGCGACTTGCCGCTCGACCGTTTCGGTCTTGAATGGATTTTCCCACCGGCCAACCTGGCCCATCCCCTGGATGACGGCACCGCTGCGGTGCTTTATACTTCAATTGAGAAATCGGCTGAAACAATGGGCGCGGATGGCCCGCCCTACATTCGCCTGTTAAACCCTTTCGCCAAAAATTGGGATAAACTGGCTCCATCCTTGCTTGGGCCGCTCTCTATTCCGCGCCATCCTTTCGCTATGGCTCATTTTGGCCTTTACGCCTGGCGTTCGGCGGTAGGGTTAGCCCGCGCCGAGTTTAAACAGCCCTCGGCCAGGGCTATTTTTGGCGGGATAGCCGCCCATTCCATCCTACCCCTCGAGCAGTCGCCGAGCGCGGCTTTTGGCCTGGTGCTGGCTTCTTTGGCCCACGCCGTCGGCTGGCCGTTACCAAAAGGCGGCTCCCAGCAAATCGCCAATGCCCTGGCGGCTTACCTGCAATCGCTCGGTGGCGAAATTGTCACCGGGCAGACCGTCGAGTCGGTGGACGATTTGCCGCCTTCTCGCGCCGTCCTGCTTGACGTGACGCCGCGCCAGGTTTTAAAGTTGGCCCGGCGGCATCTTTCTCCTGGTTACCGCAAAGGTCTGGCACATTTCCGCTATGGCCCGGGAGTTTTTAAGGTGGATTATGCCCTTTCCGGCCCGGTACCCTGGACCGCGCTAGGCTGCCACGAAGCCGGGACCGTCCACCTGGGCGGAACCCTGGAGGAAATCGCCGCCTCGGAACGGGCCGCTAATAAAGGCCAGATTTGCAAAAACCCATTTGTCCTGGCCGCCCAACAGAGCCTGTTTGACCCATCTCGCGCCCCCGAAGGGCAGCACACCTTATGGGCTTACTGCCACGTGCCGAACGGTTCCACCGTTGATATGAGCGAGCCAATTACGGCCCAAATCGAGCGGTTCGCGCCCGGTTTCCGCCAGCTAATTCTTGCCAGGTCCACTATGAACACTGCCCAGGTCGAGCGCTACAACCCGAATTACATCGGCGGCGACATTAATGGCGGCATCCAGGACTGGTTCCAGCTTTTCACCCGGCCAGTGCCGCGCCTTTCGCCTTATACCACTTCGAACCCCAATATTTACATCTGCTCTTCCTCAACGCCTCCCGGCGGCGGGGTGCACGGCATGTGCGGTTATTCAGCCGCCAGCGAAGTTTTGCGCCGCCTGAAAAGTTAAACCCAAAGGGAACTATTTTCCCGATTGGTTGTCCGGAAAACAATTCCTTCTCACCGAAAACAATTCCTTCTCACAGGTGAATAGTTAATAATATTAAACGTAATAACCAAAACTTCCCGGCTAAAATTGAGCCGTTGTAGCAATTGAACTCGGCGGCAGTTCAATGTTAGAATTGCATCATGAAAGAACTAAGTGAGCAACTACAGGAAACTCTCCACCACGAAATTCCGCTAACCGTAGCCCTCGGCCTGACGGTTGCAAGCTATGACGGTCTTGCCCTTGAATTACACGCGCCCCTGACCTCGAATATTAACCACAAAGCGACGGCCTTTGCCGGGAGCCTCAACGCAGTCGCGACCCTTTCGGGCTGGGGTATAGTCTGGTGTATCCTCAAAGAGGCCGGAATTGCTGCTAAAATCGTCATTCAGGACAGCCAGATAAATTACTTGCTGCCGGTGGCGGCTGATTTCGCGGCGGTCTGCGCAAGACCGGAGTCCGCCCAGGTCAGCCGTTTCAAGAAAATGCTGCTTAAAAGGGGTTTGGCCAGGCTGGAATTGAGGGCGGAAATCCGGGAGGGCGGCCAACCGGCGGTCACATTCCGGGGCCGTTACGTGGCTCAACTGGTCAAATAGTCACCCGTGAAAATCTCCGGGTGTGCGCCTCAGCTATAGTTTAAAGCCGTAAAGCTCCTGGGTGGGTTCGCGGCTCATCAGGTCGTAGATAGCCCGTGTGGTTGGCTTATTCTCAAAAAGCACCTGGTACATTTGCTCGGTAATCGGCATTTCAAGGCCGAAGCGTTCGCCCATGCGCCGGGCAGCGGCGGTTGTAAAGACACCTTCCGCGACCTGGGTCATCCCGGCTCGGATTTCCTCAAGGGTGCGTCCCCTGGCAAGCTCCTGGCCTAAAAAGCGGTTGCGGCTGTAAGGGCTGGCGCAGGTCGCCACCAGGTCGCCCAGCCCCGCCAGGCCCAGGAACGTTAAAGGGTCGGCCCCGGCAGCTACACCCAACCGGCCAATTTCGGCAATCCCCCGCGTCATGAAAGCGCCTTTAGCGTTATCGCCCGCGCCAAGCCCATCGGAAATTCCCGCGCCAAGGGCGATAATGTTTTTGAGCGCCCCGCCCAGTTCGACCCCTACCACATCGTGATTGGTATAGACTCTAAAGAGGGTTGAATTTATCAAATCCTGGGCTTTTTCGATAGTGATGGCGTTCTTCCCGGCAATTACGGTCGCACCCGGCTGCCCATCGGCCACTTCTTTCGAGAGATTGGGACCGGAGAGAGTGCAGACCAACCCTTGTTCGGCGGCTCCCGGCAAATCGAGTTCCAGGATTTCGGTCATGCGCAGCAGCGTATCCATTTCAAGCCCTTTGGTGGCGCTGAGCGCAATCGGTTTTTTCTTTAAAGCCTCGAAAAAGGGGCGGACCTGCACCACGTTAGCCCGGAATTTACTGGACGGCGCGCTGAAAATGACCATCTGGCAGCCTTCGGCCAGGGCTTCTTCCAGGTCAGACGTGACGGTAAGGGCGGCGGGAAACTGGTGACCCGGCACAAAACGCCGGTTTTCGTTATCGGCCCGGAGGGTGGCGGCTTCTTCAGGGGTCCGGACCCACAGCCGTACCGGCAACCCCTTGCGGGCTGCCAGCAGGCCCAGCGTTGTACCCCAACTGCCGCTCCCGATAATCGCGATATGTCCCTGGTCATTGTGGCTCATAAAATTCTTCTTTCTGATTCCTCTTTACCAAAATTGTAACACAACCGGGCAGTCCCGATAAATCTAAAACTGGCGGAAAAGGCCGCAAAAAGGATTTTGAGCTGAAATATTGATTGTTACCGGTCGGCGGTTGTGAAAAATAAAGGAAAAAAACGAATTTTAAAAACTCGTCAAAATCTGCGGAACTTTTTTGAAACCTTTGTCGTCAATAGTACAGCGAGGAGAGATTGTTAGGAGAAGGGCGTTGCGTCTGGGACGAACGGCCCTTTCCCCTTTTATAAAGGTTTTTTCTTAAGTGGTTTTCTAAAGAATTTCTCCCGGCTGGACAACCTTCCCTGTAACTGCTAATATTTCCCCCGTGAAAAATGTAGACCCCCAGGAAATAGAAAATAACCCCCGCCCGGTTTCCGGTGCGCCCGAAACAGCCAGGCCTGATTTAAACTTGTCCACCCGTTCCAGGCTCACGCCCGGTTTATCGGGTTGGGCTGCCCGGCTTAAAACCGATTGGCCGGATTACCTGCTGGTAGGAATTTTGCTGGCGGCAGGGCTGGTCGTGGTCTGGCTGCCGGTAGACTGGACCCGCAACTTGAAACGCCCCGCCCAGGCTCCCAATTACGCCTGGTCGAGCTTTTTCTACACGCTCGTTTTTGGCGGGGCGGCCTGGTGGCTCTGGCGCAGCCGCGACGCCGAAGAACGTTTCAGGAAAAAATGGCTGGCCCTGGCCTTGCTGGTCTTTGGGCCGAACCTTTTAAATATCTGGTTGCGCTATTCCGCTCCCCTGACCGCGACGGACCCCCGCCCTCTTTTTGGCCGGGACGCCGATATCGGGCTGTTTTTTCGCTACGGACAATTCCTCACGCAGGGCCAGTGGCCGCTTAATTTCGAAGGCCAGTTTGCCGAGTATCCCCAGCTTAGCTTTCCTTTCTTCTGGCTGGGAACGGTTCTTTCCGGCTCTAACCTGGAAACATTTTACTGGGTCTTCCCGCTCCTGATGACTTTTTGCCAGTTCGGGGCAGCGGCGGCTCTCTACGGGTTGGGCCTGAAACTGGGCCGGGCGCGGGCGGCGTTTCTGCTGGCGGCCTGGATTGCGGGCTGTCCGGCCCTGCTCATATTTGGTTACACGCGTTTTGATGCCGCCCCGGCGGCCTTACTCCTGGCCGGGATTTATTTTGCCATTCCCGGCGACCTCAAAGGTGAAAAAGGGTTGGGCGTAGCCCGGCGCTGGCCGCTCTGGGCCGGGTTGTCCGGTCTTCTGCTGGCGGTTGGCGCGCTGGTCAAGTGGTTGCCAGCGGTGGTCTGGCCGTGGCTGGCGGTTGGGTACTGGCGCGCGCGGAACCGGCTGGCCCTGCGCAATTTCACCCTGGCCGCGGTCCTGGGCGGTCTTGTTTTCACCCTGCCGCCCCTGGCGATAAATCCGACAGCCCTGCTCTACCCCTACCAGTTCCAGGGTAGCCGCCGCCTGATTGGTGAAAGCTTCTGGTTTCTGGTCCAGAACGCCTTTTTCGACCCGACCCACTCGACACCTGAAAAGCCCTGGGGCGAACCGGCTAAAATCGCGCTTGGCAACAACTGGCTGACCCTGGCCCAGGTTGGTTTAACCGGGCTGGTCTTTGTGCTGGCGCTCTGGCGGTTGTGGCCGGTACGGGAAGCGCGCGCGGCTTTAACGGGTTGGGCGGCGGCGGGGCTTATTGGCGTGGCCGTCTTTACCCTGGCTAACCGCATTTTCAGTCCGCAATACCTCGTGATAGTGGTGTGGGTCTGGGCGGCGGCCCTGGTCTTGCGCCCGGTTTCCTGGAAGGGACTGGTGGCGGCTTTCGGCCTTATGGCCCTGGCAGCGGGTGCGAACTTTGAGGTTTATCTGCTTGGCGTTTACCCTGACATCTGGGTCCGCGACTCGGCTATTATGTTCGCCGCCGCCTTTGGGCTTACGGGCTGGCTGCTCTGGCGGGTGCTGTACCGCCCTCAAAAAGATTAATCTCAAAAAACGAAGTAACTATCCCCCACAGGGGGAATTCTAATCCCAATGCCAGCCAAGACCGGTCGGGAAAACAATTCCCTCCCACAACCACAAACAAAAGGCCGGGTTGGCTGAATAGTTGCAAAACGAATTAACAGGGGGCCGGGTAAGTCGCCAGACTGCCCGGCATTTTTGTTTCGTGCTATAATTTACAAAACGATTTCTGCTTTTAACTTTGCAACGCCGGGAAGGGGTAAAATGGATAAACAGGAACTGGTGGCCGAACTCCTTAAAATCTTTGGGCCGGACGGAATGTTATACGCCCCGGAAGATGTCCTCGTCTACGAATACGATTTCTCCCTGGACAAAAATTTGC
This sequence comes from Chloroflexota bacterium, assembly GCA_902812345.1. GTDB lineage: Bacteria > Chloroflexota > Chloroflexia > Chloroheliales > Chloroheliaceae > 54-19. Next base: position 503 of record CADDZM010000270.1, on the reverse strand, counting down.
CTGAAGCGGTGGTCTTTCCGAGTACGACCGCCCAGATTGCCGCTCTCCTGAAAATAGCCGGGGATAACGATATACCCGTCACGCCGCGCGGCGCTGGCACAGGTCTGAGCGGCGGCGCGATTGCCGTCCGGGGTGGTATAGTCGTGGCGATGGCCCGCATGAAACACCTCTTAAAACTGGACGTGCCGAATCGCTACGCCGTGGTCCAGCCCGGTCACGTAAACCTGGAGCTTTCGACCGAAATTTCTCCCAGCGGCTACTTTTTCGCGCCGGACCCGGCCAGCCAGAAAGCCAGCACAATTGGAGGGAACCTGGCTCTCAACGCGGGAGGTCCGCACTGCCTGGCCTACGGCACCACCACCAACCACATTCTTGGACTTGAAATGGTCCTGCCGGGCGGCGAAGTGGTCCGCACCGGTGGCCCTGCGCCCGACCGCCCCGGCTACGACCTGACCGGCTTTATTGTCGGCAGCGAAGGCACCCTGGGCATCGTTACCGAGGCT
>CADDZM010000269.1 GCA_902812345.1 Chloroflexota bacterium | reverse complement strand
GGCAGGAGGAGAGTATAGATTATGATACATAAAATCCAGAGTAAAAGAGCGCCGCTGGTTCCGGTTCCTTCTACAGAGACCCAAATTTTTACGAGTGGGCTTGTGTGTGATAAAAGTAACTTCTTACTCCTCAGGGATTCCACCGACAAAACTTACCATATTCCGGGGGGGCCGGCCCGGCCAAAGGATTTACTGGGGAATTGCGTACTATCCTACACAAACCAGCAAACCGGTTACCTTAATTTAAAAATCTTGAGTGAACTGGGTTCACAGGTGATTAATAAGGGTGAAACCCGGGAGAGCGCCGTTCAGAACGTTTTCGGTTTTCTCATTCATTTACAAGTGGAGCGCAAACCGGACTATGTCATTGTCCGCAGATGTCGTTCGAGCCAGCTTGAAGAAGGAAATAAACCCAAATTCAAAGCCGTATGGGTGCCCCAGTTAAAAGCGCTACCGTTACTTTCCTATAAGGTAGACCGGGAGTTTGTTCGCCGGGCGCTCCTTGAGATTTATCGTATTTTCTATTAGATAAATTTAAAATCCTCCGGAGATGGCAACTTTTGTTCGCATAAAAGTAGGCCGCAGGGATAGGTAAGGTAAAGTGCAAACAGCCGGTAGAAGCCAGTGGTTGCTTTCTTAAGCAGTAATGTTGCTCAAGTCAACCCAACCCGCTTTTTAGAGTAACCGGGCCTGGCAGCTCAAAAAACTATTTTACCTGCAAGGTCTCAGGCTCTAGGGAGTAACTGGCCGAAAACCTGGCCTGCCCAAACCTTCAGGAAAGCTACCCGGTAATGGCAGGTTTTATTTAACGAGAACTGGCCGACCCGATGTTGGCTGCTACTTTTTACCCTGGAACCAGGATTTAACCGAACAGGACAGCCTGAAGCTTTAATGGTCAGGAGTAAAATTGGAAAATGCTGGATAAAGATTTAGAAGCAATTTTAACCTGGTCGAATGAGGAGCGCTACAACTTCTTTGTTAAAACAGTTAACCAGCAAGGTAAACTTTGGGGGCTGTGGGTGTGTTCCGGCTGGATTATTAAAGAAGACCTGCCCGGTTGGGATATATTTCCGGTCTGGCCTTTGGAAGAGTTTGCCAACCTTTGCGCAAGCACAGTGGGCGGCGGGGAAAAGCCTTTTGTAATCGACCTAAATGATTGGCGAACAAAATGTTATGCTTTTCTAACTCGCTTTAATTACACCATCGCTGTCTTTCCCGGCCCCACCCTGGAGGCGAAAGCGGTTTCGCCTTTACAACTTAAGCGCGACTTAGAAACGAGAATTAGAACCTGAACAGATCTTTTTAGCTTTGCAGACAAACCAACTATGAAACCTTATACAAATGCGGTACGATTTTTAAAATTGCTTTGCTAAAAGGGCAAAATTTAAAAAAGCGTCAAGGGATCTGGAGTGGATTGGAGGTAACGGTAGAAAATGTATCTAAACCTGATATTTTTAGGAGCGCCGGGCGCTGGAAAAGGCACCCAGGCCAAACTTCTTTCGGAGAAACTGGGCATCCCGACTATTTCAAGTGGCGAAATCTTACGTGACAACATTTGCAGGCGAACCCGGTTAGGCCTTGAAGCCCAGGATTTCGTGGAACGCGGCGAGCTGGTTCCAGACGATTTAGTGGTAAGTATGATCACGTCCGTTTTAAGGCTACCGGCTTACCAGCAAAATGGAGCCCTCCTGGATGGCTTTCCGCGTAGTATCGAGCAGGCTAAAGCTTTAACGCTGGCCTTAAAAACGGTCTTGAATCAGGAAATATACCGGGTTTTTTATATAAAGGTCGGGAAGGGGGAACTGGCCCAGCGCTTAAGTGGCCGCTCTATTTGCCCGGTTTGCAATACTACCTACCACGACACTAAGAATCCGCCCCTGGTTACTCAGAGGTGTAACAAGGAAGGCGCAACTCTTTACCGTAGGAGTGATGACACTTATGCCACCACCTTAAACCGGTTGCAGGTTTACTTTAACCATATCATTCCCCTCGTTGACTACTATGACCGTAAAGGGCTGCTGGAAATTATTAACGGCGAACAAAGTGTCGAGAAGGTTAACAGCGAAATATACCAGAAGTTAGGTGAAATGGCCCGAACGCCCCAATTAAGCCTTGCCTGAATAAATTTAGAACCAACTAATAAGATCTATTTTTTTTGGCCAGACCAAACGTTAGAGCCCCTTCTACTTCTATTTCTTTTCTTATCTCTTCATGGTTTCCAGTGGTTCTACTCTTACGCCCGGTTACACCTGAGTGGTGTAGAGTGTTACTAGAAAAGGGTCAATCGTTTAGGTTTCAGTTGAAATGAAAAAATTGCCATTAAGAAAGGTAAGGCTTGCATGTTTATGAGTATGAGCTTGTACTCCTTCCAGGTAATCAAAGTTATGCAGGCCGGTAACTGGATCTGGCGTTTAGCCGACCAGGCTACACCGGATGATGGCCGGCAGTTACCCTTGAATAATGAAATTTTATTTGATGATGATGGCCGCACAACTATCGCCTTGATCAGGGCTGAAAATCCCACTAAAGCCTGGCAGCGGCTTATGGCATTAAGCGCGTTTGGAGATTTTTTGGAAAACTTAACTGAAAGAGAACTCGAATTGGTTCAAAACTGGGTCTAATCTAAACGTATCTTGAAATCAATTAGTTTTGGATATCTAAAACTAATTATTCCGGTACCAGCAGCCTCAGCTCGTATCATAAAATGTAGGAATAAGATCTGTTTTACCCCAAGTTGAACCACATAGTCCCTGGATCTAAAACCCTCTAAGAGTTTGGAAAGCTTGACAAAGGCGAAGAGTTTTTGTTATTTTAGGTATGCCTTATAAAGGCATATCAAAATATTTGAATATTAAAAAGAAGAAGAAGAAAAAGCAATGCCTGGTTCCCTTCAAAGTTTTAAGGCCGAATTTTTTAAGGCTCTGAGCCATCCAGTCAGAATAAAGATGCTGGAGTTATTAGCTGACGGCGAGAAAAGCGTTACTGAACTGCAAACAATTCTAGGTTTAGATCAAAGTGGGGTCAGCCAGCAATTGAGTGTGCTACGGGCCAAAGGAATAATCGTTTCAAGGAAAAATGGCACCACCGTTTACTACACCGTGCGGGATCCCCTGGTGTTCCAGTTATTGGAAATTGCCCGCAATATCTTTAACAACCATTTAATTGACACTAAAGATATGTTGAGCCAGCTAGAAACCGAGAAAGAAACCGATCCGGCCTTAATTTCTTAAAGTTGGGCCTCAACCCGGGCAAGATAGGCTCGGCTATTCCAGTTAGTAAACCAGCATAATAATACTATTCTGGGGGATCCGCCAGGACAAAAGCATTACCCATCTGGAAATACTCTTTGCCTTCATGACCTCCATGCAGGCACTTTTTAAGCAAAACCCTGGTTGCACGAGGCACCAGGGTTTCTTATTGCTTACTACTTGTTTTCTTTCAGGCTCGGTTCACCTTTGCCCGTGGTAATCAGGTCCAATAAACTCTTGCTGATAACCGGTTGTCGCAGAAACACATCCAGGCCAGCCCGGTCTATCCGAAGCAATCGAGTTGCGGAGTTCTTACAGGCTTGACGTAGCAGGTTCATTCGAGCAATGTTTAACCTGTTTCAAGGTTCCGGGCGCTTCCGATAACTTTGCCGTTTTGAAGGATTATCTGTTGCATTAACTCACGTTGGGCAAGCAAAGCAGTTGAAGTAGCAGTTTTGCCGGCCAGTATTAGCATGGGTAACTCGGCTATTTTCTGGTGGAAATTCGGGGTAAAAGAATTCATGGTAGCAGATTTTATAAGGAAAGAAGGAACTTATGTCCAGTTCAGACAAAGATATAAAAAATCTACTTCCAGAAGAGAAACCCCCGGCATCCCCCGAATCTCCACTTAATGAGGATGAATTATCTGATAATGAACTTGAGGCAGCCAGCGGTGGAATAATTAGAAACCTGCCTGACTCATCAGACGGCGAAGAGGAGCCGCCGCTTCAGACTTTCCATTGATCATTTTCAATAGTGGGGGTTAAAAACACCCTGAATCGCCCATTTCCTCACGGCTTAAGGGTAGTTTTGCTACCTCTTTGACCCGGATCATTGTAGCTATAAAACTAAGTGCGTTAATTTCAATTCGTTTTACCCCGGCTTGCCGGGGCAGCTCTGGATCCGTCAGCCAGCCATTCGCCCACAACTTATTAAACCCGGCTAATGCGGTGCGGTCCTGTTCTGTTAATTCAATGCCAATTTCCAGACCGGGGTCTAATGCTCGGTTCAGGTCAATTTGTTTGAAATTAAACCCGTGATCGGTCAGTTTATGGACAAGTGGAAGGCATGCCTCCAGAAGGGTGGCTGCCTCTAATCTGGATATTCTTTTTTCATTCATTTTCTACTCATTTCACCTTCTGTTTCGAACCATTATCTTTGTACGGAACTTTAATTACGCTATCTTAATTTAACCCAAAATTGATTTTTTAGAAAATAGGTTTTTGCTAAATTCTTGCTGAAAAGTTGGGTTCCGCTTTAAGCTATACCCAGCGCCCGGCACATCCGGCTGAGGAGAAATTCTTCAAAATGCCCCTGATAAACCTGTACTTCATCCAATCAAATAATTATTTTGTAACCAAAAGTAATCCTTGTGGCCTGCTTATTGCCGTTAGCCTAAGCCAAATATGGGTTTTATTTTAGCCCGGAGATTTATCCTTTACCGGGTAAAAAGGGCTATTGGATGTGTGAATAATACCGGGGGTTTTATGCCAGAAATTCCTCGCGAGAAAAGTCCCGAAAGCAGTTTGTTCTTACTGCTGGACGGCTACAACTTTATTTCAAAAAGAAGCCAGCGTTTCAAATCGGATGTTTTCCAAACCCGGCTCTTGTTTCAAAAAGCGATCTGCCTGATAGGGGAAGAAGCCACCCGCCTTTTTTACGATAACGAGAAATTTGTACGCGCAGGCGCTAACCCTAAAATGCTGCTAAAAACCCTACTCGGTGAAACGGGGGTGCAGACCAAAGATGGCCTGACCCACCGCTTTCGCAAAGTTATGTTCATGTCGTTGATGACATCTGAAAGTATTCAACAACTGGTAGACCTCACCGCCGGCCAGTGGAAAGCTTAGCTGGCAAAGTGGGAAAAGATGGAAAGCGTGGTGCTTTACCCCGAAGTGCAGGGAATTTTGTGCCGGGCCGTCTGCGCCTGGGCCGGGCTCCCACTGGAAGAAGGCGAAGTCAAGCAAAGGACCGGCCAGCTTGGGGCGATGTTTGAAGGAGCCTGGTCGGTCGGGCCACGGCACATCATGGGGCGGTTAGGCCGGCGAAGTTCTGAAAAATGGACCGGAGACCTGATTGATAAGGTCTGGGCCGGACAGCTAAAAGTTGCCGAAGGCTGCACCCTCCATACTGTGGCCTGGTACAGGGAACCAAATGGAGAACTGCTGGATAAGAAAACGGCAGCCGTTGAACTGTTAAATATTTTACGGCCAACCGTAGCGGTCGCGATATTTATACCTTTCGTGGCTCACGCTCTGCACCAGTACCCCAGTACCGCCAGAAGCTACAAACAGCCGGAAATGACCCACTGGTCGAATGGTTTGCCCAGGAAGTGCGTCGCTTTTATCCTTTCTTTCCTTTTGTAGCGGCCAGGGTACAGGACGATTTCGAGTGGAAAGGTTCCCGGTTCCCCAAAGGCACCAGGGTCTTTCTCGACCTCTACGGCACCGACCACGATAAACGGTTGTGGCACAATCCCCAGGAATTTCAGCCGGAAAGATTTGGAGAATGGCAAGAAAATGCCTTTGATTTTATTCCCCAGGGCGGCGGCGATTACTATAGCGGCCATAGGTGTCCCGGTGAACGAATCACTATCGAACTGATGAAGCTGAGCATAAACTTGCTGACCAAATCAATGAACTATAACGGGCCGGAGCAAGATTTAACGATAAGCCTGTCCAGGATACCGGCCTTACCGAAAAGTCGTTTTATAATCAGGGATGTCACAATTTCTTAGGCGGGGTTTGCCCCTTCTTGAGGGTTATAAGCCTGGGCCTACTCTTGCAACCATAACTTCTAACCTCCTTTAAGCTCAGAGGTCTTTTAAAAATTACCCATATCTTGACCTTTCATATGCTCCATTAAAATGAAGCAAGGTCAAGGTCTCGACTGCGCCGGTAGTTATTCAGCTAAAATGGCTGACCCACCCGCCGTAAAAGGGGTGGTCGTCCTCAAGGGGCAGGCTGACGCAGCGGTTGGTATAGGCTGAATAGTAAATGGCGGTCAACAATTCAAGGGCGGCCCTGGCATCATCCAGCGATACCGGGAGCGGCTCCCCCTGCAGGAGCGCCCGGTAAAAACGGTAAAACTGGCCGGTCAACGATTCGGGTAAAGGTACAAACCCGGCTAAAGCTTGCTCAATTTGGGTGGTTAATTCGTCCGTATCGCCGGTAAAACTCCAGGGGTCGCCGCTATTAGTATAGGGCCGGAGATTACTTTCGGCGGTCAGGTTGCTAAAACAGAAGCGGTGGCGCGATATCTGAACGGTTGACCCGGTAGTAGCGGAAAGCGACGCGAGCGAACCGTCGGCCATCTGCATAGAAATGGAAACGCAATCTTCCACTTCCACCGGGTTAACCCGGGTAGTGGTAAAGGCGAAAATTTCTTTAACCGGCCCAACAATATAAGTCAGCATATCAAGGGTATGAATAGCGTGGCTTGCCATCGTCCCGCCGAGTTCAGTTTTCCACTTGCCGCGCCAGGGGACCGCATAGTATTCGGGCCGCCTGCGCCAGGCCGTTTCAACCGTCGAAAGATAGGTCTGGCCGGTCAAACCCTGGGCCTGTAAATATTTAAGCTTTTGCAGACCGTGACCGAAGCGGTATTGAAAGATGGGCATTATTACCCGGTTGGCTTGCTGCGCGGCCCTTTTCAACTCATCTAGTTCTTGCAGCGACCCGACCAGCGGTTTTTCACACACTACATGGACCCCGGCGGCCAGGGCAGCTTTAATCTGGCTAAAATGCAGGGCTGGCGGCGTACACAAATCAATAATTGCCAGGTCATCGCGCTGGCATAGCTCGCTAAAACTGGTGTGAAAGGCCGGGATTTGAAATTTTTGGGCGGTTTCCCGGGCTTTTTGGGGGTCCAGGTCGCAAACCGCCACTACCTCAAAGTAATCGGGCAAACTCTGATAAGCCGCAATATGCTGCGAACCCATACCCAGCCCGACAACACCAACCCTTAACTTTTCGGTTGCGCCCATCCAAAGGCCTCCTTCAAATTTCCAGGCGGCGCCTGCCCGCTCCAGCTTTGCCCCTAAATTTTTAGCTTAAAGGCTGCGCTTCCACCGTAAGATTGAAGAAAACTTGAAAGCCGGCCTCCTTATGATTGGCCTCAAATTGAATATCGGTAAACGGCCCGTTCTGAGTGACAACCGGCCCCTCCGCGTTGGTTTCAAACTGAACGTTCAAACCGGGGAATTGCCAGTGGATAGCCTCAACTCGAACTCCTTGCGGGGCATCAGGCGTGTATACCCGGAAGATATAGACCGGTTCGCCGGCCAGCCCTGGCATGAGAAAGCTCTTGATTTTAAGGTTATTCTTTTCTACGCGGGCATCAGCCGGCCAGAAATTCATCAATTTGAGCCAGGCTACATCATTGTTGCTGGAACGCCAGTGCATAGTCGCCAGGTGATACTGGTTCCAGACCGGTTTGGTGCGGCTGGCATCTTCGGCGCCAAGCATAACGTTTTCACTCAGCCAGGCGGTCGCAACCCGTTGAGGTGATTTCTGGATAAGCCGTTCGACGGAACGTTCCCCGCTAAAGCTGGTAAAAATAGCGCGGGCTTCCTCCGGTATCCGCACGCCAACGGCGGCCGCCCACATTGTTAAAATCGGCAGGTCGTCCTTATGCGCGGCCTGGAAATCTTCGGGCGCGACCGCGGTATCCGGCAGAGCGGCCAGTTCTTTACCCAGCCCTAGCCGCATTGAAATTCCAACGCCGGTCACATATTTTCGCATATCCATCCCGTAGCTGCGGTCAAACGGCCCGCCTATATTTTTAAGTCCGGCGTGATAAAAACGGGCGATTTCCAGCCAGAGAAGGGCTTCCATCTTTTCACCAAGTTCCCGCAGGCGCGGTGAAGTCGAAAAGGTGACCCACATACCCAGGGCCATAAGGTCAACACCATAATAGGTAGGTGAATTATATTCGTCGAAACAGCCGGTTTCACTAAAGTGGGCATATATTTCTTCGGCCAGCGCCTCACCCAGGCCGGTCCATTCCGGGTTATTTAAGAGGTTCCCGGCGTAGACCAGCATGAAAGCTTTCATCAGAACAATATTGGTATAGCTGGCCGGGATGGGGCGGGAAAGCGTACCGGCAATTATTAGTTTTATTGAATTATAAACCCGTTCTTCCAGGCCCGGTTCCAGTTCGGAAGAGAATTCATCTAAAATAATCGCCAGACAACTGCCGATAAATTCACGCCAGTTTGGATCATAATCGCGCCACATTAGCGACCGGGCCGGTGGGTGCGCTTCTTCGGGATAGCGGTAGAAAGTGCCGTGGTAGGGCTGGCCGGGTTCGTCAAACTGGCTGTCCAGCACCAGGTTAATAATCCGGTTGGCCCGTTCTTTATCGCCCGGTTGGTTCCGCATCAGTAAGCCCAGGGCATATTGGGCGCTCTCGCGGACCATATGCAGCGCGTCCGGCCCCGGTAGGGGAGTG
>CADDZM010000268.1 GCA_902812345.1 Chloroflexota bacterium | reverse complement strand
GTCATTGTTTCTCCGACTAAAGTCCGGCTTTCCGGGTCAAGCTGGTCAAGTTGTAAAGAGGGCATAAATTTATTCTCACTTTCATAACTTGCCTGATTGTCAGGCTTCCGGGCGATCAAATCTGCCAGGTCCAGGCCTGGTAGACCCCTTAAAGGCTAAAGTTAGCTCAACCTGCTTCCACCGGGCGGGAAACCCGGTTTTCCTTTAGCAGGTAAATCTCAGGTAAAGGCCGTCCCTTTTAATCAGGGCTTAAGCCTGGTGGAGCGGTGGAAGCTCGTTCTACAATGCTTATTGGAGCTATTTCAATTGTTGGGACGGTTTCATTTTTCAAAATCGCCAGCACTTTAAGCATTCCATTCCGGCCTAACTCACGCAAATCAATGCGGACGGTAGTCAGGGTCGGGTTGACCGCCTGGGCCACCGGCAAATCGCCGAAACCACAGACCGATACCGCTTGCGGGACCGGCCAGTCAAGCCGCCGTAACCCCATCATTACCCCTAAGGCCGTTTCATCGTTGGCGGCAAAAATAGCGGTCGGCCGCTCAGAGAGCGGCAGGTAGGGCAGGCTGCGTACGGCTTGCTCACCGCCCGCCATACTAAAATCACCGGGCAATAATAGATTCGGGTTGAGCGACAAACCGGCTTCGATTAACCCGGCCATGTAGCCCTGCAACCGGATATTAGCGACAATAAAATTAGCCGGGCCGGTCACAAAAGCGATGCGCCGGTGGCCTAACGCGGTCAATTTATTGACCATCTGGCGTGCCCCACCAAAGTTATCCGGTTGGTAAGAGGGGACGTGGAGAGTGTGCTGGGAAAGGGTAATTACAGCGGTTCCACGCTCGGTTAATTCGCGAACCTTTTCGGCCAATTTTTCGGGATAACCCGGTTCAGACAGGCCGCCCCCGGCGAAAATTATGCCGCTGGTCCGGAAATCGCGTAAGGTTTGCAGGTACTTCAGTTCTTTGACCGGTTGGCGGTCGGTATTACAGACGATGGTCAGATAGCCGTTTTCGTTAGCGACATCTTCAACCCCTCGCATAATTTCAGCATAATAAGGGTCGGTGTTATCACCCACAATAATACCCAGCATATTGCTGTGCTGAGTTTTCATGCCGCGCGCCAGGGCGTTGGGGGTATAATTGAGTTTGGCCGCGGCCTCCAGCACCCGTTCACGGGTCCTGGAATTAACCGGGTAGTTGGATTTACTGATTACTCGGCTGGCAGTGGCTATCGAAACCCCGGCCAATTCGGCTACCTGTACGATTGAGGTCATTTTTAAAACCTGTCCTGGCCTGGTAGCAATCCGGCCCTTGTTACACCACGACCACCGGATTGCTTAAAGCAAACCTATAGTAAATGTTTACTATAGAAAAGGGGTTGCTATAATTAAGCCATATAATTAAAAAGGTGTCAAGCCTGAAAAGAATAAATCTTAAAGCTTTTCCAAGTTCAAATTAACCTTATTAGCGGCATCTTGGCCTTTTTCTTGCCCCCCCTTTTTTTATTTTAAGAAAATAACCTATTGACAGGTAAAAATATTATGCTATATTTTAGAAAAGGTTTACTTTTTTGAATTTACGCTTGAGGGGGCCGGTTTTTGTGTCGAGTGCAACCCTCAACGACTTCCTTTTGGTTTATCACTTTAAAACTTCCCGTCCATTACTAACGGCTAACCAACCCTGCTTTTAGCCTATTACCAATTTCCAGGCTCAAAGCGAAAATCGTCCTTTGGGAAAAATATAATCTCCAGGAAGAAGCAATGAAGCAGACAGTCTCCCAGAAGAAGGCTATTCTTCGAGAAACCAGACCTACGGTAAAGGTTCCACTATGGCAAAGGATGTGGCGAGAGCGTTGGATATACCTCTTAATTACACCGGGCCTGATCTACTTTGTGGTTTTCCAGTACTTGCCGCTACTCGGCAACATTATTGCATTTCAGGATTTCTCGCCTTACCTGGGGTTTTTCGATAGCCCGTGGGTTGGGCTGGCAAACTTCGTCCACCTTTTCACGGACCCGGATGTTGGCATAGCCATTAGGAATACCCTGATTATCAGTTTGCTTCAGATTTTTTTTGCTTTCCCCCTACCAATTGCGCTTGCCATAATGCTTAATAACATGGTAAGTGACAAGGCCCGGCGCTTTTTACAAAGTGTGCTGTATTTACCCCACTTTATAAGCTGGGTGATTATTATTTCGCTCTTTCAGCAAATCCTGGGCGGCGATGGCTTAATCAACAACTTTATCCGGGGAACCGGCGGCAAACCGCTGGATATTATGAGCAACCCCGATTTCTTTAAACCATTGGTGGTAATCGAGGTAATGTGGAAAGATAGCGGCTGGGGTACGATTATTTTCCTGGCGGCCCTGACGGCGATTGACCTTTCGTTGTACGAGGCGGCGGTGATTGACGGCGCTAATAAGTGGCGGCGCATCTGGCATATCACCCTACCAGGCATTCGCAGCATCATTATCTTACTGCTGGTCCTGCGGCTAGGTACAATCCTTAATACCGGCTTTGAACAAATCTTCTTGCAACGCAACGCGGTCGGGGCCGACGCGGCTGAAGTGCTGGATACCTTTGTTTACTTCCGGGGCATCCAGGCGGGGGATTGGGGTTTCAGCACGGCCGTTGGGTTGGTTAAAGGTGTGGTGGGGCTGGTCTTGATTTTAGGGGCCAATAAACTGGCGCGCCGGTTTGGAGAGGAGGGGTTATTCTAATGGCAGCAGCGGCATGGAATGAGAAACCCAGTTTTCTGGGCCGGTGGGGCAGCCGGGTATTCTGGACTATCCTGGCTTTTGTGATGATTTTCCCGTTTATCTATATACTTTCGGTCAGCTTTTCGAGCTTTAGCGATGTCGCCGGTAAAGGATTGGTGCTTATTCCGGCCCACCCGAACCTGGACGCCTATGATTATGTGCTTGCCAGCGGCCTGGTCACGCGAGCGGTGGGGGTAAGCATATTTATAACGGTCGTGGGGACGCTGGTCAACCTGGTTATGACCGTCACGATGGCTTATGGTCTTAGCCGCCGGGGTGTACCAGGGCGGGGTTTCATCCTGGGATTGGTGGCTTTCACGATTCTTTTTGCCCCCGGTATCATTCCAAAGTACCTGGTGGTCAAACAACTAGGGCTGCTGGATAACCTGTGGGCCCTTATTCTACCAGGGACAATCAGCGCATTTAACCTGGTGGTAATCCGTAACTCTTTTATGAGTATCCCGGAAGAACTGATCGAAAGCGCCAAACTGGACGGCGCTAACGACCTTCGAATATTATGGAACTTTGTCTTGCCGCTTTCCGGCGCGGTTGTAGCCGCCATTGGCTTATTTTATGGCGTAGCGCATTGGAACGACTTTTTTGATGCGACCCTGTATATCAACGACCCGGCCAAATGGCCCGTCCAGCTTGTGCTGCGCCAGTTTGTGCTGCAAGGGGCCGTTATTCAGGACGTAGTGGTCAACCAGCAACCACCTCCCTCAATCACTATCCAGATGGCCGTAGTAGTGCTGGCGACCCTTCCTATTCTGATTGTATATCCTTTCTTACAAAAATACTTTACTAAAGGCGTGTTGACCGGGTCAATTAAAGGTTAGAGGTTTCGACTAACTAAACGCCCGCCTGGATAATTAATCAGGACAGCTTTCAATTTAATGGGTTTTTACAAGTTTAAAATGGAGGATTTAATGAGAGATGAAGCTAAACAACCGGCTGGTAGTTTAAGTCGCCGCCGGTTTGTCCGATTGGCCGCGGCCTCCGCAGCAATCATCCCAGCCAGCAGCGCTCTGCTGGCGGCTTGTGGGGATGCGACCCCCACCACAGGGGCCGCATCCACCAGCGCCGCTACAACCACCAGCGCCGCTACAACCACCGGCGCCGCTACAACTGCTGCCAGTGCGGCAACTACTGCTGCCAGTGCCGCTACAACTGCTGCCAGTGCGGCAACTACTGCTGCCAGTGCCGCTACAACTGCTGCCGCCGGGGCTGCTACGACTGCCGCTGCCGCTAATGGGGTTATACCAGGCGGCGCGCCGGGGGTACCGGACCTTTACACGGCTCTTCCCCCGGTCTTCAAGTCCACCAGCCGGATACCTGGCAACGGCGGAACCGTCAAGGTTATGGTCTTTAGTTCCGGCAATCCCACCGTTAAAGATAAGGCGCAGAACAAGTACTGGCAAGAGCTGGACAAGCGGTTGGGGGTAACCTGGGACTGCTTGATTATCCCCGCTGGCAGCTACGCGGAAAAACTGGCCGTGGTTTCGGCCAGTGGCGATATGGGTGACCTGGTGCTGGTTGACTTGAATGCCACCCCCGACCAGAACAAACTGATTCTGCAAGGCGCTTATACCGACCTGACTCCTTACCTGAGCGGGGATGCCCTTAAAGCTTACCCGAACCTGGCGAAATTCTCTCCCCAGGCCTGGAAGAACTCCAGCATTAAGGGCAAGATTTATGGGGTGCCTCGCCCGCGCTTCTTGACCACTGGCGGCTTACTCTGGCGCCAGGACTGGGCTACCAAATTTGGCAATCCAAGCCCGAAGACCCCTGATGAGTTCTACACGATGCTGGAAAACTTCACCAATAAGGATCCGGATGGCGATGGTCAGAAGAATACCTGGGGTTTGGGAGATACAAATAGCCCAAATAGCGTCCTGGCCACCCATGCTACTGTTATGGGCATGTTCAATGTACCTTATCCCTGGAAACTCAACAGCGACGGCAGCCTGACCTATTACATTGAAACGCCGGAATATAAAACTTACCTGGCTTTCATGACCAAAATCTGGGCCGCCGGGCTGTATTATCCCGATACCCTGACCCAGGTCTACGACCAGAACCTCAATAACTTTGTAAGCGGCAAGTACGGCGGCATGAGCGATGGCATTACCGGTCTCCCGGGCCCCAGCGGCCGCCGGGCGGTCGCCAAAACTCTCAATCCAAACGCCGATGTGGTTGTGCTGCTTCCCCCTGGGGTTGACGGTAAACAGGGTTTGCACTACGGCGGTCCCGGTTACTATGCGTTGGCGATGATTCCTTCCAAAGCCGGTAAAGACCCTGAACGGGCCAAAGAGTTGTTGCGGATTCTAGACTACTTCGCGGCCCCCTTCGGCAGTGAAGAGAATATCTTCGTGAACTATGGTATCGAAGGAGTAGACTTTACCAGGAACGCCGACGGCTTACCGGTGCAGACTGACCAGGGGAAAAATGAGCTCGGTAACCTTGCTTACATCATGAATGCCGCCCCGGGGCTTTTCTACCCGGGCTACCCGGACCAGGGACCGTTGATGCAGAACACCATCAAGGCTTTGCTGGCAAACGTGTATTTCAACCCGGCCCTGACCGCTTTTTCCCAGACCTGGGTTAGCAAGCAAAGCGAGTTGAATACCGTCATTAATGACGGAATAAATGCGATAGTCAGGGGCCGCCAGCCCCTTACCGCGCTTGATAAGGTCATCAGCGATTGGAAAAGTCGCGGCGGCGATACCGTTGCCAAAGAGTTCGCTGCAGCTATTAAAGGTTAAGGTCTGAATTTGGCCGGGCGGTTAGCTAAATTAACCGCCCGGCCAACCGTGTGCTACTGCTTTTAACATTAAACGGATAAGATTAAACCCAAACCGAAAAGAAAAAAAGGTTCAATTTGAATTTCTTTACTTGAATTTCTTTACTTGAATTTCTTTACTTGAAAGCAATCAGAGGGAATAAAGCTTTGAGCAGTCGAAATATCGGCATTATCATGAACGGCGTCACCGGGCGCATGGGGACTAACCAGCACCTTATCCGGTCCCTGGTAGCCATTCGCCAGCAGGGCGGCCTCGGGCTGCCGAGTGGTGATGTAATAATGCCCGACCCAATCCTGGTGGGCCGCAATGCCGCCAAATTGCAAGCCCTGGCCCGGGCTAACGGGATTGACCGCTGGAGTACTGATTTAGATGAGTGCCTGGCTAACTCTAAAGATGAAATTTATTTCGATGCCCAGACCACCGCCCACCGCGCCGAGTCCATCAAGCGGGCCATCCATGCCGGAAAACATATTTATAGTGAAAAGCCGGTGGCAGCCGACCTGCAAGCCGCTCTTGAGATTGCGACATTGGCCCGGACTGCCGGGGTTAAAAATGGGGTGGTTCAGGATAAACTTTTCCTGCCGGGCTTACTAAAGTTGAAAAGAGTGATTGATAGCGGCTTCTTTGGCCGGATTCTTTCGGTCCGCGGCGAGTTCGGCTACTGGGTCTTTGAAGGCGATTGGCAGACCGCCCAGCGGCCTTCCTGGAATTACCGCAAGGAAGAAGACGGCGGAATTATTGTCGATATGCTGTGTCACTGGCAGTATGTCCTGTCCAACCTCTTTGGCGAAATTAAAGCCGTTTCCTGCCTGGGCGCGACCCATATTCCGGAGCGGGTGGACGAACAGGGCAAAACCTACCCCGCTACCGCCGATGATGCGGCCTACTCAACTTTCCAACTCGCAGGCGGCATTATCGCTCATTTTAACTCCTCCTGGTGCGTCCGGGTCTACCGCGATGAACTTCTGTCTATCCAGGTTGACGGCACCCACGGCAGCGCGGTGGCCGGCTTGCGCGAGTGTAAAGTCCAGGGGCGGGTCAACACCCCTAAAGCGGTCTGGAACCCCGACATTCCCAATCCGCTTGATTTCCGCTCTGAATGGATGGATGTGCCGGACAACGGCGTGTTTGAAAATGCCTTCAAAATTCAATGGGAGCTTTTTCTCAAACATGTCGTGCTCGATACGCCGTTTCGCTGGGATTTAATGGAAGGCGTTAAGGGGGTTCAGTTGGCCGAACTGGGGCTGCAATCCTGGAAAGAACGGCGCTGGTTAGATGTGCCGGACCTGAGCGCCGGGGTAGAGCGGTAAACCTATGACCACAAAATTACTTTTGCCCCAACCGGACGGTACCCGCCGCCCCTACAGCCTGGGCGAACCCAGTCCCTACCCGGCCTCGGCCGGTCCGGCAAAAAGCCGGGTGGCCTTTGCCGCCGCCCATGTCGTCTGCAATCCGCTGGCCGATAATACCCCCACCGCCCCGGCCAGCCTGGATTGGGAAGCTACCCTGGCCTTCCGCCGCCACCTCTGGTCGCTTGGATTTTCAGTCGCGGAAGCGATGGATACGGCTCAGCGCGGCATGGGCCTGGACTGGCCCGCCACCCGGGAGTTAATCCGGCGGTCGCTGGCGGAAGCCCGCTCGGTAGGCGGGGGGATTGCCTGTGGGGCCGGGACCGACCACCTGACCCCGGCCCCTGGCGTGACCCTGCCGGAAGTCGTAGCCGCCTATACGGAACAGTGCAGTCTCGTGGAAAGCCAGGGCGGGCGGATTATCCTGATGGCAAGCCGGGCCTTAGCCGCCTGCGCCAAAAACCCCGACGATTACCTGCAAGTCTACGACCATATTTTAAGCCAGGTAAACCAGCCGGTTATCTTGCACTGGCTGGGCGATATGTTTGACCCGGCCCTGGCCGGGTACTGGGGCCACCGCGATATAGAGGCTGCCATGGCGGTTTGCCTGAGCCTGATTGAACGCCACAGCGCTAAAATTGAAGGAATTAAAATCTCGTTGCTGGAGGCCCGGCATGAAATTGCCATGCGCCGCAAATTACCCCCCTCAGTCAGGATGTATACCGGCGACGACTTCAACTACCCGGAACTGATTGAGGGCGACGTGCAAGGTTACAGCAATGCCTTACTGGGTATTTTTGATGCCATTGCGCCCGCCGCCGCCGCGGCCCTGCAAGCCCTGGATGATAGCGATACGGCCCGCTACCGGGCGATTCTTGGGCCAACTGTCACCCTATCCCGCCATATCTTCCAGGCACCGACCTTTTACTACAAGACGGGGGTAGTTTTCCTGGCTTACCTGAACGGACATCAATCTCATTTCAAAATGGTGGCCGGCCTGGAAAGCGCCCGCTCGGTCCTGCATCTAACCGGGCTGCTGGTCCTGGCCGATAAAGCCGGGCTGCTTACAGACCCGGAGAGGGCCGCCCAACGGATGCAGCGGGTGCTGGCCCTGGCCGGTTTCGAATAGAAAATAGGAGGAATCCATGACCCCTCTGACAGACCTTTCAAGGCTTAGCCTCAACCAGATTACTACCCAGCAATGGAGTGTGCCGGAAGCAATTGAAGGCTGTGTAAAGGCCGGTATTCCTTCCATCGCCTTGTGGCGCGATAAGGTCGCCGCCACCGGCCTCGCGCAAACGGCCCGGTTGGTGCGCGAGACCGGGTTGAAAGTTTCCAGCCTGTGCCGGGGCGGTTGGTTCGATGCGCCCACCCAACCGGAAAGACAGGCCCGCCTGGATGATAACCGCCGGGCTATCGAAGAAGCCGCCGCCCTCGGCACCGAAGTCCTCGTGCTGGTCTGTGGTCCGGCCAGCGGTAAAGACCTGGGGGCCGCCCGCGAGTATGTCCAAAATTCCATCGAAAAACTGTTGCCCTTTGCCGCCGAGCACGGCATAAAACTGGGTATCGAGCCGATGCACCCGATGTATACCGCGGACCGCTCGGTGATTGTTTCGTTAGCGCAGGCCAACCGGATAGTGCGGCAGCTAAACGAACCAAACCTGGGGGTAGTGGTAGACGTTTTCCATGTCTGGTGGGACCCCGATGTCTACAACCAGATTCAGGCCGCCTCCGGCACCATATTAGGCTTTCACGTCAGCGATTGGCTGGTCCCGCTGCCGGACATTTTAAT
>CADDZM010000267.1 GCA_902812345.1 Chloroflexota bacterium | reverse complement strand
ATCTTCTATGGCTGTCGCTCATGTTTTCCTCCTGGTTATTTTTTAAATTTGCAAAACCAGTTTAACATGAGTGACAGCCTTTTTCCTCCTCTTCAGTTCAAGTCCTTTTCTGTACGGTAATGAAAGATATTATAACAAATAATCCTCAAAATTTATAATAAGTGCTTTCTAATTGAAATAAAAAGCCGGGTTTTCACCTGGCTATTCAAAATGTTTGTTGCTTACTAGCAGACAAATTCTTTATTCGTTTCGAGAAAATCTAGTCCCCTAAACTGACAAAGCGCAAATTCTCTACGCCGTCAATCTTGCTGAGTTCTTCCATCATGGCCTGGTTTACCGGTTCGTCAATCGCCAGTATCATGACCGCTTCGCCACCTTTCTGGCGGCGGCCTACTTCCATGTGGGCGATGTTAATGCCGTAGCTGCCCAGGGCCGTACCGACGCGGCCAATCATGCCGGGGCGGTCAATGTGGCGGCTGACCAGCATATAGCCGGACGGTTCTACGTCCACCATCAGGCCATTAAGGCTGACGATGCGCGGTTGGCCGTTGATAACCGTGCCGTCAAAGATGCGCAGGCCGATCGGCTGTAACGGGTGGTCGCCGTTGCTGGCGGAACCGGCCTGGACGCGCAGCGAGATGGTCAGACCGGTGAACTGCCCGGCCTCGGTGGTAGTCTTTTCGGTCACTTCCAGGCCGCGCCGGACCGCCATCGAGCGCGCGTTTACCAGGTTTACCGGCTCGTCATAACCGGACTGGCTTTCCAACAAGCCCTGTTGGGCCGCCATGCTGATAAGCCGGGCGTGGTCGGGCAGCACGTCACCCTGGCACAAAACTTCAACCTTGCTGATTGGTCCGTCCGAGAGCGAAGTCGCCAGGCGACCGAGTTTAGTCGCCAGTTGCAGGTAGGGTTTTAATTGGGCCAGAGCCTCGCTGCTGAGACCGGGCAGGTTGACCGCGTTCGGCACCAGTTCGCCGTTAAGGGCGGCTACTACCGACTCGGCGGCGTCTATTGCGACTTTGACCTGGGCTTCCACAGTGCTTGCTCCCAGGTGTGGGGCCGCCACCACGTTTTCGTGCTTCACCAGCGGGCTTTCGGGGTCAACCGGCTCTTTCTCGAAAACGTCCAGACCGGCCGCCGCAACCTTGCCGCTTTTCAGGGCTTCGTAAAGGGCGTCTTCGTCAATAATGCCGCCACGGGCTGCGTTGACAATACGAACGCCGGGCTTCATCTTCTCGAAAGCGGCTGTACTGATCATGTGGTAGGTTTCCGGCAAAAGGGGCGAATGGACCGAGATAAAGTCGGCCTGGCGGTAGACTTCATCCAGGGAGGTGAGGATAATGCCCTGCTTTTCAGCATAGGCGGACTGCACAAAGGGGTCGTAAGCGATAGGGGCCATGCCGAAAGCGGTCGCGCGTCTGGCAAGCTCGGTGCCAATCCGGCCCAGGCCGATGATGCCGAGGGTCTTCCCGGCCAGTTCGACGCCCATGAAAAGTTTGCGGTCCCAGCGCCCGGCTTTCATGCTTATGTTAGCCTGGCCCAATTTACGGGCGGTCGACAGGAGCAAAGTAAATGCCTGTTCGCAGGCAGCAATCGTGTTACCGGTAGGGGTATTGACCACGATAATGCCCCGTTCGGTGGCCGCCGGGACATCTACATTGTCCACGCCAACCCCGGCCCTGGCGACAACCTTGAGGTTAGTGGCAGCCCGGATAACTTCAGCCGTGACCCTGGTTTCACTGCGCACAATCAGGCCATCGTAGTCAGCTACAATCTTTAAAAGTTCATCTTTGGGCAGCCCGGTCTTAACATCTACTGTCAGGTCAATGTTCGCCCCGGCCTCGCGCAAGCGGTCAAGCCCTTCTTTCGCTATCGGGTCGCTTACCAGCACCTTAAACATTTATCATCCCTCGTTGAACGTCAAACGTTTGATGTTGCACATCATACGTCAAACGTAAATAATTTTACTTTTACTTTGAATATTTCCCAAACTGGTTAAATAATGCCTCTTTTAGACGCTCTTTCCAGGTTTGACGTTCAACGTTTAACGTTTAACGCTTCTTATCATTGTGATAAATTATACTTGTATACAGCGGAAGGTGTCAATTTGGCACAATTGCCTGAAAATGGGGATAAGTTGATAAAAAGAGGTCCGCCAATGATTTAGTGTATAATGCGGGCAAAGGATATTTAGCTACAGGAGGCTAACCCACATGGCACAAACCGCGAGTGAAAATTTGGCGGAAACCGGTAAAACATCACCCAAAACAGACGAAAAATTGCAGGGGCGCCTGGTCCTGATTGACGGGTTCGGCATCATTTTCCGGGCTTATCACGCCATCAAGTCCGGCCTGGCGACCAGCAAAGGCGAGTTGACCAACGCTACTTTCGGGTTTACCTCGATGCTCCTCGAAGTGCTGCGGCGCGATACGCCTGATTATATCGTGCTGGCTTTCGAGGGCGGCCATACCTTCCGCCACGAGGAATTTGTCGAATACAAGGCCAACCGCGCCGAAATGCCGAACGACCTGGCAAATCAGATCTGGCGTATCCGCGAGGTAGTGGAAGCCCTGGGCATTACCATCTACGAACAGCAAGGGTTCGAGGCTGACGATGTTATCGGGACGCTGGCGAAACAGGCCAACGAGCGCGGCCTGGAAGCCCTGATTGTTACCGGGGATAACGATTTGCTGCAACTGGTCAACGACCAGACGCGGGCCGTGCTGCCGGGCGCGGGACCGCGCGCGCGTTTCAGCGACGCCCGCTATTACGATGTGCAGGGCGTAATTAACCGCTACGGCTTTGGCCCTGAATTTGTGCCGGATTACAAGGCGATTGTAGGGGACAAAAGCGACAACATTCCAAACGTGCCGGGCCTGGGCGAGAAAACGGCCACCGACCTTATTACAACCTACGGCAAGGTCGAGAATATCCTCGAACACCTGGACGAGCTTAAACCCAGAGTGAGCGAAGCCCTGAAAAATTACCGTGACCAGGTTATTCAGAGCAAACGCATCGCCACGATTGTGACTGAAGTGCCGGTACAACTCGACATCGCCTCTGCTAAAGCCGGGCAGGCTAACCGCGAACGCCTGATTGAGCTTTTCCGCGAACTGGAATTTAATTCGCTGCTCCCTAAAATAAATAAACTCGAACTCGGCCAGCCTTCTAGCGCGGCTTCTCCCGCCGAAGCTGCCCCGGCCGCGCCTTCAGCCCCACCGGCTAAAGTGGATACTGAACCCACCGCCGGTGTCCAGCCCTGGAAACAGGGGCAGGGCGGCCAACTGTCAATGTTTGACCTGGACCAGCCCGCCGACGGTCGCACCGACGGCCGCACCGATAGTGAAACCGCGTCCCCGGCAGCTAAGAGCAGCCTGGTAATTCCCAAAATGGCCGCGCCGGTCCTGCCGGATAACGTAAATTACCGGGCCGTGCGTACCCGCGAAGAACTCGACCAACTGGTTGCCCGGCTTCAGGAAGCGGGCCGGTTCGCTTTCGACACCGAAACGACCGCCATTGATACAATCCGAGCCGAACTGGTCGGCCTATCCGTTTCACCCGCGCCCGGTGAGGCTTACTATGTCCCGGTCGGCCACCGCCAGCCGGTCGAAGGCAGCCCCGCCAGCGTTACCGAAAAATCACCCGACCAACTCGATTGGACCGAGGTGCGCGAAGCCCTTGAACCGGTCTTTTACGACCCGAAAATCTTCAAAGCGGCCCACCATGCCAAGTACGACCTGGAGATTTTGCACCGGGCCGGTGTAAACCTGTTCAAGGTAAACGTGGATTTTGACGTAATGATTGCAGCCCAACTGGTCGGTATGCTTAAAGCGGGCCTGAAAGATTTAGCCTTCAACCGGCTGGGCGAAGAAATGACCCATATTGAAGAGCTTATTGGCAGCGGCAAGAAACAGCTTACGATTGACCTGGCCCCGATTGAAAATGTGGTGGCTTACGCCAGCGCCGACGCCGATATGACCTTACGGTTGGTGGACGACCTTGCGCCGCAATTGGACCGCGACGGCCTCTCGGACCTGTTCATGAAGGTGGAAATGCCGCTTGTCCCGGTCCTGGCGGAGATGGAGTTGTGCGGGATTACGGTGGATGTGCCGAGCTTGCAGTCAATCTCAACCGGGCTTTTCAAGAAAATGGAGCAGCTTGAGAAGGAAATCTACGAGGCGGTCGGCTATAAGTTTAACATCAATTCGCCGGACCAGTTGGGCGAGGCGCTTTTCGTCAAGCTGGGCCTGCCGGGCGGCAAGAAGACTTCGACCGGCAAATTCTCGACCACCAAAGAAATCCTGGACGGTCTGCGCGACCATGACCCGGTAGTCGGCAAAATCCTGGACTTTCGCCATTTCGGCAAGTTGAAATCAACTTATGTGGACAGCCTGCCGCTCCTGATTAACCCGCAAACGGGCCGGATACACACTTCGTTCCATCAAATCGGCTCCAGCACCGGGCGTATTTCCAGCAGCGACCCGAATTTGCAGAATATCCCCATTCGCACCGAAGCCGGCAGCGAAATCCGGCGAGCTTTTGTGGCCGATAATTCGTCCGACCACCGCTTTTTTAAGGACGAGGAAAGCGTTTTGTTTGCCGCCGACTACTCGCAAATCGAATTGCGCATCCTGGCCCATGTAACGCAAGACCCCCGCCTGGTGGACGCCTTTCTGCACGACAAGGATATTCACGCCGCAACCGCTTCGGACGTTTTCGGCGTCCCGGAAACCGAGGTAACGCCGGATATGCGCCGGATGGCAAAGACCGTCAACTTCGGCATTATTTACGGGTTGAGCGCGTTCGGTTTAAGCCAGCGCACCGGCTTTTCGGTCAAAGAGGCCGGGACTTTTATCAAGGATTATAACGAGCGCTACCCGGCTATCAAGGCGTATTTAGACCAGACGCCGGCCCAGGCCCGCGAAACCGGCTATGTTCAGACTATTCTGGGCCGCCGCCGCTACATGGGCGAACTGCGCAACTCCAACGCCGCCATCCGTCAGGCCGCCGAGCGGCAGGCTATTAATATGCCGGTGCAGGGTACCGCCGCCGATATTGTTAAAATTGCGATGGTACGCGTATCAAACGAGGTGCGCCATAAAAAGCTGCGCGCCAGGCTGCTGTTGCAGGTGCACGACGAACTCGTCTTTGAAGCGCCCCACACGGAGTTGGCGGTCCTGGCTGAACTGGTGAAACGGAATATGGAAGGCGTAGTCCAGTTATCGGTGCCGCTTAAAGCTGACCTGAAGGTTGGCCTTAACTGGCGCGATATGGAAAGCTACAAGATTTAGCGTTAAACTTAGCATGTTAAAGGTTGAACGTAATTAGGGCGGTCAGGCCGAAAAATCGAATAAAGTCGCGGAACCCTGACACCGTTTAGCGATTGCACAGGTTAAAAGAATATTACACAATAGACCCGGCCAGCCAAAAAGCAGGCCAGGTCTTCTTTTTACCAAAAATATTTGACTTTTAATGGATAGGAAATTATGGGAAAATCTGATTTTGCTTTTACCCCGGCGGCTGAACTGGCTGAACTTATCCGGCAAAGACAAATATCGCCGGTGGAAGCGGTGGACGATTTCCTGGCCCGGATTGAAAAACTAAACCCGCGCCTGCTGGCCTTTGTTACCGTCGCAACCGAACCGGCCCGGGCCGCCGCCCGTCAGGCCGAAAGAGAAGTCATGCAAAGTCAAAGTCACCATATCGGACCGCTGCACGGGGTGCCGGTAGCGGTGAAAGATTTAACCCCGACCGCCGGGATACGCACCACTTACGGCTCGCACATTTATGCCGATAACGTTCCCGAAGAAGACGCCGCGATTGTTCAGCGTTTGAAGGCGGCAGGCGCAATCGTGCTGGGCAAGACCAACACTCCCGAATTCGGGACCGGCGCACAAACTTTTAACACTCTTTTCGGCATCACCCGCAACCCCTGGAATACAGCCCTCACGCCCGCCGGTTCGAGCGGTGGTAGCGCGGTAGCCCTGGCGGCAGGTTTGACTCCCCTGGCAACCGGCACCGATTTAGGCGGGTCGCTGCGGACTCCGGCCAGTTTTTGCAACGTGGTCGGGTTCCGGCCTTCCTGGGGTCTGGTCCCGGAATACCCCACCAATTTGCCCTGGGATAATCTCTCAGCCAGCGGCCCAATGGCGCGCGACGTGCGGGATACAGCCCTGCTGCTCTCGGTAATGGCCGGACCGGACCGGCGAGCGCCAATTTCCGAACCGGACCACCCGGCCGAATACCTTGCTGCCATCGAGCAGCCAGATATTACCGGCTGGCAAGTAGGCTGGAGTCCCGACCTCGGTTTTGCCCCGGTAGACCCTGAAGTGGTCGAAATCTGCCAGGGGGCGGCTCAGGTCTTTGCAAACGAGCTTGGCTGCAAAGTGGATGAAGCCGCGCCCGACTTTTCGGATAGCCCACAGATTTTCCAGGCGCTGCGGGGAGTGCGTATGGCTGCCGCTTACGCCGGTTTTCTGCCCCGGTGGCGTGATAAAATGCAGGCTAACCTGGTCTGGAACACCGAGTACGGCCTGACTTTAAGCGGTCTGGAAGTGGGCCAGGCCGAGATAGCCAGGGGCAAGCTCTGGGATAGAGTTCGCCGCTTTTTTGACGAGTACGATTTGCTGCTGGTCCCCGCCGCCGGGACGCTGCCTTTCCCGGTAGAAACCATCAGCCCACCGGAAGTAGGCGGGCGCAAAATGGAAAATTACGTGGCATGGCTGGGCCTGACTTACGCCATAACGCTGACCGGCCTGCCCTCGCTGGTAGTACCGTGCGGCTTTTCAAAGAGCGGCCTGCCGGTAGGTATTCAGATTATAGGGCGTCGCCTGGCGGAAGCAAAGTTGCTTAAAGCGGCGGGGGCTTTTGAGAAAGCGCGGCCCTGGGCAGACCGGCACCCCGACCTGAGCTTCGGGGATTAATTCACCGGGTAAATTTATTTGCAAACCGGACGGGTTAATATCGGACAACGGGCAAGGCCGCCCGTAAAATTTAATGGAGAGCAACCCTTTTTGACTTCAAATCTCTGGCGCAACCGCAACTTTAATATCTTCTGGTCCGGCCAGACCTTCTCCAACCTGGGCGACTCGTTCGCTCTGATTGCGCTGCCTCTTTTAGTCCTGCAAGCCACCGGGTCAGTTGCCCAGATGGGCCTCGTTACCGGCACCTTTGGCCTCAGCAGCCTGTTTACAAACCTGATTTCCGGCGTGGTCGTGGACCGGGTGGACCGCCGCCTGCTCATGGTCTGGTGCGACCTGGGCCGGTTGGCCGTTAACGCCATGATACCGCTGGTCTGGTGGCTGGCCGGACCGCAAATCTGGTTAATCTATGCTGTGACAGCGGTCAGCGCCTCACTCGGCTCGTTCTTCCAGGTCAGTTACATTACCGCAATCACCCACCTGGTCAATAAAGGCCAGCTAACCGAAGCCCACGGCCGTCTCCAAACGACTTTTGGTTTTGCCTTTGTAGCCGGACCGATGCTGGCCGGATTTACTTCAGCCCAGGTCGGACCCGCCACGACAGTCGGCATCAATGCCCTCTCGTTTGGCTTTTCAGCGGTGTCACTCTCCCTGGTGCGCTTCTACCCGGTCGAAGGTGAGCATATTGAACTGAGCGAGCCTAAAAATCTGGTGCAAGAATGGCTTTCCGGCCTGAAATTCCTCTGGCGGCAACCGGTCTTGCGCACCGTGACCATTATCCTGGGCTTCTTCTCCCTGATAAACACGGCCAGTCTCGATTTATTCATCTTTCACCTCAAACACGACTGGAAGCTAGATGATAACGCGGTCGGTATCATGCTTGGTTTTAGCAGCATCGGGTTTATCGCGGGCGGGATAACGGTGGCCTGGCTGCGCCGTCACCTCGGGTTCGGGGCTTGCTTTCTCGGTGGGGTAGGCATGGGCGGAGTTGCGACAGCCTTCATCGGTCTCGCGCCAAGCTTCCTTTTATTATGCCTGATGGGTGTCGCCTTCACTTACACTCAATCGGTCCAGGGCACTGTCTCGATGGCCTTGCGCCAGACCATCACCCCCAATCAAATGCTGGGCCGGGTCACGGCGATTTTCTGGGCCTTAAATGCCGTACCGGGACCAATCGGGGCCGCTATCGCAACTGCCACGGCCGAAAAGACCGGGAGCGTCCCGGTTATCGTGGGCATTGGCATTTTCAGCCTGTGTCTGGCCCTGGTAGGCTTGTTCACGCCGGTCGCCCAGGCGCACCCCGAAAAGACCGCCGCTAAGCCAGCGCCGGAACTGGCCCTTAAATAGTAAGTTTTCCACCAAATTTCGGCATTGTTGAATTCTCGTAATTACACAGGTACTTGACAAAGCTGTTAAATTAAAACAATGAGTTTAGAAGAAGAAAACAAACAACTCAAAGCTGAAAATGCCGCACACAAAGCCCTCAATGCTCAGTTGTTAGAGCGAGTGGCTCAGCTTGAGGCGCAACTAGCTCTCAATAGTCGCAATTCTTCTAAACCCACTTCCTCCGACGCTTTCGTGCGACCCCCTAAAAAGAGAAGTCTGCGTAAAGCCACTGGTAAAAAGCCCGGCGCCCAGAGCGGTCACGAAGGCCATACTTTGAGTTGGAATGAAACTCCCGACCTACTCGTGGACCAGCTGCCCCAAGCCTGTGAGGAGTGCCACGCTGAGCTGGATAGGGTAGTCGTCGCCAGCTGGCAAAGCCATCAGGTTCTCGATTTACCCCAGGACCTTAAACTTACCACGACCCAACAC
>CADDZM010000266.1 GCA_902812345.1 Chloroflexota bacterium | reverse complement strand
ATAAACTCTAACCCTGAATTTAAATAAAATGTTTTAAATAATTTGCTTTATCCTGGATCTAAGGCTACTTACTTTTCATTAGTAAGCTTATCAAGGTACGTTGGTTTTGTCAAGTAAGCTATGTTAGACCTTTGTTAGCCTGCTTGCGAAAGTGAAAGAGGGGTAGTATAATATTGGGCGGTCTAGGGAGCCATTTTAATTATAAGTCGGCATCCTACTCAGAAAGTGTTATTTAAATAGGATTTTTTAAGAAAGGATTCGGGGAGAAATGGCTAAGGACGTAAAACTTTCCAAAACAGTTCCTACCGGGCAGAACGTGAATTTGCCAACCGGTCACAACTGTGAGAAATGCGAAAAAATGACCACCGAGCGTAACCTGATGGTTGTTAAAACCCTCCGCGCGGATGGCAGCAAAGAAACCAACTACTACCACCGCGATTGCGTTAAGTACTAGTTCTCATCTTTAGAAAATAAAGGGCCGGGTATTGCTACCCGGCCTTTTTCATGCCTTTGCTACTTGCTGGTATCTTCCAGAAAGGCTGCGACCAGGGCATCGAAAGCGGCGGGCGTTTCAACCTGGGGTGAGTGCCCGGCGTCCGGGATGACCTGCACCGCCCCGCGCCATAAGGTCGGCGCTTGCAGGCTTTTGAGATACTCAAGATTAACCAATTGTTCGCGTTCGCCCTGCAAAATCGCCAGCGGTTTATCGAGGTTCTGGACGATTTTAACTTCGTCCTCGTAGTTGGCCGTCATAATGCTGCCGCCCATGGTGGCGCGGGCCAGGCCGTGGGTCTGGGCGAAAGCCTCGAAGTAATCGGCGTCAGGTTTCGCGCCCGGTCTAAGACAGGCTTCGCCAAAGGCCGTGATTTGTTCCGGGGTCAGTTCGGCGGCAAAGGCTCCCGCCATAGCCGGGTTGGGCAGAAAAGCCATGTGCATCGCCGGGGGAATACCGACCGGGGGCGCACCCCAGATTATAATACCTCTCGACTGCGGGAGAAGTTTGGCCGCTTCCAGGGCAATATGCCCGCCCAGGCTCCAGCCGACCAGCACCGCGTCAGTCATCCCTAACTGTTGGGCCAGCCCGGCGACCACTCTCGCGTAACCCGGCATGTGATAGGTTTCTGCCGGGTGAGTGGCGCGGCTGGAAGTGCCGTGACCGGGCAGGTCAAGGGCCACGATTTTGTACTTCTGGCCGAGCGGGCCTTCCAGTTGTTCTTTAAACGTCAGCCCGTTAGCCGAGTTGCCGTGAATAAAAAGCGCAGAAGGGCCGGTTCCCTGGCTTTCGTGGACGGTAATAGCCAGGTCGCCAACCTGAATTTTCCTTGGTTGCATGTTGAATTTGTCCTTTATACTATATCGAGTTGAAAAAAGGCGGTGGTAATATTATATACTAAAGTTTTATCAGTGAGCGGTAGTCAGTAGTCAGTGGGCAGAAAAAAGGGGCGGGTTTTGAGGTATACTGGCAGCCTTAACGGTAAGTTTTTTGAAGGAATCTTTTTAACTTTATGGTGAATTCTACGCCGCTGGACCAAACGGCTTCAGGGCCGGTAAAAGTCCGCCGCCTGGTGAACCGGCCCGCGTTTTACGCTTTCCTCTTTTACTGCGCTTTAACCCTGTTTTTTGCCTGGCCGGTAGTTGTTAATCTCGGCCTGGGTACGCCGGGTCATTTCCCGGTAGACCGCAACCAGAACCTGTGGAATTTCTGGTGGGTTAAACGCTCGGTTTTGAATTTACATAATCCTTACCAGACCAATTTTTTATTCTACCCCTACGGGACCAGCCTTTATTTACAAACTTTCAGCCCCTATAACCAGGTTATCGGACTGCCTTTGCAACTTATTTTCGGCCTCATCCCGGCCTACAGCTTTATCGAACTGCTGGCGTTTCCGCTGGGCGGCCTGGGCGGGTTTTTCCTGGGCCGTTACCTGACCGGCAACTTCTGGGGCGGCCTCCTGGCCGGTCTTGTCTGGAGCTTTGGCCCCTACCACTTTGTCGAGTTGCGCCAGGACCAGCTTAACCTTATTTCGCTCCAGTGGCTGCCTTTTTTCATGTTGTTTATGTTCCGGCTCGAAAAGGCTACCACCCGCCCGGCGATACTCCGCGAGGGTCTGGCGGCGGCTTTCTTCTTTTTCCTGACCATTATGGTCGACTATTACTACGCCAGCTACCTGGGCCTTTTCGCCGGGCTGTATTGGCTCTGGATGATTCTTAGCGGGCTGGACGCGGTACGGCGAGGCCGGGAAACGCTGGGAATTTTCGGGCGCAGCCTGGGCCGGTTCGCTCTCAAACTGGCGGGCGTGTTTATCCTGGGCGTTCTGCCCTATACCCCGGTACTGCTCGGCACCATCCGGGAAGTCACCAGCGGCAACTACCAGTTAGCTACCGGCGACACCAACGACCAGGTCCACAGCGCCGACCTGGCGACGGTTTTTCTGCCGCCCTTTCACCAGCCCTGGTGGGGTAGCGGCCTGGGCCTGTGGAAAGCGCTCGGCCTTAATGCCAGCGCGTCCGGGGAAGCTCTGAACAATTGGGGCGCGGTTTTAAGTTTTGTACCCCTGGCGCTGGCCGTTTACGCCCTGTTCAGGATGCGTGGTCTGTGGTTCTGGGTCTTTAACGGTCTGTTCTGGTTCTTGCTGGCTTTTGGGCCGAGCCTGCGGATTAACGGCAATAACACCAACTTTCCGATGCCCTACCGCCTGCTGACTAAACTGCCCTTTCTCGATATCGGGCGCTTTCCCGAACGTTATATGCTGCTGGCTCAGTTCTCGGTTGGCATCCTGGCCGCCTTTGGCCTGACCTGCTGGCTCGCACATATTCCTGAAGAGCGCCGGCTTTTCTCCCGGCTGGGCGCGCGCCCGGTGGTGGCCGGGCTGGCGCTGGCGCTGGCCTTTTTCGAAACATGGCCGGGCATTCTGCCGCCGCCGGACCCGCTTGTGCAGCCTGCTTTCACGCAGTTTATTGCAGCCGATAACGGGAGCGTCCCGGCTGACAAAGCTATTTTGGAACTGCCTGTGACCAATCACGGCAACCCGGACAGCCCGCGCATGCTCTACCAGATTTATCACCAGCGGCCTATCACCGGGGGCTATATCAGCCGAAAGCTAATTGACCCGCACCGTCAGGCCCATGACTCTCCGCTCTTTGACTGGATTGACCTGCGTGCCCCCGAACCGGATATTATCCCCACCAAAACGCCCCGGGAAGAACTCGGCCTGCTGGCTTACCAGAATTTCGGCTACCTGATTCTTTACGCCGAAGACCCCGACCAGCCCGGCAAATCCTACGACGCAACCAGGGCCGAACGACTGATAAATTACGCCTTTGATAATAAAAAGCCTGACTTTCAGGATAGCGTCGCCCGCGTCTGGGACATTCCGGCCACTCCTCTCCAAAACCCGGTTATGGTGCTAGGGCAGGGTTGGACGGTTGTCGAGCCGGTTAGTGGTGGAAGCCGCCAGCGCTGGATTGACGCCGGGGCCGCGGACGCCCGGGTGATTATTTTGGCCGGGCCTGATACACCCCTCAAACCGTCCTATAACCTCGATATTCAGGCTGTCTCGCCGGATAAACCGCGCCGGCTCCAGGTTTTGCTAAACGGAGCGGTAGTTAATGATACTAAAATAACGGGCATCCAGACGCTCCACCTGGCCGGTATCAAGCTCCAACCGGGTGAGAATGTTATCACGCTGCGGCCCGACCCGGCGGACGGAGTCTTTGTACCATCCCGGGCTAACCCGGCCTCGCACGACAACCGGGCCTTGCGCCTGGGTTTCCTTAACCTAAAACTTTCCTGATAATTCTTATTTCTTAATTAGTAACGTTAATATTATATTATAGTAAAATGAAGACCCTGCTATCTGGCAGGGTCTGGGTAAAAAGGATGAAGAAGATAAGTTTGAAAAATTTCTAAAGCTTTTGGCAGCTAAGCGGCAGGAATAAACCCTGGCGCCTTTGCCAGGGAGCGTTGTATATAGAGGAATATAAACCTGAAAAACAACTGAGGTAATGTTAACTATGTTTAGTGGTTTTGTCAACTCTTTTTCAAGGAAAAAAATGAAATTGGCTGCGATTTTTCAGAAGAGGTTCAGGAGAGAAATGGTTCTATTAAATCAACTGCTTGCTTGAACAGGGTCGGGCTGGCGGCATCAAGCCAGTGAAGGTCAGGGTCGCGCCGGAACCAGGTGTATTGCTGGCGAATGTAGCGGTGGGTGGCGAACCGCATCCGGTTTTTTGCTTCTTCGAGCGAAATCTCCCCGTTCAGGTAGATAATGACCTGCTGGTAGCCGACGCTGCTCATGGATGGCAGGTCAGGGGAATACCCCGCTGCCAGGAGACCCCGAACTTCTTCTACCAGCCCGGCCCCGAACATTTTTTCAATTCGCTCGTCGGCCCGGTTATAAAGCGTCGCGCGGTCAAGGGTTAAGCTGATTTTCAGGACGCGGTAGGGCGGCGGTTGTTTGCCCTGGGCCTGGGAGAAAAGTTGCCCGGTCGAGCGAAAGACTTCCAGGGCGCGGATTATCCGGCGGGCGTTCAGGGGGTTGATGTGTTCAGCGGCGGCGGGGTCTAGCGATTGCAATTCCGTGTAAAGCACTTCGGGGCCGCGTTCGGCCGCTTCCTGCTCCAGCTTTTCGCGCAATTCGCGGTTGGGGGCTATGCGCGGCACCTGCCAGCCTTCGACCAGGGCGTTGATATATTGGACCGTGCCGCCCACCAGAAACGGCACTTTGCCCCCGGCGCGGCTGTGAGCGATGGCGGCCTGGGCCATTTCCAAGAAATCGGGCAGGTTAAATTCCTGGTCGGGGGCGGCCACGTCAATTAAAAAATGAGGGATTTGCCGGCGTTCGGCGGCTGAAGGTTTGGCCGTGGCGATGTCAAGACCCCGGTAGACCGTGCGGCTGTCGGCGCTGATAATTGCTCCGTTGAAGCGGGCGGCCAGTTCCAGGGCCAGGGCGCTTTTGCCGACAGCAGTCGGGCCGGTCAAAACGATAAGCGGTTGGTCCATGCTAGGTGTATTCGGCCAGAAAGCCATCGTCGTCGTATTCGGGTTCAGGCGTAAGTGGGAGGCCGTTGGGGCGCTGGCTCTTTGGGGAAAGGGCGGCGCGGCGCAGGATAAAAGGCAGAAAAAATTCCATTTCGGGGAAATTGCGAGCGGCCCAGTCGAGGGTCCAGCTTTCGGGGTCGAAAGGTCCGGTTGGCGGCTGGCAGGTTACTTTTCGTCCGGGCGCAAGCAGGTGCGTAAATTGGGGTGGAGTCGGGCCGGGAAGGCTTTGAAAGCCCAGGCCGGTTAGAACTTCCAGGGTCCGGGTGAATTGCGGACCAGTGGTGGAATTTTCGGTGGGCGGCGGTTCTTTCCGTTTGCCTCCCACCAGAGCCTGGAAAGCTTTTGCAAGGCCGGATTTATCCCCGCCCCCCAGGTTTAAAAGGGGGCGAGAAGCGGGTATACCTGATTTGGAAGGGCGCAATCCGGCCATGAAGCTACTTTAACCTTACCTGTCTACTTCTCGTCGTAAGGCTTGTCATCACCCGTGGGCGGCTTAGCGTCGCCGGTGGGGGCATCTGTTTTGGGCTTCTGGCCCATGCGCTGCTTGAGGGAAGCCAGTTCGTCTTCCAACGTTTCCTGGTTTTGCAGCCTGTTGATTTCAGCCTCGGCGGCAGCGCCCCGATAGCTTTGCTCGTCCATCTCGGCCCGGACCTGCTCGGCCATAATTTTTTGCTGCATGCGGGTGTAGTCGCTTTGCGGCAACCCGGTAGCCGGGTCTTTAACGCCCAGCACCTTTTCGGCCTGTTTGTTCATGTTGTAGCGGGCGATAAGGTTGCCTTTGTTTTGCTCGGTTTCAGCGTACTTCTTTTTCAGTTCATCCAGTTGGGTGTGAAGCTGGCTGACGGCGCTATCCTGGTCTTTAGCCTGCTGTTCGAGGCGTTCGGCTTCCTGCTCGGCCTCAAGTTTCTGGCGCAAGGCCTCAGTCGCCAGGTCGTCACGGTTAGCACGAACGGCAACCTGGGCTTTAGCGTCCCAATCCTGGGCGCGTTTGCGCTGGTCGGCGGCCTGCATCTCGAAGACCTTTTTCTGCACAACGGCATCCTGGACCGCTTTTTCAGTCTGGCGCATGCCATCCTGCATTTCCAGCATAAAATAGTTCAAATCGGCTTCAGGATTGGACGATTTATCCAGCATAGAGTTTACGTTTGAGCGTACAATCATACCTACTCGGTCAAGAATACCCATTTTTAACTTACCCTTCCCTTTCGCTTGTCCGGCTACCAAAATCCAAAAGCAAATACGGTTAAGCCACCCGAAAAGTTCCACGTTACCTTCTCTGTTATACCCCTTTAGCCCAAAAATTACAAGATAGAGCGTTAAAAGTTAAAAGTTGGACGTAAAATGTAGGGGAAGTATGCTAGCCGGTATAAAAAAATTGGGGTTACTTTGGGCGCAAAGCGTGCTATTATGGACCAAACCGGGCTTAACCTTTTCGCTTTGTGTCATTTTGTCATAGGCGTTTTAGCACAACCGGCCTAAAATTTAAGGCGCACATCACCTCTTTAAGGGAAAGATGGAATTGACAGGGAGAAAAATGGAAAAGATAGGAAAAGTGCGGGCGGCGGTAGTCCAGGCGGCCCCGGTTGCTTTTGAATGTGAACCAACTCTTGAAAAGGCCGCCCGGTTGGCCCAGGAGGCCGCCGCACAGGGCGCGCAACTGGCCGTCTTCCCCGAAGCAT
The DNA here is from genome assembly GCA_902812345.1 of Chloroflexota bacterium. Taxonomy (GTDB): domain Bacteria; phylum Chloroflexota; class Chloroflexia; order Chloroheliales; family Chloroheliaceae; genus 54-19. Next base: position 2,094 of record CADDZM010000266.1, on the reverse strand, counting down.
TCATCTCGGCGTATCCCAGGGGTCTTGACTTTGGCGCGACCATTGGCAACCGGACCGCCGCCGGGCGTGAGGATTTCCGGCGTTACTGGGAAAGCGCGATTGATGTACCCGGCCCGGCGGTCGAGCGGTTGGGCCGGATTGCCGCCGCCAACCGGCTTTACCTGGTGATGGGCGTTATCGAGCGGGACGGCTTTACGCTTTATTGTACGGTCCTCTTTTTTGACGATGCGGGCCGCTACCTGGGCAAACACCGCAAGTTGATGCCGACCGCCTCGGAACGGCTGGTGTGGGGCTTTGGCGACGGCTCGACCCTGCCGGTCTTCGATACGCCGTTCGGCAAGCTTGGCGCGGTTATCTGCTGGGAAAACTATATGCCGCTGCTCAGGACGGCCATGTATTCCAAAGGCATCCAGCTTTATTGCGCCCCGACCGCCGACGGGCGGGAAAGCTGGCTTTCGACTATGCGCCATATCGCCATGGAAGGCCGCTGCTTTGTCCTTTCGTGCAACCAGTTCGCCCGGCGCAGCGATTATCCTGCCGACTATCCGACCGCTTTTGGCGACGACCCGGCTACCGTAATCTCGCGGGGCGGCAGTTGCATTATCAGCCCGCTGGGTGAAATCCTGGCCGGGCCGAACTTCGACGGTGAAGCTATTCTGACCGCTGACCTCGACCTGACCGATATCGTGCGCGGCAAGTTCGACTTTGACGTGGTGGGGCATTACGCCCGGCCGGATGTTTTTAGCCTGGCGGTCAACGAAAGGCCAACCTCGCCGGTTAATCATTTTAGCAATCGCATTGATAACCTATCCCCGCAGGTCGGGCCGGAAAGTTTTCCTACCAATGGAACCACCGGTGGGGCCACCAAAGAAAATGTTAACGGCAATTTTAGCGGGGAAATTAAAGGTGAATAAAAACCGGCCTGTTTGCCCAACTAATGCAAGATAAACCGGGTTATTAATAATAACAGGAAATTTTTTCGGTTTCGGGTAACATTAGAACTGTAAAGGCTTTAGGGCACTGGATTATGAGGGGAAGTTGATGAAATGTACTTTTTTATTCGTCTATCTGTCCCTGGCACAACAATAGAAGCCGGCGCTCCGGTTTCGATTGATGTAAACGACCGGCTGCTGGAAATCGGCACGGTCAAAAGTGTAAAAAATAAAAAAGACGGCCAATATGTGACCATCAAGGCTTATATTCCTACCAGCGTTGATACTTCCACCCTCAAACGATTGCAATTTAACCGGAAGGGAGTCCGCAAACTCAAACCCGGTGAATACGATACTTTTGTTTAGGTTTTATGTTTAGTCTTTTACGCTCATAGTTACCGGGTAATTTATATCGTTTTTGCCGTTGCGCTGAATAAGTAAATTGGCGTGCCAGGTGCCGACCATACTCAGGGTCGGACCCTGGGCCATGTAGCGGCCCGGCAAACCGTTGAGCGGCTTTAGCTCCAGGTTGGTTATACCCATGTCCATTTCCTGCATTTGGACGCGCAAATCTACCAGGGCGGCATCGGCTACCGGTTGGTTGGTAACGGCATCGGTCAGGCGCACCTCGAAGGTGTTTTCCCCGATGGTGCCGGGAGCGATGGCAAAGTCAATTTTTAGGCCGCCCTGGACGGTCTGGAAATAAAGGACGTTGCTGGTGCCAAGCCCTTTCGGCGGGGCGTTGCTGGTCAGGAATGAGGCCGCCAGCAAAATCAGCGCCGCCAGGACGATTTCGGCCCAGACCGACCGGCGAAATTTCAGGCCAAGCGCCCCGGCGGCAATCGAGCCGGCGCCTTCCTGGGGTCCGGCTTTTTTGGATTTAGCGAACCCGCGCATTTTGGGGCTGACCACCAGCAGGTTATACGCGCCGAGCAGCAGCAGCGGCACCAGCAGCCCGATTTTAACGGTCAGGCTCAGGCCGTAAGAGGTCGAGAGCAGGTCGGTGACGTTCGCCAGTTGCAGGGCGGCGTTGAAAGTGCCAGTTACCAGCAGCGTCATCACGCTGACAATTGTAACCTGGGAAAAAGCCGGGATGAGCGAGGCCAGCAAGCGGGTACGGTCGCCGCTGCCGGGGCGTAACACCGGGAGCGCCGCCAGCAGG
>CADDZM010000265.1 GCA_902812345.1 Chloroflexota bacterium | reverse complement strand
GGAGGGGGGTCGGCGATAGGGTCGGAATAGAATCGCCCACTACCGGGCTGCTCAGGGGCGCTTCGGTCGGTATAGGCGTGCTCTGGTCCGAGCAAGCGCCAAGCAGGGCGGCCAGGAAGATAACGGCCCCAAATCTTTTAAAAAAACCCTTCCTCACCCTTTTATTTCCCGTTCCATTCGTAGATTAGAAAATCGTTGCGGTCGTAGACCAGCTTGAAATTGGCGTCTTTAGCTTTGTTGCGGTCGAGCAAGTTCCAGAAAGCCTGACGCTGGCCCCACTGGCGGTTAATCGTGCGGTCGTCTTCATTTAAGTGGTCCAGTTCGAGATAACGCACGCTGTAGGCGCGCATGACCGCTTTCACCTGGTCGAGCGTGGCATTGTTGGGCGTCATTACGGCCTCGCGCTGGCTGTGAAAACTCAGTTCCCAGACGTTGCGGCTCATAACGACCGCGTTAGGCGGGGTATTCTGTTTGAGCCAGTCGGCGGCAAGGACGATGCCGGTCTGCCCGGTGTAAAGCGGCCCATCTGCGGCCAGGGCTTGCACTCCCGGAAAGGCGATTACCACAAAGATAACCGCAAACAACCAGGCCGCGCTCCGGCGGCGGTTTTCGTTTGGCTCGACCGGGCTGCTCGCGCTAATTTTATCATACAGCCAGCTTAAACCATATAGCCCTAAAAGGTAAACCCAGGGCAGCCAGAACAGGTAGTAGCGCGGCTCATAGTGCCACAACACGCTGAAAGCCAGCCAGTAAACCAGTAAACTCGCCCCCAGCAGCCCGAACAGGCGACCGCGCCGCCGGGTCAGAGCCACGCCGCCCAGCACGGCCAGCCCTATAACCAGGGGCGGCAGCAGTTGGCCGTCTGCCAGGTGGCCGAAAAACCGGCGGAACTGGTTAGCGATAGCGTTCAGGTTGTTGTCCCAGCCGTACTCCAGGAGTTTGAGCGGGCCGGGTAATGGGGTGCTGGAAAAAGGCTTGAAAAGGTTGTAAATATTTTCGTCGGGTGGGTTCCACTTGGTAATCCAGGCGTCCCACTGTTCGGTCGAGCGGTAGAGCGTGCCGAACTGCCGCAGGTTCCGGATGATAAAAGGTGAAACGGTCAGGACCGTCATGGCGGCCCAGCCAGCGATAGTGCGCCAGGGCAGCCAGATTTTCTCGGCGGCGAAAAACTTGCGCCACAGCAGCCACAGGCCCAGACCTATCAGCACGACCCCGCCGCTCGGCTTGCTTAAAAACAGCAGCCCGGCCAGCAGTCCGGCAATCACGATTTGTCCCCGGCTGTGCCAGGGCGAGGCCGGGTTGGTAAAACGGGCCAGCCGCGCCCTGGTTTCTTCTGGTTTGGGGGCCGCTCCGGTTGGAAGTTCGGCGGGGGCCAGGGCCGTTTCGTCCAGGTTTGCCGCCACAATTTCAATCCCTGGCTCGACCACTTCCTCGACCGCCACCGGGTGAGCGGGTTCGGGCTTTTTTAGTCTGAAATCGAGCAGCCAGAAGCCAAAGTTTAAAAAGACCAGCAGGGTAAACGGCAAATCGTTGATGGGGTAGGCGATACTCTCGAAAAAGGCCGGGCTGCTCGAAAAGGCCGGGACAACCGCAATAAGGGTTAAAAGAGCCGCCGCCAGGGCCGCCCGCCGGTTGAACAGCCGCGAACCGTAATGGAAAATGGCGTAGGCCAGGGCCGCCGCCGCCAGCAAGTTCGGCAGTTTAGCCGCCCAGACGGTCGGGCCAAATAGCAGGTAAAACGGCACGATTAAAAAAGGTTGCAGGGGCGGCCAGGTATCGGCGGGGCGCGGCAGGGTGTACTTCTCGTAGAACTGGGCGGCGTAGTCGAGCGAGTAGCCTTTGCCCTGCACGATGTTGCGGGCCGCGACCGCGTTATCGGCGTAGTCGGCGTGGCCGATGTAGTCCATCTGCAAGATGATGCTCAGGGCGTACAGGCTGTAAACCAGGATACCCGCCAGCAGGAGGTTGCGGGCCAGCCCAGGGCTTGTTTCGAGCCTTTCCAAAAACCAGGCCAGGCCGTTCCCGGCGCTATCCCGCCAGACCACCAGAGCCGCCAGCCCGGCGATTGCACCCAGCCCGGCCAGGTAAAACGGCGTGTACCAGAGATTTATAAAAGACGGCATGATAACGGGAAAAAGCAGCCAGGGGACCAGGGCCGCGCACCCCGCCAGCGCCGACCAGATTACCCGCTCGGTTCCGGCCAGCCGCAAGAGAATGAGGCCCACCCCGGCGGCGTAGAGCCAGGCCGCCAGCAGCGCTTCAAAGGGCGGCCGCCGGAAGTACGGCGATGTGATTACCGTTACGCCGCTCACCTGCACGCCCGGGTAGCGGCTGTCGCCTTCCGGCTTGAAAACCGGCGCCTGGATTTCTATTACGGTTGAATCGCCGGTCGGGACGGCCCCGCGTGGGATGGCGAATTCGGCGGTCTTGAATGCGCCGGGGTCGGCCCGGCTTTCCCCGGCCAGCACCCCGTTGACAAAGACCTGGACCGCTGGCGGGTTCCGGTTTTGAGCGCCCCGGAAAGTCACCCGCACGGCGTTGGTCGCGTCCGGGTTCAAAGTGAGCGGGATTGTCACCACGCCGTGAGCGGTGTTATCGGCAGGCGCGCGGGTGCTGCCGGTCCAGCGGACGCGGGCCGGGTTCTGGCCGATTTCGTCATTTAAAAAGCCCTGGATATAGGGCTGGTCGCCCAGTTCGCCCACGCCCAACCTGAACTCGCCCCGCACCGAATACGCCGCCGCCAGCAGCAGCCAGACCCCTAGCCCGGTCAGGGCCAGGAAAAGCAGCGGGTTTATCAGGCGGTTGGTATCGAACTTTCGGGACTTAAAAATCAACATCAAAAAACAACATCAATAGTTAGACTCTGGCCTGGTTGGATTGTTGGCGCTAATAATTGCGACCCTTTGAACCCGGCGGACCCGCTCGCGGCTTTTATACTGGCCGGTAAGGTCAGCGTTAGGCCATCCAGGGCGTTCTGGGCGTGGTTGGTCACGGTCAGGCTGACTTTCTGGCCGCCGTTTTCCCAGTTGGCCGCTACCGCAACCTGCGAACTGTCCTTGCGATACTGGATAAGGTTGCTCACGCTGTCCACGTACAGCCCCGCGGCGCGCTGCTCAGTGGCAAACTGGACCATCCGCGCCCACTCCTGCTGGTCTTCGGGGGCGACGATGGATTCGGGATGGGTCCAGATAGAGCCGTAGCCGCGCCGCTGCAACAACTGGTTTATAAGCGAGTAAGCCGTTGCTTCGCTGCGGTCGCCCGTTTCAAGCTGGTAGTCGCTCAGGACCGCCAGTTGCGGCACGTTTTTAACCTGGTTGAGGTAAAAATAAGTGTTGCACGGCCCGGCGAAAGCGTCAAAAATAACTTTGTTATCGCTGGTCCGCTTGCAGTTATCAAACTGCAAAGTGCCCTGGTTGAGGTTGCGTACCATCTGGTCCTGGTCGTAAAGGCGCGTAACCGAGGTAAAGCCGCGTTCGGCCAGCACCCTGTACCAGTCGGCGGTCAGGCTGTTGCTTGATTTCCAGGGAAAGGCGAAGCTCTGGATGGGCGGCAGTTTCTTGACCGCCGCGTATTGCAAGAAGGTATTAATGTCCGCCGTAAACTCCTGAACGGTCGTGCCGCGCACGTAAAGATGGCCGAAGGTGTGGCTCTGGATATCCTGCCCGGCGGCCTTCAGGCGGTCGGTCTGGTCGCCAAAGTACCAGGCTTTTCCAGCCGGGTCGGTATCGGTGCTGAAGGGGTCCTGGCCGTACCAGGGATGGGTCAGCCAGTAGTTATTGCCCCAACCGTTCTGCAGGTTGGCCCATTTATAGGTAGGGTTGCCCACGAACTGCTGCTGTTGAGTGTTGCCGTCGAGCAAATTATAGCCGGTCGCGTAGAAAGTGCCTTTGACCCCGAAGCGGCTGAAGAGGCTCAACAAATAGTCCGCCCCGGCCCGCATATTGAACCCGCGCCGCACCGCGTCGGCCACGGCTGCGCTAATGTCCTGGTCGTTTAAGGCTACCCCGCCGCCCTCGCTCTCGCCCGGCAGCGGCGTTCCGCCCCGGCTGTGTATCAGGCCGCCCATGGCGCTTTCCCAGTCGAAGGAAAAGGCCAGCGCGGCCCGGGCGTAATTCGGCATCGGCTCGACCCGCACCGAATCGTCAGCCAGGGCAAAGTTGTTTAGCCGGATGTTCGCGCCGGGCGTAAAGACCAGTTGCAGATAAGCCGCGCCCGGCGGGGCCGAACGGCTGTCGGCATAGGGGCCGCCTACCCACTCCTGCCGCCACGACTCGGCGAATTCGTTGCCGCTGGCCGCGACCGGTTGGTGTCCGTCATCGGTCCAGACCCAATCCACGTAAACCGGGCCGCTGCTATCGAACTGCAAACGATACTCTTTGCCGCCCTGGACCGGCGCTAAATACGGTTTAAGCGACTGGCCGGTCTTTACGCTTATTGGCCCGTTTCCGGTGCATCTGGCCGGGACATCCTGCACAAACCAGCCGGGATTCTGGCGGTCGGTACAGGTAAACTGGCCGTTATATAGCAGGTTGTTGGTGTCGTCAATGGCGTAGGCAGGCCGTACCGGGCCGCCCCAAAAGGTCAAGAGCAGGCCAAACAGGGCCACAAGCGCCAGCCCGCCGGCGGCTTTGAGCGGGGAGTTAAGCCGGGGAATAAAGCACCAGGCGGCTGTAGCGAGGGCTATCAGAATTGCCGCCGGCACAAGGTAAAGAATAGCCCCGGAGTTAGCGAACGGGCCGGGCCGGGCCAGCAGATAATAAAGGCCCACGCCGGCGGTCGCCAGGGCGGGCAGCCCCCTTTGTTCGAGCCGCGTTAAAAACATAAAGCGTTCGTGCCAGACCGCCACGCCTATCGTCAGGGGCGGCAGCAGGCCCAGGGCGAAATCCACCCGCAAGACGCCCGCGCCCAGCGGACGGCGCAGCAACGCTTCGACCAGGGCGGCCAGTATCAGGGCGTAAAAGAGAACCGTTTCCCGGCGTTTGCCGCGCTGCCGGTACAAAGCGGCCAGACCCCAGACCCCGAACACTACCACAAATAGACCGAGCATGCCCCGCCCCGGCCCGAAGAAAATATCCCCCAGGTTGCCCGCATTGAAACCGTCCAGGAATTGGCCCTTTAGCGACCGGGCCGGGGGGTCATTCAAGAGGAAGCCGTAGCTAAAAGTCCAGGCCCGGCCAAACGCCAGCGTATTATAGACCGCTAAAGGAGCCACCCCGACCAGCCAGCCGACCGCCAGGGCCAGGGCTGATTCGAGCGTAAACCGGCGCGACCACAGCAAATAAACCACGAAAAGCGGCGTCCAGGCCAGATTCGGGTAATCCACCACGACCCCGAACCCCAGGCCCAAACCGAGCGCAGTCCCTCGCAGGATGGTTAATTTAGCAGAGCGCCCCTTTAGCAGGTCGCGGGGTAAAGGCGGGAAAGCCAGCCACAGCGCCAGGGCCAGCAAAAGTAGCGTAAAGACCCCCGGCCCGAATATGCCCGCTTCCCGCCACAATACCGAGGCCGCTCCGAGCGTGATAACGGCGTAGTAGGTCGAAAGGCGGCCCGAACCCAACCGGCGGCAGGCCGCGAAAACCGCCAGTAAAGTAGCGGCCCCGGCGAGAGCCTGCCAGATTAAAACCCAGGTCGCCGGACCGTCCGCCCCAAACATCCGCCCCAACTGGTAGAAAGGCACCGCCCCAAAAGCCGCGCCGGGCGGCCCATCGTAATAATAATGCCCGGCGAAATAAGCCGTATTCAGGGCGCTGGCGGGTGTGGTCAGCAAAGCCCCGCCAGGGTTTGCCAGGAAATGGTCGAGCGAAAGAGCGCGTTCGGTGGCGAGGCTGGCGCTCAGGTTAAACAGGTTTTGGCTGGCCGGGGCGCTCTGGCTGAGGGGCTGAGCGCTTAGAAAATAGAGCAGGGCAAATCCGGCCAGGAGCGGCCACAGGTAGGGCCATTCCCGGCGGGGCCGGTAGGAAGGAAGAAGGGTATCCGGCAAATTTCTGGCGGGCGCTTGTAATCTGGGCAGGTTAGGGTTAGTTTTCAAAAAAGCGATTACCTGTTTCTAGCTAAAAAGGGTCACAACCAGATAATATCACATCTTGAAACCGACAGCTAACTTTTAATAAGCGGCGATTGCACTCCTTGAAAGGTTTTAGCGAGATAACTTTTCAGCCAGCCAGGACTCTGGTAGGAAGCATATTGTGGGAGGGAATTGTTACTTAGCAAGTATAGTTAAAGACTTGTTATACCTCAGGTACGGTTAGGTATTTGTCATGCCGCCTGTTATTCTTTGTCATTCCGACCTTAGTACTTGATATTAGAGGCTTTACCCATACCCGCCATTAATGCAAAAACCCGGGCCGCACCCGGCTCGGGTTTTACTTGACTGCTATCAAAAGATTCTGAAACGGGCGGGCCGGGAAGCTTACCGGGTCGGATTAACCGTAACCGGCAGGTTGTAAGGCAAATTCAGGAGAGCCACGTAAATCAGGCCGAGCGCGATTATAATCATCGGGACCATCAGCACCAGGGCGGCGGCGGCGTTGTTGTCGTGAACGATTTCGTAGATAACACCCTTATCTTTTTCGTTCGGCTCGCCCAGCGCCCGGTTCCAGCGCACGAAAAGCATATCAGCAATAAAAATCCAGCTTGTGCAAAGAATGATAAAGAGCGCAATCCAGGGCGAAGACGAAGCTATCACCGTCAGAATGTCCCGGGCGTTATCCAGGAAAGGGTTGGTCGTAACCCCTGTGCGCACCAGGTTGTCCAGCACTCCGGCTATAAATCCAACCACCAGGATAACAATAATCGCAACCACAATATAAAGGACTACCCGCCGCCCCTCGCCGCGTTCAACGGTGTTTTCAAGGGTTGGTGGGGTGTTACGCCTGGTGGGAGATTGCTGCGCCATAGACCTAGCCTCCTCTTTTGGTATTTAATATCCCTAAAATTTATTTTTGGGCCGATTTGCTGCTTCCCTTATATAATAGCATATTTGCCGGATAAAAAAACCCGGTTTGCAATCCGCAAACCGGGCTTTCCACAATTTTTCGCCTTATTTTTCTCAGGCAGCTTTGACCTGTTCCTTGTGGTAGAACTCCATGTGGTCGCCGACCTCGCAATCGTTAAAGTTTGCCAGGCCGATACCGCACTCGTAACCGGCGGCGACTTCCGTGACGTTGTCCTTGAAGCGTTTGAGCGAGTCAACTTCGCCATCGTAGACCACTGTACCGCTGCGCAGTACGCGCACCTTGTTACTGCGAGCAATTTTGCCGTCCGTAACAAAGAGCCCGGCGAACTGTTCGGTCTTGCCAACCTTGAAGACCTGGCGCACCTCGGCGTAACCGTCGGTGACATCCTTATAGGTCGGGTCGAGCAGACCGCTCATAGCCGCTTTTACTTCATCAATCAAGTTGTAGATGATGTTGTAGAAGCGAATATCAACCTTATTGGCATCGGCGGCGCGTCTTGCGGCAGCGTCAGGCCGGACGTTAAAGCCGACTACGATTGCGCTCGAAGCGGTAGCCAGCATCACATCGGATTCGCTGACCGCGCCGGTCATGGCCTGGATAATCTTGACCGAAACCTGGTCGTTGGAAAGTTTCTCCAGGGAACCCCGGATGGCTTCAATCGAACCGACGTTATCGGCCTTGATAATCAGGCGCAATTCCTTGACCTTACCGGCCTGAATCTGGCTGAAAAGGTCTTCCATCGTAATCGCCTTAGATTCCTGCTGGCTCTCGGCGCTCTTGGCCCGGATGCGTTTCTCAACGATAGCCTTGGCCGTCTTTTCGTCCTCGACTACCTGCAAAACGTCACCGTTGCTCGGCACATCGTCCAGACCGACGATAACCACCGGGAAGCTCGGCCCGGCTTTGCGGACCTTCTTGCCTTTGTCGTCGTACAGGGCGCGGATGCGGCCGTAGATGTTGCCGACCACGACATAATCGCGCTCGGACAGCGTCCCGTTCTGGACCAGCACCGTCGCCACCGGACCCCGGTTTTTATCGAGTTCGGCTTCCACGACCGTACCAATCGCCAGTTTATCCGCGTTGGCTTTGAGTTCCTGGATTTCCGCGACCAGCAGAATCATTTCCAGCAGTTCTTCGATACCGATGCGCTCTTTAGCCGAAACCTGGACGAACGGCGTATCGCCGCCCCACTCTTCCGGCATCAGCCCGGCTTCGCTAAGTTGGGTCTTGACCCTTTCGGGGTTCGCGCCTTCGCGGTCAATCTTGTTGACGGCCACGATAATCGGCACGTTAGCCGCCTTGGCGTGGCTGAGCGCTTCCAGCGTCTGAGGCATCACGCCGTCATCCGCCGCGACGACCAGGATAACGATATCCGTTACCTGGGCGCCCCGGGCGCGCATCTGGGTAAAAGCCTCGTGACCGGGCGTATCCACGAAGGTAATCTTCTGGCCGTTAATTTCGACCTGGTACGCGCCGATTTTCTGGGTGATGCCGCCCGCTTCCCCGGCGACCACGTTGGTCGAGCGAATAGCGTCGAGCAACTTGGTTTTACCGTGGTCAACGTGACCCATGATAGTCACGACCGGCGGGCGAGTGACTGCTTCGGGGTCGGCGGAGATTTCCTCACGGGTAGGCACGCGGATAACGTCTTCTTCGTTTTTGGTCGGCTCGACCAGGGTCGTTTCAAAACCCAGTTCACCGGCCACGATTTCGGCCGTATCATAGTCAATCTGCTGGTTGATGCTTGCCATGACGCCGTTTTTAATCAGTTCGCGGATAATTTCACCCGAACCGATACCCAGTTCGTCGGCCAGTTCCTTGACCGTCATCTGGGGCGGCAATTCATAAACTTCGATTCTTTTTAT
>CADDZM010000264.1 GCA_902812345.1 Chloroflexota bacterium | reverse complement strand
AGCGGTAGTCGCGCTGCCGGCGCCGGCAGCCGTCGTAGCCGCGCCGGGGGTAAGCCCGGCAGCAGCAGTAACAGCCGCACTCGTAGCCGCCGCCGCACTCGTAGCCGCCGCCGCACTCGTAGCCGCGGCAGAAGTAGCCGCCCCTGTAGTGGCGGCCGCCGGCACGGTTGGGGTAGCATCACCGCAAGCGGCCAGGAGCAACGTAACAAGCAGTAAGAGCGCCGTAGCAACGGGCAACTTCCGGCTGCTGGAATTGGGGTTCAACAAGTCAATTCCTCCTATTTAATAAAACCTGTCGCCGGTCTACTTTTACAATTTTCCGCCAGCCCGAATGACAAAAGACGTCACCCCGGCAAGGATAGACGGGAAGAAAAAGGTTTTTAGGTAAGACGGACAGGCCGCTAAACGTAATTTAGAATAATTTTAGGTTTATGTTAAAGAAAAATGACGCTGGGCTTGCCATACCGTAAAAGACAACACTTTATTTTAGACGAGTAACCAGTTTAAGTAGCGTAACTTCTGCGCTGATTCGATTGTTGAAGCAGTAAAAAAAGAAAAAGATGTGTAACCGTTTCCACATCCTTGTTTTCTGATTATTCCATACAACTCCAGCCTTGTCAAGACCTATATTTTTAATAATTAGCTCATTTTCCCGGTAGTTTCTTCTTATTTTGGTCTTATTTTGGTCTTATTTCTTTTTTTCATGAGATTTCCGCATGTTTTTCTTTTTCGTTGTTTTTCCGTGAAAAACCGGGGCTTTGTATTGACAAATCTAAATTTGCCTGATAATGTGGAAACGCTTACAGAAACCAGCATCCGTTACACCTACCATAAACTTTAGCTTTTATAAAATACAGCTTTGTACTGCCCCCCGGGTCACGATTATTTTTGAGGGATAAATTCCGGTTTCACCCTTCTAGCCGGTCTGACCTGAAATTAAAATTAAATTTAGCGGGACCGGCAAAGCTGCCTGGCCCGAAAAGGGAGTGCTGAAAAAGTGCGTGTGACTGCCAAACAAGTTGCCGAAAAAGCGGGCGTGTCAATGGCGACCGTCAGCCGGGTAATAAACCGTAACGGTTATGTGGACGCAAGCGTGCGCGCCCGGATCGAAAAGGTTATGGCGGAGGTCGGCTATGTACCGAACCGGACCGCAAAAAACCTTGCTACGGGCCGGACCCGGACGGTTGGCCTGATTATTACCAGCCTGCAAAGCCCTTATTTTATCCGGCTGACCGAGGGTATCCAGGATGTCCTTGAAAATAAAGGGTACCATTTACTGCTTTGCAATACCAAGTTTAATACCAAAATCGAGCTTGAAAACTTGCAACTCCTGCGGGAAGGCATGCTGGACGGGGTTATAACCTCCACCGGCAACCTTACCCACGAAGTAATGCTTGGCCTGGTCCGCCAGAACTACCCGATGGTCTTTATCAACCGCGTTTTTGACGAGCTAAAAGATGAGGCTACCAGGGCCGGCTTTGTTATGGGTGACTTGCACTACGCCGGGTTGAATGTAACCCGCTATTTGCTCGAACAGGGCCACCGCAATATCGCGGTCCTCTACGGCGCGGCTAACTCTACCTCAAACCAGTTCCGGCTGGAAGGAATGAGCCAGGCTTACGCCGCTTTAGGTTTAAGGGTGCGGCCCGAATTATTGCGCTGTGTGGCAAACCCGCCCGACCCTTCAAGCGGCCTCAATGACAAAGAGGGCGCCTGGGCTTACAGCGAAACCCTGGAACTTTTACAGACCCACCCGGAAGTTACCGCTATCCTGGTCTTTTATCACCCGATGCTCACCGGCATTATGCAGGCTTTGCGTGAGGTCGGGCGAAATGTGCCGGATTCGGTCTCTTTAATTGGCTTCGACGATTTCCCGCTCGCGCCTTACCTGGACCCACCCCTGACGGTGATGGACCAACCGGTCTACGAAATAGGCCGGGCCGCTGCCAGGCTGCTAGTCCATAAAATTGAAGACGCTACCCTGCGGGTGGCCGAGCCAATCGTCATGAAGCCTGAATTTATCATCAGGCGAAGTTGTGCGCCTGTCGCTAACCGATACCCGGCCCTGGCCGCCGAATAAGGGCCAAAAGACCGGAATTTACAGGAGAAAGCGCGTTATGTTCATTATCAACCCGAATCCGCCTGCTCTACCTCCCGAACTAATCGAAAGATATAAAAAAATTGAACCAGCCACCGCCGGGCATATCCTGAATTCCGGTTTTGCCGGGATTGAAATAAAGGGCGTCTGGCGGCGGCAGTACATGGTAGGCCGGGCTATAACCGTGAGGACGGTCAGCCTTGATTCTACGGCAGTCCACAAAATAACCGAGATGATCGAGCCGGGCGACGTGGTCGTGGTGGATATGGCCGGGGAACGCGAGCATAGCTGCTGGGGCGGCGGCCTGGCCCGGGCCAGCCAGGTCCGGGGAGCCGTGGGAGCCGTTATTGACGGCCCGGTTACGGATGTAAACGAAATCGAAGACATGAAATTCCCGGTCTGGGGCCGGGCCTTTACCTGCCTGACCACCCGCGTCCTGGGTTACGGCGGTGAAATCAATGTCCCGGTGCGCTGCGGCAATACGGTTGTTAATCCGGGCGACCTGATTATCGCCGACGATTGCGGAGTTATCGCCTTATCACCGGAAACGGCCCGGAAATGGCTGCCCTACTTCGAGGCGACCGAAGCCCGCATGGCCGCGCGGGGCGACATCTTCGCAACCGGGGTTTCGCTGCCGGAAATGTCCGGGGCGAACCGGCTGATTGAGGCTCGCAACAAAGAAATTGCCGAAAAACTGGCCGCTGTGCGGGGAAAGTAAACTACCGTGACCACGCCTGAAATTGACGCTCAACTGAGCCGCGTCCGTGATTGGATTGCGGGCCATCTCGATTCGCACATTGACCGCTTGCAAAGGCTGGTGCGAGTGCCCTCTATCTCACCGACCGGCCAGCAAATGGCCCAAGGAGCCGAGCTTACCGCCCAACTGCTGCGCGAGATTGGCTGCCAGACGGTCGAAATAGTACCCACTTCCGGCTTTCCGGTCGTCTTTGGCGAATGGCAGGCCGCTCAACCCCATACCCTGGTCATTTATTCCGAGTATGACGTGATGCCCGCCGACGAACCGGCCTGGCAGGTCAAACCTTTTGAGGCCGCCCTGGTCGAACAGCCGGAGTTGGGCCGGGTTCTTATGGGCCGGGGCGCGCGTAACCAGAAAGGCCCGCTGGTCTCCATCCTGAACGCCGTGGAAGCCCTGGTGGCGGTGGACGGCAAACCGCCCGTAAATTTGATGTTTGTCTTTGAAGGGGAAGAAGAACTGGGCAGCCGCCACCTGCCCGAGTTTATTAACAGGTATACTGACCGCCTGCAAAAGGCTGACGCCATGCTTGCGCCCCACACCCATATGAACCGGCAGGGCGAAGGGCTGCTCTGGGCCGGGAGCAAAGGCATTATCGTGATGGAGTTGGAGGCCAGCGGCAAAAATTGGGGCCGCGGTCCCTCCGGCCCGGATGCCCATAGCTGCTACAAGGCTTTCGTGGACAGCCCGGCCTGGCGGTTGGTCCAGGCGCTCTCGACCCTGGTCAGCGAAGACGGCAACCGGGTGCTGGTGGACGGCTTTTATGATGACGCCCGCTTGCCTTCACCCCAGGACGACCAGTTGCTGGCGGCTTTTCAGGACCGCTTTAACCCGGATTTTCTCGATATGGGCATCACCACGCACCTTGACGATGTGCAGGGTTTAGAGTTGATGCGCAAATTCTTTTACTCCCCGACCCTCAACATCAACGGGCTAACCAGCGGCTACACCGGCCAGGGTATCAAAACCCTTTTACCGGCGACCGCCACAGCCAAACTTGATTTGCGCTATGTGCCGGACCAGAACGCCGCTGACCTGGTGGCAAAGTTGCGAAATCACCTCGACCTCAAAGGCTTCCCGGACCTCGAATTGCGGGTATTGGGGCAATCCGATTGGGCGGCTACACCGCTGGCCTCGCCGGTAGTCAAAGCCGCCATGAGCGCGTACCGGCGCATGGGCCGTGAGCCGCAGGTCTGGCCGCGCAACCCCGGCAGTATCCCTTTCTGGATTTTCAACCGGGCGCCGCTTAATCTGCCCTTCGCTTCCGCCGGGTTGGGCCATGCCGTACGTTCGCACGCCCCCAATGAGTACCTTGTTATTGACGGCAGCGAAACTGTTTTTGGCCTGGCCGATTTCGAAACCAGCCTGGCCGCTATTTTATATGAATTCGCCGCTGCCAGCGCGAATATTTAACTTAAACAGGAGAGAAAATTAAAATGGCTTTGAATTATTACGAACATCCTATCTCTGAACTGAACTGGCAAACCATCGGGGAGGCCTTTAAACAGACCGACCTGGCAATCATTCCGCTAGGCAGCGTCGAGGTTTACGGCCACCTGCCGAACGGGACCGATGGTATCGCCGCCGAAGCGATGGCGGCTGACCTGGCCCGCCAGCTTAAAGCGGTGCGTACGCCCTTGCTGCCGTTTGGGTTTTCGCCGACCCTGGCGCCCTTCCCCGGTACCGTCTCGATTGACCGGCTGGCCTTCGAGCAAACCTTACGCAACCTGGCCCAATCGCTGGTCAAGGCGGGAGCCAACCGCATTTTCATCCTGAACGGCCACGCCGGGAACAACGATTCCATTAACACGGTTTTGCGCGAACTCCAGGCCCAGGGAATTAAAGCCGCCACCATCCAGGTCTGGTTCTTCGCCCGCAGCTACGACAGCGGCCTTTTTGAGGATTACAACCCGCACGGCCACGCTTCCGAGGCCGGGACTTCGGTCATGCTATATTTGCGGCCCGACCTGGTTGATATAAACGAACGCCCCAGCAATATTCCGCCCAAAAATAATTTCGCGGATATTACCCTGCCGCCCAACTCGCTCAAGGCGATGCCGAACGGGATGCACGGCGTCACGGCTGGCGCAACCGCCGAAAAAGGCAAGGAACTATATACCCGCATGGTCAACCGGCTGGTTGAATTTATGCGCCAGTGGTAAAAAATAAGCCCGGTTACTTCTTTTCTATTGGCCTGGATTGCTATTGGCCTGGATTGCTATTGGCCTAAATAACGGAGAGCGGCCAGAACTTGTTCTTCAAGAGCAAGATTCTGGTCCTGCGGTAAGGCGGAAAGGGCCGACTGGATTTCCGCCGAGGTGTAGCCCAATCCACTGAGGGCTTCGGAGATGCGTACCCGTTCGAGCGTTTTTTCCGGGCTTTCCTGGCCGGTTTTCTTGCCGCCTGCCCGCGAGGTAGGCGCGGCTTCGACCAGCTTTCCTTTCAGTTCGAGGATAATCCGGCTGGCTGTCTTGGCCCCGATGCCCGGTACTTTTTTTAGAAAATCAACGTCCCCTTTCGCAATCGCCAGTTGGACCGCCTCGGTGGTGGCGTTGCTTAACACGCTCAAGACCGCCCGCGGCCCGACCCCGGCCACGCCCAGCAGCATATCGAACAGGGCCAGTTGGTCCGGGTCTTTGAAACCATAGAGGATTAGCTGCCCTTCGCGCTCGTTAAAGTGCAAATGCGTGAAAAGTTTGAGGTCGCTGCCGATTGGCCCCAGCGTATCCAATAGCGAGACCGGCACGAAAAGGCGCAGGCTCACCCCGCTAATATCAATCAAGAGGCTGTCCGGTCCCATCCACTCCAGCTTACCGCGTACCGCCGCAATCATATATTCGTATCCGGTCCTGTTAAATTAAAAAGCCTGGCCGCATTTTCGCCCATAACCAGGGCCAATTCTGGCTCGGTTAGCCCGGCTTCCGCCCCGATTCGTTTGACCAGGCGGTCCTGTTTGAGCAAGGGATGGTCGCTGGCGAATAAAATCTTAGCCGCGCCACAGGCCGCGATTGCCGCCCGGAAGACCCGGAAATCGTACAGGTAAGTGGTAGCCGCCGTGTCATAATACACGTTTGAAAGGGCCAGGCGTACTTCCGGCATCAGCTCATAAAAAGGCAGCCCGCCGCCCCAGTGAGCCGCGATTATTCTTAATTCCGGGAAGTTGGCAGCCAGTTCAAGGATTTTAGGCGGCCAGGTCTTACCCTTACCAGGGTAACTATGCCCGACCGGTTCGCTGGCGTGCATCATAAGCGGCGCGGCGTATTTTTGCAAAGCCGCAGCCAGCAGGAGAAATGTTTCTTTACGGGCCGGGTCGAAACCCTGTCCGTCCGGCAGCAGTTCGCCAATACCGCGCAGCCCCGCCCCTATACAACGTTCCAGTTCGTAGACCGCCCCCTCCCCCGCGTCCGGTTGGACCGCCGCCAGGCCCACGAACCGGCCCGGAAACCGCCGGACCGCTTCAATAATATAGTCGTTGGAAGCGGCGCAAAGGCCGGGGTCGGCAAAAGCAAACCCGGTCACGACCGACCGCGCAATCCCGGCCAGGTCCATGCTGGCGGCAAGACTTTCCGCCGTAGCAAACCGGGCTCCAGGGTCGCGGTAGCACTCGTCAAACCAGCGGTCGCGTTCAAGGTAGGCGGCTTTGGCCGAGGCAATCTCCGGCGACATTATATGTGTATGCGCGTCAATTATCATGCGGGATAACGTGAGGTTATGGGCTAATGTTTAGACTGGATAGCCCCGGCCAGGGCTTCGAGGCTTCGCAGGAGATTGACCAGTTCTTGCGGCGGCAGGGTTTCAAGGATATTGGTAACATTTCCCTCGGCCCTGGCGTGGTATTTTTGCAGCATAACCCGGCCTTCATCGGTAATGCGGGCATAAACCAACCGGTGGTCGTCCATACAGTCCACCCGCTCGACCAGCTTGGGACGCAGGCTCTCTTTTACCGGCGCGACAGACTTGCGCCGGCCTTCCAGCCCATCAATGATACGGGACATGGTCGGGCGGCTGACTTTTAAAAGCTCGGCCAGCTCACTTATCAGGCGTTTCTGGCTTTCCAGGGCTTTAAGGACGCTGTATTGCTGGACGGTGATACCGGTCCCAGCGCTTTCGCGTTCCTGGTCGCGGTTCATAATCTGGCGGACCTGGGGCAAAATTACCAGAAGAGCCTGGGAGCAACGGTGTTCCAGTTCTGTCCGGTCAAGCTCGATAATTTCGGTTGTCTTGCCGGCGATTTTATGCCGGTTCTTGAGTGATGCGGTCATTGTTTTGTGCCCAGATTCATCTTAGTACCTTTTAACCTTCGCTCGTAAATAAACAAGCTCAAAGGGCCAGGTGTTTTGCGGAGAGGCCAGAACTGAAGCGCGACCATTGAGATTTTAGTCAATATAGTCTTTTGACAAAAACCTTGTCAATCCACATCGCCCGGCCCCGCCCATCCGCCGCAAATCGCCTGGCGCAAACTGCCCTTTAACCCCAGGGTTGTAGTATAATGGGTAAACACCCGCTGACAGTGCCTGCCTGCCTGCCCGGGTTGCTAGTACGTAAAACAGGACCTGTAATAGCCTTTATACCCTTGAAGTTAAGCCTCAAATCCGTCCACGGCTTAAACGGTCGTGATACGGTTTTCGTTAGCTGTTTTAGGCCCTTTCGTAAACTGTTTAAGTAAGGTGGGCCGGTCCAGGAAAAGGGATTGTCCTTATAAATCATTCATTTGAAGGAGACTGGTAGTATGGCGCAAAAAGTGGAAGTAACTGCCGAAGGTAAAGTGGCTCTGGAAGCTGAATTAAAACGCCTGATTGAAGTGGATGAGCCGGAAACCCTGGCCCAGATGTCCGAGGCGGCCTCTCAAGGCGACTTGCGCGAGAATTTCGCTTACCACGATGCCCGGCGCGAACTGGGGATGATTCGCGGGCGGATTAGCGAGTTGAAGCAAACCCTCGCCAACGCGACGGTTGTATCCGCTCCCACCACCCACGACCGGGCCAGGCTCGGAGCGGTCGTGGTCGTCCGCGAAGAAGGTTTCGACGACGAGGAAGAATATTTGCTGGTCAGCGAGGCTGAAACCGGCAAAGGGCGCAAAGCCGGGCAAACCTTGCTTTCCATCGCCGCCCCCATGGGCCAGGCCATTAACGGCAAAAGGCCCGGCGATACCTTCACGGTGTCGACCCCGACCGGCGCAACCCTTAAGTTCAAAATTGTCCGCATCGAGTAAAGCGGCGGCCTATCCTGAACCCGAACGCGGTGTAATCCAACCCATGATAAAAAACCCCGGCCAAACCGGGGTTTTTAAATCAGCCCCAACTGAGAAAAAGATTAGTATGCCGTATTTGAAACCGGGCGAGACCTTCAAGCGTATTATTTCAGGTATAATATAATTGGTTGCGCCAACCGCCAAAAAAGTATATTCTAGTAAAGCGCCTTCAGGGCGAGCGGCTCAGGCCTGGGAGTGTTATTTTCAATAAATTTTCTTTTAATTTTTTTACTATAATGCCACTGAAAACGGTCAAAGATGGATTTTAGTTTATTTGGAATAGGCTTTCCCCAATTAATGCTCATTTTCGTAATCGGCTTAATTGTTTTCGGGCCGGAACGCCTGCCCGGTATGGCTCGTCAGGCCGGGCGTATGATTAACGAATTGCGTAAATTAACCCAGGATGCCAGGGGTGAAATCCAGAGTCTTACAAAAGAACTCGACATCCGCGATGACCTCAATTCGGTTAAGAATGACCTCCTCAGCATCAAAAACGACCTGGCTTCTACCGCGGCGGGCGTTACCAAAGATTTCGAGAGTATTCGCAAAGACATCACCCTTAAAAGCGACACGGGCGAAACTATGGGTTCCCAGCGCGAACAGTACACCTATTCCGTGACGGATACCCCCGCCGCCGATGGTAACGAGGCGGTGCGGGTCCAGGAAACCATCACCCGCGAAACTATCATCCAGGATGCTATCGAAGAAACCCCGGCTACCGCCACCGAAGTCTTAACGGGTGTAACATCCGGCGAAACTGTCCCGGCCCTGGACGGCGCTACGGCGGTCCCGGCCCTGGA
>CADDZM010000263.1 GCA_902812345.1 Chloroflexota bacterium | reverse complement strand
GCGGTATTTGAATGAGTTATTGCTGCGGGGGCGTAAATTACCTTGTAATCTATTGGCCTTACCGGCCTCGGCCCATTTCTGACGGGACGGCTGCTTTTAGATCTTATGTTTTGTACGGTAATGAAGTATATTTCAAGCGGAAATAGCTACACCGTTTTCGATACTCCTTTAGGAGTAAAACTTGGTGTTTTAATTTGTTATGATAACAATATTTTTGAAAACGTAAGAATGACCGCCTTGTTAGGAGCCGATATACTTCTGGCACCTCACCAGACCGGCGGCACAAATTCGGTAAGTCCCTACGGCATGAAGCCGATTGATGTTTCATTATGGAAAAACCGGGAAAATAACCCCAGAGCAATCCAGGACGCATTTAAAGGGCCAAACGGAAGAGGCTGGCTAATGCGCTGGCTGCCTTCAAGAGCCCATGATAACGGTTTGTTTATTTTGTTCAGTAATGGGGTTGGCGAAGATGACGGTGAGGTAAGAACGGGTAACGCTATGATTATCGATCCGTACGGCAGAATTATTAAAGAGACCTGGAAGGCGAGAGATGAGATGGTGGTTGCAGACCTCGACCTTGCATTGCTGGATAATTGCACCGGAAGGCGGTGGTTGAGAGCAAGACGGCCCGGCCTTTATCGGCCTCTAACGGTTGTAACGGGTAGAGAAGTCGACCCGATAAAGGCGAGATTTTCCTGAAAAGGCTCTTAAAAGCTGCCTGGGTCTGTGTGCCGGGGCAGGCCGTTCCAGGTAAAAATTTGAAGGCCCAAAATTTGTAAAATTTGAAGTATATTAAAACTGATAATTTTCTTGTTAAGTGTGGTGGTTTGTTTAAAGGTTGTTTGTTAAAAATATTCGGATGTACATCTGGAAAGCGCCTATAATGACTACAAAATACCCTTATCTTTTGACCCAGGCGGGTTTTATGCAAAGGGAAAGCTGCATGCTCTTTCGCCAGTCTATTTCGGTGAACCATAAAATGCACTGGCACGAGTTTTATGAGATAACTTTTGTCCTGGACGGTTATGGTTCGCAAATTCTTAACGGCAAGCAGAAGCCGTTACAGCCTGGTACAATCTTTTTCCTGATACCGACCGACATTCACAAGGTTTCACCGGCTGCTGGCAGCACTCTTGAAATATTCAACGTTATGTTTACGGAAGAATTAATAACCGAAGATTTGCGGCAGCTTCTTTTTAAGGAAAGCCTCGAGTATTATACTATCCTGGAACCGGCCCAGTGTGAAGCGCTAAAGACCGAGTTTTGCACTATTGATACCGAACTAAGTAATAAAAAACCCGGCCACAATATAGTTGTAAAAGGGGCGCTGGAACATATCGCCGTTGAACTGGTTAGAAGCTGCCAGGAGAACTCTACCCAGTCCGGAACAGCCCTGCCGGGCTTACACGCTCCCTCCATCCAGCGTGCCCTCACCTATATTAACAATACTTACCGCAAACCCCTGACCCTGGAAGAAGCCGCCGAACAAGCCCAACTAGCGCCGAACTATTTTAGCGAATGTTTTCATAAAGCTACCGGGGTAAGTTTTCAGACTTATTTACATAATCTACGCATGAAGTTTGCTGCCGCTATGTTAATTTCCTCCGACCTGCCGATTACAGATATTTGCTATGCTTCAGGTTATAATACGCTTTCCCATTTTACGCGGGCTTTTAAAAATAAATATGGTTTGACTCCCACCTCTTACCGGCACGTCCGGCAAGTGCCGGAAAGCGAAACAGCCACCGGCTAGCTTTACCCGACCGGCCTGCTTAACGCTGGGTGGCGTCCGGGTTAATTCCCCGCAACATCATACCCTGCCCGGGGGAAATATGTTGCTGGTCCAATGGGTGATTTGTGGGAGAGCGCAACTGGAAAAGGACTATGCGACGGTCTCGGTTGCTGGTGTTGGTATAAGAACCGTGTACCATCAGGTAACTGAAAAAGAGCACATCTCCGGCTTGCGCTTCAATTGGCACGGCTTTTTCTAACGGCCAATCGTCAATCGAAAGGTACTGGCCGCCTTCGTCAAGCGGTAGCGGCCCCGCTTTTTGACTTCCCGGCACCAGGCAAACACAACCGTTCTCAACATTGGCGGCGTCTATATGGACTATCGCCGCCAGTATTTCATTGGTTTCATGCGGGAAATATGAATAATCCTGGTGCATCGGAAAAGGCGAGCCGATGGCCGGGGGTTTGGCATGCAGCTTGGTATGGTGAAGTTGAATATCCGGCCCTAATAATTCTGCGGCTGCCTCTAATAGCCCCGGATGAAAGAGCATTTGCGAGAAAAAGGCCGAGTGATTCTGGACATTGTGGATGCTATCTACCCTGGTCAGGGTCTGGGCGGCGTTGCCAATCCCGGCCTGTTCCCGCCAATCTCCCTGCCAGGTAGCCTCAGTCTTGCGCCCGGCCTGTTGGGCGCGGGTCAGCAAACCTTCGGTTTCGCGCTGGAGTTCCACCACTTCCGCCGGGTTGAACACGCCTCGAACGACCACATAACCGTTTTGTTGGTAAAACTCCGCGTTAGACATAGAAATCTCCTTCAGAGGTTTAAGCGGCACCTTGCTTAATTAACGCCCACCCATCCCGGTTAAGGTAACTCCTTCAATAAAGAACCGCTGGAAAATAAGAAATATGACCAAAACCGGCAACATAATCACAAGGCTACCGGCCATCAGCCAGGCCCAGTTGACCGAGCCACCGGCGGCAAATTCAAACTGCCGTAAGCCTAATTGGAGCGTGTAAAGCTTCTCACTTTGCAGGTATAGCAACGGCCCCATGAAATCTTCCCAGGCTCCCTGGAAGGTGAAGATAGCGATAGCCGCCACGGCTGGTTTAGTCAAAGGCAATACGATTTGCCCCCAGATACGTAATTCGCTGGCCCCGTCTATTTTGGCGGCCTCGGATATTTCCATCGGGATGCCGCGCATGAACTGCCGCATCAAAAAGATGTAAAAAGCGCTGCCTGTAAAGGGCGGAACTACAAGCGGCAGAAAAGTGTTAATCCAGTTATCCGACCCCTGAAAACCAAAGGCCGGTAACTTGGAAAACAAAATATACTGGGGAATAAGCACAACGATACCCGGCAGCATCATGGTCGCCAGGACCAGGGAAAAGACCGTATCCCGGCCAGGCCAGCGCAACCGCGCAAAGGAATAGGCTACCAGCGAGGTTGAGACTACCCCTCCGATAACGCTAATCACCGTAATAATAATTGTATTCAACCACCATTGGCCCCACAGGTCGTTAAAACTGAAAGCCTCGGTATAGTTTGACCATACAAACTCATCCGGTATCCATTTCCCGTCACTAGCAACGCGCGCATCCTTGAGTGAGGTGGAAATCATCCACAAGAAAGGTACAATGAACAAAAAGGTCATAAGGAGCAGCGCCATAAAAGCTAAAACCCGACCTACCGACCACTTATAACGGCGGTGTGAAGCTGGTTGGTCTACGATTGCACGGGTTTCATTAAGTTGTTCAACTGTAGTTGCCATTTTCTATCTCCCTGTGCCGTTATTTTTCAGTTTCGTAATAAACCCATTTCTTTGCCAGCCAGAGTTGAGCCGCCGTAACAAGTAGAATTATGACAAACAAAACCCAGGCCATGGCAGAAGCATAGCCCATTTGCAGCGTGGCTGGCCCGGTCCGGCCAAAAGCGCGGTTATACAGGTAAAGGACGTAAAAGAGTAGCGAGCCGTCCGGTCCGCCAACATTAGAATTTTGCCCGGTAATAACGAAAGCGGTCGAGAAAATTTGAAATGCCCCGATAATACCCGTCACGACCTGGAAAAAGATGGTCGGTGAAAGCATTGGCAGGGTAATATTGAGGGTTTTTTGCCAGCCGCTGGCCCCGTCAATTTCGGCGGCCTCATACAGTGAGGAGGGAATGCCTTTCAGACCGGCCAGGTAAATCAAAATATTACCACCGATCCACCACAACCCCATAATAACCAGGCCAGGCTTGGTCCATAGCGGGTCAACAAACCAGCCGGGTTGCGCGTTTACCGGCACCCCAATGAGGCCCAAAAAGTTATTGAAAAGGCCGTCCGGAGCGAGAATCCATTTCCAAAGGAAGATCGCGGCCACTCCGGCCAGCACCTGCGGCAGGTAAAAAACGGTCCGGAAAAATTTCCCGCCCGGTAAATCCATATTTAACAGGAGCGCAATTCCGACAGAGGCCAGGGTGACCAGCGGGATTCTAACGATGACCATCCAGAAGGTATTACCCAGGGACTGGTAAAAATAGGTGTCACTAAAAAGGTTGCTGTAATTTTCGGTGCCAATCCACACCGGGTCGTTGGTGATGCTGTAGTTAGTAAAACTGGTGTAAAGCGAGAAGAGCATCGGTCCGACCGTAAAAACCAAAAACCCAATAATCCAGGGGGCCGCAAACAGCCATCCCGTCAAGGCTTCCCGGACTGCCGGGCGTAAGAACTGTTTGCGTACCGCCGAGCCTTGTATTGCCTGGGCCATATTAAACTCCCTCCCAACTCAAACGGGCCTTAAGTTCAGAGTTAACCAAATCTTCAAAGTTCAGGCTAAACTGCCTGAACTTTGAAGATTTGATAATTTGCGCTATTGAGGCTGTTAATTACTTCTTTTTAGCAATCTCGGCGTCAATAGCCTGTTGGGCCTCATCCATGGCCTGTTGGGCTGTCTTCTTACCCTGGTAAGCCTCTACCTGGCGCTTGTCAACTTCTTGACCATAGTTGGCGTACTGACTGGCGAACGGGATGACCTTGGTGGTCTTGAGAGCGTCAATAGTAAGCTGCCAGTTCGGGTCAGCCAGAAGGGTCGGGTCGTTAGCCGCCTGGATATTGGCCGGGATTTCGTAAGTATCCCGCGCCCAGGAAGTAATGGCCTGTACGCCGGTGGCGCACTTGATGAACTCCCAGGCCGCATCGGCATTTTTAGAGCCGCGCGGAATGGAGAGGGCAAATCCACCGCTATAGTTCGCGGCCGGTGCGGTATCATTGTGCGGCAAGTTGGCTACGCCCCAGTCCAGGTTCTCGTTGCCACTACCGTCGGCCTTTTTAACCTGCGGGCGGTAGAAGTTCAGTTGCGAAATATAACCGTTAATATCGGTGGTCATCGCAACCTTACCGGACATGAAAGCGTCATTGGGGGGAGACGAGAAGGTGCCGCGGAATTTGACAAAGTTGTCATAACCGCCAAAACCATCGGTCCATTTCTTGATCCAGTTTACCGCTTCAACTACTTTCGGGTCGTTGGCGTGCGGCTTGCCATCTTCAGTGACATATTGAGCGCCGTTTACAGTGGCCCACTGGTCCCAGTTGCCGGTAATAAGCGGGTTAAAGCCAAGCCTTGCCCACGAACCGTCAGGATTCTTTTTGTCCAGTTTTTTGGCGGCGGCTTCCAGTTCAGACCAGGTCTGGGGCGGTTTGTTGGGGTCTAAGCCGGCTTCTTTGAAAGCGTTTTTGTTGTAATACAACATGCGGGTATCGGTCGAGAAAGGAATACCGTAGGTGTCGCCCTTATACAAAGTCTGCTGCCAGGTGAAAGGCCAGAAGGTTGAACCGTCTATACCATCGCGGGTAGCATATTTCTGCAAGTCGGTCTCAATATTATTAGCAGCCTTGGCCGGGAGTTGAGGGCGGTCTTCTACAATAACGTCCGGCATACCTGTCCCGGCAGCGACGGCGGCGGTATTGGCGGTATAGATATCACCGAAAGGCTTGAAGGTCTCGGTAATCTTAATATTGGGCAGTTGCTGCTGGCAAATAGCTACCACCCTACGAATGGCGTTGCGGCGTACCGGCGAACTCCAGAAGTGCCAGAGCTCGACCTTGCCGGAAACGCTGGTGTTGAGCTTAACCCCACCGGAAGATGCCCCGGCAGCGGTAGTGGCAGCGCCACCGGCAGCGGTAGTGGCAGCGCCACCGGCAGCGGTAGTGGCAGCGGTAGTAGCGGCAGCCGTAGTAGCAGCGCCTCCAGCCGCAGTAGTAGCGGCGCTGGCAGCGGTGGTAGCAGCACTTGCGGCGGTAGTAGCGGCGCTGGCAGCAGTGGTGGCTGCCGGTGGCGCTGTGGTAGCGTCACCGCAGGCTGAAAGTAGCAAGCTACTTATGGTGGCAATTAACGCCAGGAGCGATACCTGCCGCAGCAGGTTTGTCCTCATTTTAAATCTTTCTAACATACAGCATTCTCCCTCTCTACTTCGTTGTATAACATGAGTCGTTGAACCGTATTGTCATTCACATTAGAATAGCCGAACCGAGGTACAATGGCTCGACCTGCCTGGTTTGTCCAGGCAGAATTTAGAAAAGCGCTTTAAGCCTTAAACTAACCTAGCTAGAAGCGACCTTTTCCACCAGAAGTATAGTTTTTTCAGTGTTTCCCTGCGCCTGCGCCACCATCGCCCGGTAAGTTTTCCAGCACTCGCGAACTGCGCTGAAATCTTCCTCACCTAAGGCTTCGTTGATGTCGCCCCAGCCAAAACGCTGGATATGGTACAGGGCGGGAATACCAAACTGGCCGTCTTTTTGCGCTTGAATGTATTCGTACCACTGTTCGCGCGAGGAACAGGGCCAGTTATCGGAATCCAGCAGCCAGTAAGGTGAAGCAGCCCTGGCAATGCGGGTGCGGTGCTGCATATCCGGTACGATGCTGCCGTAAATGTCCTTTAACCCGGCAACATCATTAAGCCTTAACACATCTACCAGGTCGGACAGGTAAGGATTAGCCGTATGCGTTATAATTACCGCATCCGGGCGAACGGCTCTGGCAGCCTCGGAAATAATCCCCAGCCATTCGCGCATCAATTCCAATCCCCATTTACCACCCACCGAGTCGGATAACGCCCGCTGTCCCGGCCCTCTACCACTCGGTCCTGGCTTTTCCTCGCGGAGACGGTTAACTTCTAACTGGTCCAGGGCCGGGCCGCGCGGAATCAGGTGCGTAAAATCTATTTTAAACCCATCCGCGCCCAACTCGCCTAACATCCGGCGGACTTGCCCGGCCATGCGTTTCCGGAATTTTGGATGGCCAGGGTCTACTGTGACCCCCATTCCTTCTAAATCGGTGATACATTCATCTGCCGGTACGCCTTCCGGGTCCCAGGCTTTCAGCCACAGCAGCACCCGGCGCCCCTGGCGGTGTTGTTCAGCGATGAACCCTGCCATGTCGGGCCATTTTAGGGGGTCCACCTCATTTGTCCCATAGTTGAGTTGCCACTTATCATCAATCACTACCATACCCGGATTGATTTGCCGGTCATCCAGCAACCGCATCCATTCCTGGTAATTTGACTGTGTTGCCCGCTCCGGCGCTTTGAGGCCGCCCAGGTGTAATTCTTGCGAAACTTGCTCACCCCAGCCGCAGAAAATTGGTTCGCGCCACCAGGCTTGAGGTATACCCCGCCCCCGGTCAGGACTCAGGCCGCTGGCGCGTAAAGCCTCGCAATAACTTTCAACGGCGCTGTATTCGTCCGCAGCGACCAGACACAACATGGCCGGACTTTGCCAGTGGCCCTTGACCCTGGTATGCCCATCATAGACCAGGCTAAAACCAAAGCCGTCGCCTGGATAATCAAAGTCGCTAAAATTCCATTCGCCCGGTTGGGCGGCAATACCGAGGGCCAGCCAGTTTGCTTCACCCTGTAAAGCGTAGCAAAAAGGGGCCGGGGTAAAGTACCAGTTACCCGCGTGGTAGTTTTTATCGCGGCCTACACTGATAGTCATATAATCTGGCGAGATGGCCTTATCCGGGTCCGGGTAGCAAACATAACAGGTGCTGCCCTTCCAACAACGTTCCCCGGTATAGCGTATAGCCCGGCTATTGGGTTCGGGATTAAAAAGCCGGGCCGAATTGGCTTGTGACCCGTGGTGGCGACTACGCCAGTAAAAAGCTCGGTCTATAGCGCCCTCACCATATACGCTGTAGCTGTAGCTGAAGCCTTCATTCCAGGCCTGCAGCTCAACATTTTTCAGCGGCCAGCGTGCGCTGCTTCCCTCCCAGTTAATAATTGCCTTCCCCGGAATTTCCTGGCGCAAAACAGGCAGGCCCAGCGCTGTTTTTTCGTCAAAACCGTCCATAGTATCCAGGGCTGAGGCCATGTCTAAAGTTGCTACATGCCGGTTCCCCAGGAAAAGTTCTACTTCGGGCTGCCGTAATGATAATGATATCATTAAACGGTAGCCTTCGCCAAATATTTCGATAAATTTGTCGCTTTGCCGAACCTGAAAATTCCCGCTGGTCTTAATTGATGGGAAGTCCATCACTCACCCCGCTTTCCCCATCTACAATCTCGCAAATTGTGTGTATGACCGTGATATGACATTCCTGGATGCGAGCGGTGTCGGTGGAAGGCATACATAGGGCAAGGTCGGCGGCTTCGCTAATCGGTCCGCCCCTGCCCCCAACGAGCGCCAGGCTGCGGCTTTGTCGCGACCGGGCCACCAGCAAAGCTTTCAGGACATTAGCCGAACGGCCGCTGGTGCTGATACCGATTACCAGGTCGCCCGGTTGGGCGAAAGCTTCCACCTGGCGGCTGAAAACATCCTCATAGGAGAAATCATTAGCCACGCAGGTTAAGACCGTGGTATCGGTGGTAAGAGCCATGGCCGGTAAGGCGGCCCGGCCATTAAGTTTGTACCGCCCGACCATTTCACCTGCGAAATGTTGGGCATCGGCAGCCGACCCGCCATTTCCGCAAATTAGGATTTTATGGCCGCCCTGCAAGGTTTCTACTATTAATTGAGCGGCCTCGGCAATTTGTTCGGACATTGTTTCGGCCAACCGCTGTTTTACTTCGGCGCTGTCCAAAATTTGTTGGCGCACCAATTCGCTATATTTAGCCCGAAAGGTAAGTGGCATAATTAATTCTTTCCTTCTAAATCCCGCACAGATAGGGTAATTATTCTAAATCCCGCACAGATAGGGTAATTATT
>CADDZM010000262.1 GCA_902812345.1 Chloroflexota bacterium | reverse complement strand
CACCCCTGCCTACCGTTACGCCCGCGCCAACTGAAACGCCTGCGCCAACCCCAACGGCTACCCCGGTGCCGCCGACCGCGACGCCGCAACCGACCGCGACGCCGGGGCCAACCCAGCTTTTGATAAACCCTAACTTTGAAATAAGCTGGGGTATCGGCTGGAAGCAGGCCACCGGGACCGATTATGGCGGCCATACCGATGTGAAGCTTTTGCACCACCCCGCTATAAGCTCGAACGCTCTCACGCTGGACCATTCCGGCCAGACCTTTACCTCAATTTACCAGGTGGTGAAAGTCCAGAATTTGCTGTTGCGCTTCTCGGGCCAACTGGCGGGTTACACCTCGACCAACGGCTTTTTTGGCGATAGTAGCGGCCTGGCAGGACTGAGCCTGAATTTCTACTACGACCCGCCCGGCGGTTTTGACCCCACTCAACCGGACGGCAGCTTGCTTTTTGTAACAGGCAGCAAATTTCAGAATGGGCGGGCCTTCGGGCTTTACCCGCTGGCGAATGCCGCCCGGCCCGGCACCGTCGCCGCCCGCAGCTTTGACACGCGCGGCCAGTCCTTTAGTATCGCTAACCTGCAAAACGAAGTGCAGCGCTACCTGCCCGGCCTTGAAACCAACCGGGTGAAAGCGGTCGGCGTAGTATTATTTACGGGCGGCAGCAACAATTGCAACGAAGATGAATGTATCGCCCGGCTGTACGCCGGAGCCTTCCAGCTAAAAACTCTCGGTTACAATTAATAAGGTTTGCATAATAACATTGGCGATAATAAGGTTTGCATAATAACATTGGCGACCGCTAACCAGACAAGAGACCCCATTCAAACCTCCACCTTTAACGTGCAAAGCGTTATTCTAACTCGGCCTGGTCAAACTGCCCTGATATTAACCGGGTTTGGGTTGGTTTTGAGGCTAATCGGGCTGGGGTCGCGGCCGCTCTGGTTTGACGAGATAATAAGCGCGGTCTATGCCCGGCAGGACTGGGCCGACCTGTTTCGCCTGAATGCGGGGGACAACCACCCGCCGGGCTATTACCTGGCCCTGAAACTCTGGATAACGCTTTTCGGCCAGGCCGATTGGGTAGTGCGGTTGCTATCGGCGCTGCCGGCTGTGGCGGCTATCTGGCTGGTCTGGTTGGTGGGCCGGCGGATTTTCGCCGCGCAACCGGGCGTAGTCCTGGCGGCCACAGCCCTGACGGCCTTTTCCCCTTTTGAAATCTATTTCTCCCAGGAGGCCCGCAACTATTCAACCCTGGAATTCCTGGCGCTGCTGGCGACTTTCTTCTGGTTGCGGGCGCTGGCCGGTAACCGCTGGCGGGACTGGCTTGGAATGGGTCTGGCCGGGACGCTTGGCCTCTTTTGTAACTTTACAATGGCCTTTTACCTGCTGGCGCTCGGCCTGCTTCCATTTCTTTTGTGGAAGGAATACTGGCGAAAAGGAGTTTTGCCTCGCCTGGTCCTGACCGGGACGGCGACCGGTCTGGCTAGCGGCCTTTTGCTCTGGCCCAAACTTTCAACCCGGCTCGACACGATTAAAGGTAACTTCTGGATACCGGTGCCGGACCCGGTAATCGTCTTGCGGACTTTTTACAGCTTTCTTTTCGGGGTGTTCGAGCCGGGCAGCTTTTCAGTGGCTTTTGCCCTGGTGGTGATTTTGCTCTTTCTGGTGGCGTGGCAGGTTGGACGCGGCCTTTTTTCGCCCGCCAGACCGGAATTAGCCCTTACCGGGTGGCTGCTGGCCGCGCCGATGCTACTCCTGGTGGTTGTGTCTTATATTTTCCAGCCGCTTTACCTGGACAAAGCTCTGATTGGCTGCGCGCCGTACTTCTACCTGCTGCTGGGCTGGACAGTCTTCCACAACCGGAAATGGTCGCCAGGCTGGGTTTTGCCCGCCGTGCCTCTGGCCCTGGCCGTGCTGCTGGGGTTATGGCTGCTGCCGGGGATGTACCGCGGCCAGACTAACCCGTTTTATATCGCCCGTTACGACGCGCCAGCCGTAAACCGTTACCTGAACCAGCACGCGCTGCCGGACGACCTGGCCGTAAATGTGACCGATATTGGTTGGCTGCCGCTCGTCTATTATAACGAAGGATTGGCCCCCACCAAACAGCCCCTCAAAGAATATCCCTACCCCAACATTTTCCAGGCTTTGCTCGACCAGATGCACACGGATTGGATTACCGAGGACCAGATTGCCCAACGGACCGGCCGGACCTGGCTAATTTTCGAGCTTAACGTGCCGCCCGGCACATTAAGCAGCGCCCCCCAACCGTACGACCTGAACCAACCGGCAATTCCCTGGATGCACAGCCCTGATTTCCAGGCTCAAACGTTGCAAACTTTTAAAAGCAAATACCGGGTGGTCGAGGCGACCCTAATAGACCACCTTTTGCTGGTACTGGTGGCACCGGCCTAATCGGTGAGGCGGTAGACCCGCCGGGCGTTTTCGGCCCAGAGCTTGCGCCGGGCGGCTTGCGAAAGGCGCCGGGTCAGGTGGTCGAGAGTTTCGACCCAGCGGGTGTAAGTGGTGGCCTGTAAAGCTACCGGCCAGTCGCTGCCGAACATCACCCGGTCCTCGCCGAAAGCTGCCAGCACGTGGGTTACATAGGGCGCTAAACCGGCTTCAGTCCAGTTCTGGAAGTCGGCTTCCGTCACCAGGCCGCTCACTTTACAGGCCACATTGGCAAACCCGGCCAGTTCAGCCAGGTTTTGCCGCCAGGGGTCGAGTTCCCCGGCCTTGATATTGGGTTTGGCGATGTGGTCGAGGATGAAACTTACCTCGGGACAGCGCCGGACCAGTTCGATTACGCCCGGCAACTGGTGGTGATAAATGCAAATGTCGAAGGAGAACCCATAGGGAGGGAGCATTTTAACTCCTTCGATAAAAGCCGGTTGCAGGCAAAAGAACGGGTCGGCCTCGCCCTGGAGCAAACGCCGGATACCTTTGACCAGGGGACCGAGCGCGGCTACTCGGTCAAGATAGCCCCGGGCGTGTGAGCCGTACTCCAGGGGCGCGGCGGCCACAATTCCTTTAAGCCGGTTTTCCTGTTGAGCTAATCCGGCGACCCATTCCGCCTCTAAAAACGAATAAGGGGCGTCAATCCCGGCCTCGACAAAGACGAACCCTTCCGGTGAAACCTCCCGGCGGTGGCGCTCGAAGTCGGCTGGAAGATATTGTTGGTCAAGGGTCGGGTCGCCATCAATCCAGCTAACTCGGAAGTTTTCTTTGTCCCAGAGGTGAACGTGCGTATCAATCACCGGAACATCCCGCAAGACCATCTTTTTTCCTTTCCCGGCAAGCGAGGTTACTCCTGGGTTCCTGCTCTGCCTTAACTATCTGTTAAATATTCCTCACCGGCGCAAAACTTACCCCACCTTCTAACCTGACCGCCTCAAAAGCCTTTCTGATGGCATTTATAACCTGTTGTTTCTGCTCTTTTTTGTATCCGTTCAGCATCCTTTACTTTCTTACAAACAGGAGGGTTCAGTCTTAACTTAACCGGATGGCCAGTTCTTTCTGGCCGGATTCAGGCGTTACCAGGGTTCCCTGTTCGTGCTTTTCAGCCGCGCCGTTCGTTACGTCTGCCGGGTCGCTGATGCTGTGCAAAAGGACTTTCCAGTTTTTGGCCGCGCCTTCTGCCTGCACCTTGATTTCACTACCCGCCCGGCTAACTGTGACGGTCAGGGCCGTTTCGCCGGAAGTGGTTGGCACTTCAACCCGGCGGCTGACCCCATCGGCAAAGTCAAAGACGTGAAAGGTCACGCCACCGGCAAAGTCGTAATCGGGTTGTTCCTCGTTCGCGCCGAGCGGGATAACCGCGCCTGGCCGGGCCAGCAGCGGCAAACTCATGTAAGAATGGTTTTCTTTGTACCAGCGCCCGCCCTCGTAACTCTTGCCCGAGAGGAAATCGGTCCAGCGGCCTTCCGGCACATAAAAATTAACCTGCCCATCACCGGTAAAGACCGGCGCTACCAGCAAATCATCGCCAAGCATGTACTGGCGGTCCAGGTAGTCGCAGGCCGGGTCGTCGGGGTATTCCAAAATCATGGGCCGTAAAATGGGCGTCCCGGTCTTATGCGCTTCGACCGCTTTGCCAAAAAGATAAGGCATCAGGCGGCATTTTAGCTTTGTAAAGAAACGCAGCACGTCTACCGCTTCTTCGTCGAACAGCCACGGCACCCGGTAAGACTGGCTGCCGTGCAGGCGGCTGTGGGAAGATAAGAGGCCAAAGGCGCACCAGCGTTTGTAAAGTTCCGCCGTGGCGGTCTGCTCGAAGCCGCCAATATCGTGACTCCAGAAGCCAAAGCCGGACAGCGCCAGCGAGAGGCCGCCGCGCAAGGTTTCAGCCATAGATTCAAACGAGGCCATGCTGTCGCCGCCCCAGTGAACAGGGAATTGTTGGCTGCCGGTCGTGGCCGAACGCGCAAATAGGGCCGCTTCGCCTTTGCCCCGTTTTTCCTCCAGCACTTCAAAGACGGTCTTGTTATAAAGGTAAGTGTAGTAGTTGTGCATTTTTACCGGGTCAGAGCCGTCGAAGTACACCACATCGGTCGGGATGCGCTCGCCGAAATCGGTCTTGAAGCAGTCCACGCCCCTATCGAGCAAAGCTCGCAACTTGTCGCCGTACCACTTACAGGCTTCCGGATTGGTAAAGTCCACCAGGGCCATTCCGGCTTGCCACATATCCCACTGCCACACGTCGCCGTTAGGCCGCTTCAGGAGATAGCCGCCCGCCTTGCCTTCCTCGAACATAGCCGATTGCTGAGCCACGTATGAGTTAATCCAGACGCAGATTTTCAGGCCGCGCGCCTTCAGGTCGTGGAGCATCCCGGCAGGGTCGGGAAAGACCCGTTCGTCCCACAAAAAGTCCACCCAGTGGAATTCTTTCATCCAGAAGCAGTCAAAGTGAAAGACGTGGAGCGGAATGTCGCGGTCGGCCATGCCCTGGATAAAGCTGTTAACCGTAGCGGTGTCGTAATTGGTCGTAAAAGAAGTGGTCAGCCAGAGGCCAAAGGTCCAGGCCGGGGGCAGGGCCGGGCGGCCTGTCAGGGCCGTATAACGCTGCAAGACTTCTTTGGGAGTAGGCCCGTAAACCAGGTAATATTCAAGAGTTTCGCCTGGGACGCTAAACTGCAAGCTCTCGACCGTTTCCGAGGCGACTTCGAGGGAGACTTTTTCGGAATGGTTGATAAAGACGCCGTAGCCGCGATTGGTCAGGTAGAAGGGGATATTTTTGTAGGTGAGTTCGCTGGCGGCGCCGCCGTCCTCGTTCCAGAGCTCGACTACCTGGCCGTTTTTGACGAAAGGCGTGAACCGTTCGCCCAGGCCGTAAACGCACTCGCCGACGCCCAGCAGCAGCCGTTCCAGCATGAAACGGCCCTCCGGGGTATCCGCGTAGCCGCTGCCTTTACCGGCCGTCCGCGTTATAACCCGGTCGCCGTCCGTGAACTCCAGGTTCCAGGGCGCGTTTCTCTTGAAACGGGCGGTTAGCTGGCCGCTGGTCAGGCTGGCCTGTTCAGGGTCATTTTTAACCTGGACCTCGTGGTCTTTTGCGGTAAAAAGCTCGAACTCCGGCTTTTTAGGCAGCCCGCCCGCGAAATGGGTCAGTTTGACCCCGATAATGTTCGGGGCCGGTGAGAAAAGTTTGACGGTGATTACCGGCAAGTTGAGGGTATCGCCGCGCTGGACGATATGCCGGGTTGGGGCATAGACGGTCAGGGAAGTGGCGTCGCTCAGGACTTCGTGCGCTTCAGCGGCGAAATGGGGGGTGACGCCTGGCCGCATTTGCCAGTAACCATCATTAAACTTCATAGTTTCCCTTCTTTAATAGGACTTCCGCTCGCTCCGGACCAGGCCTGGCCGTTCGGAAACTCGTAGAAATCGAGCGATTCAGGCCGCATAGTAATGCTGTAACCGGGCATTTGCGGCGGCATATAACGCCCGTTCTGCATCGTCACCGGGTCGAAGAAGTGTTCGTGCAGGTGGTCCACGAACTCAACCAACCGGTTTTCCAGCGAGGCGCTGACCGCGATATAGTCGAACATGGACAGGTGCTGGACGTACTCGCAAAGGCCGACTCCACCGGCGTGCGGGCAGACCGGCACTCCGAACTTGGCGGCCATGAGCAATACGGCCAGGATTTCGTTGACGCCACCCAGGCGGCAGCTATCAATCTGACAGAACGAAATCGCCTTGGCCTGGAGAAGCTGCTTGAAAATGACCCGGTTCTGGCAGTGTTCGCCGGTCGCCACGCCAATCGGTTCGATAGCGCGGGCAATCGTGGCGTGGCCCAGCACATCGTCAGGGCTGGTCGGTTCTTCAATCCACCAGGGGTTGAACTCGGCCAACCGCCCCATGTTTGTGATGGCCTCGCCCACGTCCCAGCGCTGGTTAGCGTCGAACATCATCTTGTTAGCCTGGCCAATGGTCTCGCGGACAATCCGCGCCCGCCGGATGTCGTCCTCAATATCGGCCCCGACTTTCAACTTGAAGTGAGTCCAGCCTTCGGCCATACCTTCCAGGCAAAGCCGCCGGATTTTAGCGTCGTCGTAGCCGAGCCACCCGGCGGACGTAGTGTATGACGGATAGCCATTTTCAAGCAACTCGGCTTCCCTCTGGGCCTTGGTAGGGGCGTTGCGGCGCAGAATTTCGAGGGCTTCTTCCTTCGTAAGAGCGTCGGTGATATAGCGGAAGTCAATACAGGCTACCAGTTGTTCCGGGGTCATATCGGAAAGAAGTTTCCAGACCGGCTTACCCTCGGACTTGGCGTACAAATCCCAGACCGCGTTTACAATGGCGGCGGTAGCCAGGTGGATAACCCCTTTTTCAGGGCCGAGCCAGCGCAACTGGCTGTCCCCGGTAATAAGCCGCCAGAACCCGCCCATATCGGCGGTAAAAGATTCGAGGGTGCGGCCAATCACCAGGTGCGACAGCGAATTGATAGCTTCCACACAAAGTTCGTTACCGCGGCCAATGGTGAAAGTCAGGCCGTGTCCTTCCAGTTGGGAAGGACTGTCGGTATGCAAAATAACGTAAGCCGCCGAATAATCGGGGTCCGGGTTCATCGCATCGGAACCATCAAGCGAGCGAGAAGTCGGAAAGCGAATATCTCTGGCGGTCACCCCTGTGATTTTGACTGGCATGGCTATCTCCTGTTATTAGCAGTTATAATAAGAACTTGAATACTTATACTGTATACTATATTCTTTAAAGGTGGAAATCTTATCATTTCAGGGTAAAAAAGTCTTTTTTTACTGTTTTCCGGCTGGCTCTAACTTGCGACATGTCATTGGATAAGGGTATAATTGAACCAGATTTTCTAAAAGACCCAGGCCTTTTGAATTCGGAAGGCGGCTAGAGCGAACTATAAAAGAGCATGTCAGCGGCTTCAGAACTTGAAAAAATAGCCCATGAAGTGGCGGTTTGCACAAAATGCGACCTGTGCAAGCACCGCACCAACACCGTCCCCGGTGAAGGGAGTCCGCACGCGCGGGTCATGTTTATTGGGGAAGCGCCGGGCTTTCACGAAGATCAGCAAGGGCGCCCGTTTGTGGGGCAGTCCGGCCAGCTTCTCAACAAGTTGCTCGAAGCGGTCAAGCTGCCGCGGGAGGAAGTTTTTATCGCGAATGTCGTGAAATGTCACCCGCCGCAGAATCTTGACCCTACCCCCGGACAGATGGCGGCCTGCCAACCGTACCTGGACCGCCAGATTGCCGCGATTAATCCCCGCCTGGTGGTGACCCTGGGCCGTTTTTCAATGGCCCGTTACTGGCCCGGCCAGTATATCTCTCAGATTCACGGCCAGGTGAAACAGGCCGACGGCCGCCTCTACCTGCCAATGTTCCATCCTTCGGCGGCGCTGCGCGACCGCGACCGTACCCTGCCAAAGTTCAAGGCGGACGGGCTGCAAATCCCGGCTCTCCTGGCAAAGGCGGAAGAAATTTCCCGCAACGAAATCTGGGGCTACCCGCTCAAGGATGCACCTGACCCGGTGGTCGCGCCACCAGACTCACCTGCGGTCGCCCAGGATGCAAATACGCCGGTCGTTAAAATTGTTAAGCCTACAGTCGCGCCGCCCCTGACCGTGGCGGAGACCCCGGCGGCTTTTGAAACTAAACCTCAACCGGAACCGTTAAAAGGGGAGGCTGATAAACCCGGGCCTTTCGTGGCCCCGGTGGTTGGCACCTTAAAGGCGGAAGAACCAACCTCGAAAGAGGTTGAAACTGCAAAAGGGGTTGAAAGGGGTAACGCGGTTCAGCCGGGGAAACTTCCCCCTCAGGAAGTTAAGCCGGCCCCGGCGCAAGTCGCGTCCAGGGTGAAAAATATCAGGGCCGAGGTTGCTCCTGGAGTTGAACCGGCTCAAACAAGAGAAACCTTACCCGCTAACGGCCCTAAAGACATCGAAGATTTAGCGGAATTGGCCGCCCAGGCGCAGGTCGTGCCGGGTCTGTCGCTGGCCGAGGTCGGGCAGACGGGGCGGGGCCGCAAACAACCGGGCGAACCGGCCAAACCGCGTAAGAAACGCCCGCCCGCGCCCGGCGAGCAGTTAAGCATGTTCTAGCCAATGAAAAGCATTTTTCAAATCACCGTACTGGAATCCGGCCTGGTTTTACGAGCGGCCGGGCTATCCTGGAATAATTAATGAAAGTTTACCGTTTATCGCGGGGGGGCCGGGTGCGGGCCGGGCTGCTGCTTTTTACCCTGGCCGTTATCGCCCTTTACAGCGGGCGCAAGGCCTGGGGTCTGTGGGGCGGCGCGCCGGCTAAACCCTCTGACCCGAACCTGATGGGTCTTAATTTCAATACAACGGTCCCGGCCTTCTTTTTGAGCCTGGTGGCTCTTGGCTGCCTGGCTACCGCCTGGTATGTGGTGATTGAAATGCTCTCGGAGGTGCGCCTCGACGACAGCGGCATTTTGCTGTATGCCCCCGGTTACCGCCTCTTTTACCGCTGGAATGAAATCAGCGCGATTGATGTTTTGCAGGAGCCGGAAGAAGACTCCCCGGCGGCCCTGCGCGTGG
>CADDZM010000261.1 GCA_902812345.1 Chloroflexota bacterium | reverse complement strand
GATAAGTGCAAACAGCAAAAGCCTGTAACCGGGCGGCTGAGAGCCTGTTAATGCCAGGGCCAGAACATTACAAAGGGTGGGGTTTATCCACATGGTTAAAAGGCTTGCTACAGATATAGGAAGAATGGATTATTTTATTTTCTATAAACACCTTCTCAAATTTGAGAATTTATGCTATCATATACTTTCAAAAGCACGCATTATTTAAAAATAAATTTTGGAGTTCGACCTTTGCAAGAAAAAACCTTTGAGGTTCCGGTACCTCTGCGCCAGGCGGCCGATACCACCGGCGTACAATATCATCGTTTAAGGAAAGCCGCCGGGGACGGGCGTCTCGCTGCCCAGAAAATGGGCAACCAGTACGTGGTGCTACTCTCCGACGTGCAGCGCTTCTTACAGCAAGGCGACCGCCGCAGGCGTCCGCCCGACAATTTGCAAGGGGAAACCGCTCCCCCAACCTTTCCAGCCTCGACCCCTGAAAAGATTGTGCCGCAGGCCAAGCCTGCCCTTAAACCTGACCCCCTGAAACTGGCCCGCATCATAACGATTACCGCTCCCAAAGGCGGCACCGGCAAGACCACCACCACTCTTAACCTGGGTGCGGCCCTGGCCGAACTGGGCTACCGGGTCTTGCTGGTAGACTGCGACCCCCAGGGCAACCTGACGCTTAGCGCCGGTATCGAAGCCAGCCAGTTAAAAAGCAGCCTGGACAGCGCCATCAAGCATTATATGGCGACCTATACTCCCCAGATCGAGCCGACCATCATCAAGGCTCCGGTCGGCCTTGATATAGTACCCAGTAATATCCGGCTGGCCGGGACCGCCGACGAGATGCTGATAAACTCGCAAGGAGTCTGGGTGCTGCAAAAGCTGCTACGCTCGGTCCGGCCCAACTACGATTTTATCCTTATTGACACGCTGCCTTCGCTGGGTGTCCTGGTTAAAAATGCCCTCGTGGCCGCCCAGGAGCTTATCATCCCTCACGAAAGCGAGCCGCTTTCGACCGAAGCCGTCGCCATGATGATGAAGCAAGTTGACATAATAAGACGGTCGGAACTTAACTCGGACCTTAAAATTGCCGGGATTCTCCTGACCAAAGTTACCAAGTCAAAAGTTCACCGGGAAGTAATAGATTTTACGCGGGACGAGTTTGGCAAGCATGTCCGGGTCTTTAATACCGTTATCGAGCGCTCGGTTCAGTTCGCCGAAGCGCAAGGTTTACATAAAACTATCCTTTCTTATAAGCCTAAAGACAAAGGAGCCCAGGCTTACCGCAATTTAGCCCAGGAGCTACTCTACGGTTCGGCAGCGGTCAAGTTCAGCGAAGCTGACGAAGAATTGGCTATGAGCGAGGAACATAGTTGATGGCTAAAACGAAAAGTTTTTTAACGAGCCGGAGCGCTGGACCGGCTTCCGCCAGCGATAGTGATTTTGAGTCGGTTATCGGTCTACGGTCGGAACTGGCCGAGCGCGCTATTTATAGCCAGAATTTGCCGGTAGAACGCATCCGGCCCAATCCTTTTCAGGCCCGGCAGCGCTTCGACGGCCTGGACGAACTCTCCAGCGCTATCCGCGCCCAGGGCTTTATCAGCCGCCTGCGGGTCCGGCCTGACCCCAACTCCCCGGGCGAAGGTTATTTCCAGCTTGTCTACGGCGAACGCCGGTTGCGGGCGGCTGTCCTGGCCGGTTTAGCGGCGGTGCCGTGTGATGTGGCCGACTACTCCAACCAGGAAATGCTGGAAATCGGCCTGGCCGAGAATATCCAGCGCCAGGACTTAAACCCGCTTGAGGAAGCCCTGGTTTTCCAGCGCTTAACCCAGAACGGCGAATACACGATCCGGGAGCTGGCCTCTCGCATCGGCAAACACAAAGATTACGTGGACGGACGGCTGGCTCTTTTGCGGGCGCCCCAGGACGTCCAGGAACTGGTCGCTCGGCGGCCCGATACCGTGACCGTGGCCCGCCGGATTGCCCGGCTGAGCAGCGTGGGCGAACGCCGCCCCCTGATTGAGGCGGTCCTCGAAGGCACCCTCAATAAAGAGGCGGTCCGCGAGATTATCCGCGACCTGCATACCCTGGACGACGACCGCCCTGGGGAACCGGTGGTCGAGGTGTTGGAGGCGAACGACCTCTTGCCTGAAAACGTCATAGAACTTGAAAGTCACCCAGTTGTCCGTCCGGACGGACAAAATGGAAGCGGTCAGGCGCCGGAGGTTTCAAAAAAGAGTGCCAGGAACACCCAGTACAATACCCGGCGCATCAACCAGGAAACCTCGATGGTGTTAAGCATTCTCAATCGCTGGGGAGAGCTGGAGCCGGAAATCTGGCAGGCTAACCACGATAGTTTAAACCGGTCCATCCAGGCTATCCGGGATAGTTTGCTGGAACTGGCCGAACTTTTAGCGGAAGCGGGAGGGGCAAACCTTGAGCAGAAATAGAAACAGCCGCGGCATGTTAGCCCGCGCCGGGGAAACTCAGGACGAGTTAAACGGCAGCGAGAATTTTGACATGACGCTGGCCCAGGTCGAGGAAGAGTTGCGGACTTTGCATCTTAGCACGGCCCGGATTACTCGCAGCCTGGAAGAACTGCGCAAGTTGAGCGAACAGGACAAGCAGCGGGTGGATACCCAGGAATTAAACCTGACCCTGGCCCAGCTAAAGCAGTCCCTGGGCGAGTCGGGCGAACGCCGCTCCAATGTCGACCGC
Organism: Chloroflexota bacterium; assembly: GCA_902812345.1. Classification (GTDB taxonomy): domain Bacteria; phylum Chloroflexota; class Chloroflexia; order Chloroheliales; family Chloroheliaceae; genus 54-19. Next base: position 6,330 of record CADDZM010000261.1, on the reverse strand, counting down.
GACCTGGAAAAGATGGAAGAAGAACTTGAAAGCCTCAAGAGCAAAGTGTTAAACCTGAGCCTGACCCGCGAAAGGCATATTCCCCTGCCCATCAGCCCGCCTATCCGGGCCGCCCTCCAGGCTTTTTACGCCGGCGGCAACAAGAGCCAGTGGACGCCCGATGCTTACGGGCGGCCTCAATATTCCTACCAGGCCCGGGACGGACATATTACCCTCTTTTTCGAGCATCCCCCGGACACGGTTGAGACGGTCGGCGTTTTGTGGAAAGTCGTCAAGGATTTGTCGGTTGAAACCGCCGATATTTTTCTGATTTTGATGTCTCAAATCGCCAAGCTGCCCAACCCCCAGCTTAATATCGCCCGCATGAGCCTGGAAGAAATCGCCGAGTACCGCTCGGTCAAACTGCGCCACGGCTCGAGCTATTTGCTCTATGAAGACTTTAAACAGGAAGTAATGCGCCTGGCCGATTTGCGGCTGACCATGGGCTGGCAGGACTACAAGGGCGGCACGCTCTTTTTTGGTAAAGAACGCCCGGACCGCCTGCTCGATATCGTGGACGTGGAGTACAAGCGCGACGGCAAAAGCTGGACCGCTTTCGGCTTCCGCTGCGGTCAGGCCCTGGCCCACTTCCTCGACCCGGACGGTTTGCGCTGGATTGGCAATTACGCCAGCCTGCTATTAAGCCTGAGCCCTTACCACGAGGCGCTTGCCAAGAAAATCGGCACCTACTGGACGCTGGTCGGCACTATCGCCGGTAAAGGCGGTATGCAGCCTCACGCCACGATCCGCTCCATCCTGGAGTTTTGCGGGGAAGAGCCGAACATGGAAAAACCGGGCCGCACCGTGGAAGCAATCATCGAGGCTCACGAACGGCTGCGCGAGGTTGGCGTGCTGGAAGAAATCCCCGATTTCGAGCCGCCTTCCCGCCAGCGCGGGTTCTTTCAGGAGTGGCTGGACGAACCGCGCACGGTTAAGCTGGCCGAATCGCTCTGGAAACTTAACCAGCCTTCGGACCGCAACCGGACCCTCCCGGCCTCTTCTAACCAGCCGCCGGCCCGGCGCAACGAGCCGAATTTAAGGGTGTTGCCGGCTCCCAGTTCCAGGCTGAGCGCGGCCCTGGAAGTCCCGGCTAACCATAACGACCTTTGCGAAACGCCTGCCCGCATCCAGCAGTTCCGCACCGAGTTCCATCTGCACCAGGCCGAACTGGCCCAGGCCCTCGGTATCTCCCGCGAGACTCTTTCGCGCTACGAACGCGGCGTGCGCAAGCTGCCGGAAGAAATTGCCAGGAAGGTACTGGAGCTCTGGCAAAACAAGGCGAGCGGCTGGCAGGATTAACAGGTATTGATTTAGCTGTTCAGGTTAGATTTAACTCTCGATGGAAGAAAACCGGGTAAAGTATGCAGCCCGCTAAGATTATTTACACGCCAGAAGAATATTTGCGGATGGAGGAAAACTCACCGGAAAAGCACGAATATTTTCAGGGTGAAATTTTCTCTATGGCCGGTGGCACAGGCCCACCCCGCCACAACTTTCTGGTTGCCAATGTCATAGCCGAATTAATATTTGGATTGCGCGGAAAAGATTGCACTTCGTATAGCAGCGATATGCGAATTTTGGCCAGGAGCAGTGGTTTATATACTTATGCTGACGTGAGCGTTGTTTGCGGTGAAACGGATTTAGCGCCGGACCGTAACGATACCATTACAAACCCGGCGCTTATTGTGGAAGTCCTTTCTCCTTCAACCGAAAAATATGACCGCAGCCAGAAGTTTGAGCTTTATCGCGGCCTGGAAAGTTTGCAAGACTATTTGTTGGTTGACCAGTCGCGGGTTTATATCGAGTTATATTCAAGAAGCACTTTCGATACCTGGCTACTGCAAACCTTTAACAATTTAAGTCAGACTGTTACGCTGGCTTCTGTTAATCTAACTATTCCGGTAGCTAATTTTTATGATAAGGTTAAATTTGATAGCTAAGACATTCTGACATGCCGAAAATTACGCATCTTTTGTTCGACCTGGATGGAACTTTAACCGACCCCAGAGAAGGCATAATCGCTTCTTTTGTCTACGCCCTGGAAAAATTGGGCCGGGGCAACCTGACCTCGGTTAACCTGGACTGGTGCATCGGCCCGCCGCTGCGAGAGAGTTTCGCCCGGTTGCTCGATACCACCGACCCTGACCTGATAGAAACCGGGGTCAGTCTTTTCCGCGAATATTTCGCCACGACCGGGCTTTTTGAGAATTTCGTCTACCCTGAAATAGTGGAAACTTTACAACTTCTCAGGAAGGACTTCCGGCTGGTAATAGCAACCTCAAAACCGGCGGTATATGCCCGGCAAATCCTGGAAAAGTTCGAGCTTGCCGGATATTTCGAAGCGGTCTACGGCGCGGAACTGGATGGCCGCAACAGCAACAAAGGCGAGCTAATCGGCCTGATCCTGGAGCGAGAACAACTCTTACCGGGTCAGGTCGTCATGATTGGTGACCGCAAGCATGACATCCTGGGCGCGAAAAGAAATACGGTCGTAGCCGGGGGCGTCACCTACGGCTACGGCAGCGAGGCCGAGCTGACCGAGGCCGGGGCCGCTTATCTTTTCCACAGCCCTTCGCAAATCCCGCTTACCCTTGCCCATCTGCTGAACTAAGGCGGGGTTAGTATCCTTTCAAAATAATCTACAAATCTTTTACTGTAGGGGAATAGTTGACTGAGAAACATTTTCTGTAAATTATAATCGTACTCGCAGGATATTTTAACCCTTATAAAATGAATTCCCAGATAACTCTTTTAGAAGAATTAAGCCTGAACGCCTGGCCCGGCCACCATACGCTCCTGTATGACGGCTGGCTGCTTCGCTTCAGTGAAGGTTATACCAGCCGGGCCAATTCGGTTAATCCACTCTATCCCGGCAGCATTACCGGCCTGGAGGATAAAATAAAAGAGTATGAGGATTTTTACACCTCAAAAAGTTTGCCGGCTATATTCAAACTAACTCCGGCTTCATTCCCTTCAAACCTGGAAGAAACTTTAGCTTCGGATGGTTAATTCAGAAATACCGCAACGAGTGTCCAGACGCTTAAGTTAACCGATTTAGAATCGTCTTTCTCATTTGCTTTTCCGGACGGTGAAGGAATTAAGCTGATTCACGAAAGCCAGCTAAGGTCGGGTTGGCTCACGGCCTGGCTAAGCCTCACCAATATTTCGAACGGGCCCTGGGCCAACGTTGAGAAATTATTGGGTAATATTCTGCCCGATCGCTGCTTTTTGCGATACTGGTACCGGGTTAAGCCGCTAAAATAGCTTTACCATTAACAAGATTATATCGAGTAATAGCGAAAATTTGAGAGAAGGAGCTGGAATGTCGAGCGAAAATAGTAATACCATCGAACGGGTAGACCCGCCTTTAACAGGCTCGGAACTGGAAATGCTTAATAGCTTTCTCGATTATCACCGGGCCACCCTGTTGTGGAAGATAAGCGGAGTTAGCGACGAAGACCTCAGACGAAAGACCGTGCCAACCTCCACCATGAGCCTGTTAGGTCTGGTCAAACACCTGGCCTATGTCGAACGCTACTGGTTCCAGCGGCGCTTTAAGGGCGAAAACGCCATTTTTCCCTGGACCAAAGACGACCCTGACGCTGACTGGCGAATCGAGCCGGACGAAACCACTGAAAGTGTGATTCAGCTCTACAATGAAGAGGCGGAGAAATCGCGTCGGATTGTTGAAGCGTCCAGCCTGGACGACCTGGCGGCAATCGCCTGGCCTGATGGCAGTAGCCCGTCATTGCGCTGGATACTGTTTCACATGATTGAGGAAACGGCCCGCCATAACGGCCACGCCGATTTACTGCGGGAGGCAATTGACGGCGCTACCGGCGAGTAAGCGCTAACCGCGCGGTATAATGGCCGGTATACCGGTATAAATTAAGCGGCGGACCGTCCCGGGTTACGCCCGAATTTCCTTTAAAACCAAAACAGCCCCCTCTTGCCGGGGGCTGTTTTGGTTTTAGTTAAAGTTTCTGGTCAGGAAACCGGGTTTGCCTGCCGGGTCTGCGACTTGTCGGCTGTGACCATTCCATCACCCAGTCCGGCCTCGGCCAGGGCTACGCCCGGCTTCTCCGGGTTCGCCGTAGCGGTTGCTTTGGCCCGGCGGTTATTCTTGACCACGATACTCGGCATTAAGAGCACCCCTACTACCAGGATAACCCCGATTAGCAGCGTGATAAAGAAGCCGTTATGAATGGCGTCGGCCAGGGCGACCCGGACCGCGTCGACAATCTGGGCGGGCAACACGCCCGCAACCTTCGGGTTAATCAGGTTCTGAGGTTCCTGCAAGACCTCTTGCAACTGGGCCGGTAAGGCTTTGACCGCCGCCATGCCGTTAAGATTGGAACTGTAAGAGTTTATGACCGAGGTGCCGACCAGGGCAACCCCCACCGTGCTTCCGATGGAGCGGAAGAACTGGACCGTCGAAGTACCGACCCCCAGGTCTTTGCGCTGGACCGATTCCTGGACCGCGATAGTCATGGTCGGCATAATCATACCCAGCCCGGCCCCGACCACAATCATGAAGACAACGACTTCCCACAGGGGCGAGTTAGCGTTCAGGGTTAGCAGCAGCCCGACCCCAATCATCAAGAAGACCGCGCCGCTAAAGAAAGGCGCTTTCAAAATGCCGACCCGCCCGATAAATTGCCCGGTCAGGATATTGGCGAAGACCACCGCCAGGGAAAGCGGGGTCATAATCGCGCCGGAGCCGGAAGCCGACTGGCCGAGGACGACCTGCACAAACAACGGGATATACAGGCTGGTGCCCAGCAAGACCGCGCCGATGGTCAGGCTGATAATGCTGACGGAACGAATCGCCTGAATTTTAAAGAGATGTAACGGCAAAATCGGTTCGGCGGCCCGGCGTTCAATCATTAAAAAGAGCCCGGTTAGGATGATAGCGCCCGCGAACAGGCCCAGTATTGGCGCGCTGAACCAGGGATAACCTTGCGGCTCTTTCTGGCCGCCCCAGGTCAGGGCTAAAAGCAGACAGACGACCGCGCCAATAATCGCGCCCGAACCGAGCCAGTCAATCTTACGGCGTCCGGCGCCCGGTTTGTGGGGCAGGGTGAAAATCAGGGCCAGCAAAGCCACCAACCCGACCGGCATATTGACATAGAAGACCCAGCGCCAGTTTAAATTGTCGGTGATGAAACCGCCCAGGGACGGTCCGAAGACCGAAGCCATGCCGAAGGCGGCGGCGATAAAGCCCTGCCACCTGGCCCGTTTGGCCGAACTGGGGAAAAGGTCGCCGATAACGGCAAAGGCGTTCGACATGAGCGCGCCGCTACCGATGCCCTGCAAGCCGCGGAAGAAGACCAGCCAGAACATGCTGGGGGCCGCGCCGCTCAGGATTGAACCCAGCAGGAAGATAACGACAGCGGCCAGCATGAGCCATTTTCGACCAAACATATCCCCTAGTTTACCCGCGATAGGGATGGTCGCGGTCGAGGTTAAAAGGTAAGCTGTCGTGACCCAGGAAAAGAGCGAGAAACCTTGCAGTTCTTCGACAATCCGGGGCATGGCCGTACCGACAATGGTCTGATCGAGGGCCGCGAGCAGTATACTTGCAATAATACCGGAAAGGGCCAATATCAAGGCTTTGTTTTCCGACCTTTCGCTGGGCTGGATGGCTCCGCCCGCAAGGTTATTCGGGTTTTGACTCATTTGAGTGTAAATTTCCTTCTTTTTCTTTCTTAAATATTCCCGCATTACCTGAAAATAAGCGCTCCTCTAAATGAAGTAGGAGCCGGTGCATAGCTAAAATTTCTTCATCCTGCAAACCTTCGGTCAGGCTTGCCTCAAACTCCGCAATTTTACCCGGAATTGCCTGGGCCAGGGTCTGACCTTTTTCCGTAACAAAAATCCGCATGCAGCGGTTGTCTTTCGCGTCGGGTTCCCGCCGGATAAGGCCGTCCCGCTCCATCGCCTGCAAGCTTCGGGTGATGGCGGCAGGGTCAACTTTAGCCAGCCTGGAAAGGGTTGCCTGAATAACGCCTTCCGGTTCCATAGCGCCAAACAGGATGCGAATCTGGGAATAGCTAAAGCCTAAAGCCTGTTCGAGCGCCGAGGTGACCAGGTGACTGGTGCGGCCCAGGCGCATTGAAAGCGGCGCTTCGGCGTTCCCGGCCCAGCGCTGGGCTTTCGTGAGACGATGCCAGGCCGGGAGCGAACCCTTAGTAATCTTATCTTTTTGTAAATTTGCGCCCATTTCAAACTTCAACCTTTTAACAACAAGCTTCTAATAACAAACTCTTATATCAAAATCATTGATATATC
>CADDZM010000260.1 GCA_902812345.1 Chloroflexota bacterium | reverse complement strand
TGGCTGTCGAGCCTTTGCCTTTGGTCCCGGCGATAACGATAGAAGGGTAGCTTTTTTGCGGGTTGCCCAAAAGTTCCAAAAAGCGCTGGACCCGTTCCAGGTTAAAAGCGTTGGCCGAAGCGGGCGGCATCGGCACTTTCTCGTAATTTGTAAAGTTGTTCAGGTAATCCAGAGCCTGGTGATAGTCCATTTTTTATCTCAGTTTAAAGACCGTCATATTTTTCTCGCCGAACTGGGCCAGGTAAGTTTCCTGCGCCTGGAAGACCGGGGCTTGCTGTCCCGAAAGTTGCGCGTAAAGGTCGGGATACCAGTTCGGCAGCAACGCGAAGTAGTCCACTTTAAGCGCTTGCAGTTTCGCCAGGATAGCGGCCTGATCGCGCACAATCGGCACGAAAGCCGGGCTGACCAATCCCGCCGTGTCTACGACGGTCCGCCCGCTAAAGTAGCCGATAGCCCCGATGTCGTGGGTAGCCACCGTGGCTGTTTCGGGTGTGTTCTGGGCCAGCCAGGTGGCGACCCGCACCTGTTCGTCGTTTATCAATTTTACATCAAACTGGTAGGAAATGGCGCCCAGCGCCCACCATAAAACGTAAACGAGGGCCAATATCCAGGGGCCGAAGTAGGCCAGCCGGGGCAATTTGAACTTTTTTAAGGCTTCCAGGAACTCGCGACCGCCCACCGCGCCATAGACCGCCAGGAACGGAATCACCGGCATCAGGTAGCGGGCGTGCTGGTAGGTCACGGGCAACCGCACCGCGTACAGGGCCAGCAGCGCCAGCGGCCAGACTAACCCCCGTCCGTCCAGCTTTTTAGCCCGCAAAAAAGGTATACAAAAGAGCAGTCCCGGCAGCAAAAAGACCAGCGGCCCGGCCAGAAAAATCTGGAAAAGGGCTGCCCCCAGGAAATTCAGGATGCCGCCCGGCGAGAAATCGGCGTACCCGCTGACTTTAGCCCCGAAAGTGGTCGGCAGCAGCGACCCGCTAAGGGCGTAGTTAAAGATGAAGTAGGGAAGCACCGGCAGCAGCCAGCCCAACACCAGCCAGCCCCAGAATTTTAAGAGCGAGTGGATTTCTCGGCGGCTGCGCCATCCGGCGTCAAGGGCTACCAGCCCCAGCAAAGTCATGCCCTCGGGCCTGACCAGGGTCAAAAAGCCGCCCACCAGTCCGAGCGCAAGCGGTATAGGTATCCGGCCCAGGGCGGGACGGGCTTCTTTAACCGTCGAATTTAAGGGATAGCGAGTAAGATAGAGGCGGGCCAGGAGGAGCGTACCATAGGTAAAAAGCAGCGTTTCCATGCCGCTGGCCCCGGCCCAGACCAGCCGCCAGTCGAACACGGTAAAGAGGGCCGCCGCGACTGCCACGGCCTGCCGCCGGCTGAGGAAAGCCGCCAGCCGGAAGCTCTCCCCGGCGCTCAAGGCCAGGAACAGCAGGCCGAGCATATAGGTCCAGGCCATGTGAAAGCCGGAAAGCCAGTAGCCCGGCACCAGCAGCAGTGTCCACAGCGGCGAGGTCGAACCCGCTACCGGCTGGCCCGGGTTGTAGGAAAACTCGCCAAGCTGGGCCAGGTTGCGGGCGAAAACCTGGTGAATCCAGCCGTCATCGAGCGGGAACCCGGCGCCGGTTTTAAAGAGGCTAAACAAAAGAAAACCCAGCACCGAAACAAGCGCCAGGGCCAGCCAGAGAAGTCCCGCCCGCAGCCGGACCCGATAAGCTTTTGTCATAGGCCGGGGGTCGCCAGTTTATCCGCCGACTGGCGCAGCCGCAGGTTCTCTCGCAGCCGGGGGGCCGGTTGGAGCCATTTTTCAAGGTCGGCCAGCCCGGCTTTGCGCTGGCGTTGGATTTCCCGGCGCTGCCGCCAGACCCGCTTCAAGTGTTTCGGCGCGAGCGCGACCAGGCGGCCCCGGGCCGGTTGAATATCGCCTTTGCCCAGGGTGTAAAGGCAGGCCGCCAGGTCGTAGCCGGCTATCGAGAAGAAGTGTTTCAGTAAAAGGGCACGCGGCCAGTTTTTTAGAATAACCCAGGGCCGGTTGCGGCCAAGCTGGAAATTTTTGAAAGGCGAACCCTGCCCGCCCGTGCCGCTGTACTCGTGCCAGACCGGCGACCCGGCCAGGTAAACCGTCGGCCACCCGGCCAGCCGCAGCCGCCAGGCCAGGTCTGCATCTTCCAGGTAAGCGAAGAAGGCCGGGTCGAAAAAGCCAACCTGTTCAAGGGCTTTCCGGCGGTAGAGGGCGGCCCCGGCGCACGGCCCGAAAACCTCTATAGGCGGCTCACCCGGGTGTTCGTCCGGCCCGCCCGGTTGCCAGGGTTCGCCCAGCTTGCGGTCCAGGGCCAGGCCGTTACGCCGGATCTCTATCCCGGCGGCTGCTATTCTGGGAGCGTCTTGATTTTGTTCTGAAGCGAAAAGCATGGGGCCGCAGGCCGCGCCCCACCGGGCGTCTTTTTCGAGCGCGTCGACCAGGGTTTCCAGCCAGGCGGGGTCGGCCCGGGTATCGTTGTTGAGAGTCGCGATATAGCGGCTGGCCGGGTCGCACTTTTCGAGGCCTGCCAGGTTGCCGCCGCTAAAGCCGGTATTGTGGGGCAGTTCGACCAGCCGCAAGCGGGGTTTTTCCGCACTCGCCAGCCAGCCGGTGAAATTTTCCTTGAGGAAAGCTATCGAGCCATCGGTAGAGCCGTTGTCCACCAGGGCAACCTCAAAATCACGAAAAGTTTGCTCTCGCAGCGAGTTCAAACACTTTTCCAGAAATCTCTGGCCGTTCCAGTTAAGGACAATTACGGAAACAAGGGGCTGGGTCATGTCTGGCCGCGGGCCTTTTCAAAAATCGGCTCGACCTGCCCCGGCAATTTGGCGAAGACTTCCGCCGCCGTGGCCTTACCCTGCCAGACCGGCACAAGTTGCTGGTTCATCAAGGTATCAACCTCCAATGAAAGGTTAAATTCCGGGTACTGCTTGCCGACCTGAGTCTCCTGCAAAAAGACCTGGGTATTGTAAGGCTGCTGGCGCAGGAAGATGTTATCCTCGCGGACCGATTTGCGCGCCGGGACCATCAGGCCCGTATCGGCAAAAAGCGCCTCACCGGACGGCCCGGTCAGCCACTGGATAAACTGCCAGGCTTCCTCTTTGTGCTTAGAATTTTTGTTAATGGAGTAACCCGCTCCGCCCAGCACGTTCACGCGCTGCTTACCCGCGGGAAGCGGCACCACGTCCCAGCGCAGGCCGGGTGTATTGGCGTAAGTGGCGATGTTGGTATGGTTGCCAAAAGCCATCGCCAGCTTGCCCGTTGAGAAAAGCTCCGCAATCTTGTCGCCGCTGTTCATCTGTTCGTAGGTAGGAGTTACCTGGTCCTTATTTATCAGGTCCGCGAAAAACTGCACCGCGTCTGAAGCATCCTTGTTGTCCAAAAGAAGCCTGGTGGGCGGTTGGGGCGCGGTATAGTTATCATAAAGCTCACCGCCGTTTTGCCAGACCCACAGTCGCCACCAGGTATCCGGCTCGAAAGCAAAACCGTAGCGAGTGATTTTGCCGGAAGCATCCCGTTGAGTCAGCTTCTGGGCCGCGCTGCGCAAGTCCTGCCAGGTCCACCCGGCCTGAGGCACCGCTATCCCGGCTTCTCTCAGCATATCCAGGTTTACATAAATAACCTTAGTATCGTTATCGCGGGGCAGACCGTGTAAAACTCCCTTATACCGGAAAGCGTTCAGCAGGCCGGAGTAAAAGTCATCAATGTCGAGCTTGTCGCGGGTGATATAGGAATCGAGCGGTTCGAGCAACCCTGAATTGGCCCAGGTCGGCACATTATCTAAAAACATAACGTCCGGGGCTTTGTCGCCAACCCACTCGTTTTTGAGTTTGTCGAAATATGTGGGCCAGTCGTTGTTGAGAATGTTTACTTTTATCCCGGGGAATTTTGCCTCGAAGACCCCGCGCAGGCGGTTGTTGATGGCAATTTCGGTGCTGTCGCCCCAGAACGACCAGGTAATAACCGTCGGGTTAGCCGGGTTGCCTACCCCGGTAGGGGCCGGAGCCTTTGTCGTCGCGGGTATAGTCTGGGTGGCGGGCGGCGTCGGGGTGGCGTCGGCCCCGCAGGCGCTTAAAATAAAACCGGCCAGCAATAAAATAACCCCAGGCAGCCCGGTTTGCCGGAAGCCTCGCCTGGGTTGGATGGCGTTAAAAAAACTTTTGAACTTCATTTTGTTTCTCTTGTACCCTGACTTTCTGCTGACCGATTTTTGGCATAGACTCATAAGGACTTTGATTTGACCAACAGCTTTCTTTTCGAAATAAGGCCGGGGCGATTGAACATTTTACTTGTCAGGCGGCTTTGCCCGGTAACCTGGATAATGAGCGTCTTTGAATTAATTATACCACTTTTAGGGAATAATAAATTATTAATTTTTATTATGAAAACCCTTTTTGACCGTTAACCCTCCGCCCTTCAGCGCTGAAACAGCCTTCCTGGGGGCCGGGGCTGTGCTATAATTTCAACGGAAATACAGAGCTTAAAGTTACGCAATTCTCAATAATCGGTGGGCCGCCTGAGTTGCACCAGCGCCCGCCCTCTTTCATAGAAAGGACGTAAGTAAATGTCTCAGCCTCCTTACCAGGGCGGACCTGGCAACTTTCCTCCCCCGGGCCAGCCAACCCAGGGCCAATCCTTTAACCAGCCGCCGGGCAGTTACGGCACACCGATGGACCGGGGCATGGTTACGACGGGCCTGGAATTTAGCGGCTACAACATCGTGCGCTATATGGGCGTGGTGCGCGGCCTGACCGTCCGCAGCCGGAGCGTCCTGGGCAACATCGGGGCCGGGTTCCAGAGCCTGGTCGGTGGGAAAATTACTATCTATGTCGAACTGTGCGAAAATGCCCGCGAAGAAGCCTTTAACCTGATGATGCAGCACGCCTCGCAGATAGGCGCGAACGCTATCGTCGGGATGCGCTATGACGCCAACGATGTTGCCGACGGCATTACCGAAGTGCTGGCCTATGGCACCGCCGTCATCGTCCAGCCCGACAAGCGTTAATTTTATTGCTAGACAGGAGAGTTCAGCGTGGTTAAGGTACATGCCGACCTGCCTCCGTTGCCGCTTCGCCCGCGGGCCTGGCAGTGGTTGCAGTGGTATGGCGTGCGGGTGGTCGTTAAAGACCCGCACAGCGCCAGGGGCGGCGGCCTGTGGTGGCCGGATAAAAAGCTGGTCGAACTGGAAACGGCCCAGGAAGAAGCTGCCATCCACGAACTCGCCCACGCCTGGTGGGAGGAGCAGCGCAAAAATATCTCGGTGCGTACCACTTTCAGCCAGATGGTCCGGCGGCTTTCAGCAGAAACCGACCCGCGTTACCGCCGGGCCGCCGGGCTGGCCTATGTCTACGAGCATGGCGACCCCAATACCGGCTTTAAAGGCATGTTCCAGCCGGACGGGACCGTCATAGACTGGGAGCAGTACGCCGGGCTTGCCAGTGGCGTGATGGGCCAGCCTGCTCTCCTGCCGCCCTATATCCGGGGCTTTTATACTGAATTGTTTGACTTCAATGGTGAGGATTAACAATGAGTTTTAACGATAAACAGCTTGACGATAACGGCGATTGGGTTGACGCGACAGCGGCTTACCGGGCCGGGTTACCTGCGGCCCGCCAGTGGCAGCCCGATGCTCGTACGGCCCTGGTAGAACCGGGCGAATATCCCCCGGCCCATCTCAACGTGGCGGGCGAGTGGGAGATTCAATACTGGTCGCCAGGCGCTCGCAAAGGTTTAAACCTGTACCTGTCCAAAGACTACCAGGTTTTGCGCCAGCAGGAATGGGGCGCTTTCTACCAGGAAAAGGCGGTCGAGGTTGGCCGCGAAATCCTGGGGCCGCATGGCTTCGAGTATGTGCCGGAGATAAGCCGTCCCGGCCCGGCCAGCCTTTCGTTTGTCTTCCGGCGGCCTTCGCCCACCTACAGCGGCCAGCACGATTTCGTGGACTTGCAGATTTCGAACTCGGTAATGCTGACGCCGCCGCCCCGCCGCCTGAATATAAACCTGATCCGTAACGAGGGCGACCGCCCCATGTTCGGCCAGGGCGGCGGCTATGAAACGCGATTGAGCGCACTCTTGCCGGACAAAAAGATTGATTACTGGTGGCCTTTTAAGGATGAAGCCGAGTACGAAGAACGCTTGCGGGAAACTTTTGACCTTGTGGTTAAATACGGCCTGGCGGTCCTGATGTAATTTTTAAGAAGAATGGGAGAGAAAGCACGATGAGCGAAACAATCAAGCGGGTAGGTTTAATCGGGGCCGGGGCGATGGGCCGTCCGATGGCGGAAAATCTAATCAAAAAAGGCTTTGAGACCTATGTCCTGGCCCATCGAAACCGCCAACCGGTCGAGGAACTGGTCGGCCTGGGCGCGAAAGAAGCGGCTTCGGCGGCGGAAATGGCCGGGCTGGTAGAGGTTATCGTGACGATGGTGCCGGACGCGCCCCAGGTCGAGGAAACCTGCTTCAGTCCGGGCGGTCTCCTGGAAGGAGCGAAACCAGGCCTGACCTTGATTGATATGAGCACCATTTCGCCGGTCGCCACCCGCAGCATCGCCGCCCGGCTGGCTGAAAAAGGCGTCGGCATGATTGACGCCCCGGTTTCAGGCGGACCCTGGCGCGCTCAGAGCGGCAGCCTGACCATTATGGCGGGCGGCAACGCGGCTCTTTATGAAAAAATTAAACCTATCCTGGAAACTTTTGGTAACCCGGCCTACGTCGGCGAAACCGGCATGGGCGAAACGGTCAAGCTGGTCAACCAGATTATCATCGGGGTGAGCGCCATTGGGATTGTCGAAGCCTTTACCTTTGGCGTGAAAGCCGGGGCCAAAGCCGAAACCCTGCGCGAAGTCCTTCTCACTGCCACCAGCGGCAGTTACCTTATGGACAAGTGGATTCCTCAAAACCTGCTCAAAAATGATTTCAGCAGCGGCTTTGCCTCGGAACTGCTTCACAAAGACCTGAACGCGGCCCTATCGGCGGCCCGCGAACTCGGCGTCCCGATGATGAGTACGGCGCTTTCCCAGCAGTTGTACGCCATTCTCAAAGGTATGGGCTACAACCGCGAGGACTACACCGCTATTGCCCGGATTTACCAGGAGGCTGCCGGAGTCATTATCGCTACCGGCGAACCAACCGAGAAAAAATAATAATGTCAGACCAATTTCCGCCAGGACCGGACGAAGCGCCGAAAAAGGGAGGGTGGCGCAGGCCGCTCTCCTACCTCTTGCTCATTCTTGGGGCGGCCGGGATACTTTTTAACAACCAGCTCAGCCGGAATACCGGCCTTTCGGTCACCGTCTTGCAAATTGCCACTCTCGGACTCTTTATCGCCGGGGCTATTTTGTTTTACTCGCTGCGCGAGACCGCCGACCGCGTTTCGAGCTACCGCGAAGTCTTTACCTCCCCAGATAAACCCGCCGACCCCTCCGCTGCAGATTTTCCCGCCGAACCTCCCTCGAACGACCCTGACCGCGAGTCGCTCCCAAAAGAGTTCAGACCCGCCGACCCGGACGACAAGTAATTCCAAAAAGTTATATTCCAAAAGAGTTTTCATTTCATGCTGCCAGGCAACTTTCATGGCATCGTTGGTTCAAAGGTGTATAATACCGGGTGAAAGAATATAAAAAACTGGTAAATATAAACCTGTAAAAGCAATAAAATCAGCTAAAAGTTTGAAAGGTGGTCTTATATAAATGGCAACGCAAGTTTCCGATGAAGAAATCATTTCTTCCCTGAAAACCGTTACCGACCCTGAACTGGGGGTCAATATTATAGATTTGGGCCTGGTCTACCGCGTAGATATTGATGACAACAATGATATTCAACTTTTTATGACCCTGACCTCGCCCGGTTGCCCCGCCGGACCGGAAATTAAAAATGACGTGAAAGAAGCCCTGACCTCGCTTGATGGCGTCTCAAATGTAAATATCCAGTTCGTTTTTAATCCGCCCTGGACCCCGGCCATGATGACTGATGAGGCTAAAGACGAGCTTGGTCTGGATTATGACGACGATTACGAATAAATAAAGAATTACAATTTAGAAACACCTTTTAATAAAAGGCCAGATTAAATTCAGAATTTAGCGGATATAACCAAGTAATAAAAATTTTGGAGGGAAAGATTATGTCGGCGGTATCAACTCTGCCGTCCGAGGACGATTTAAAAGAAGCTCTCAGGACGGTTTATGACCCTGAAATTGGTATCAATATTGTGGACCTGGGCCTGGTCTATGATATCCTGGTTGAGGATGACGGCGAGGTCGGCATTACTATGACCCTCACTTCGCCCGGTTGCCCGCTTTCACACGTGATTGGTGAACAGGTCCGAGAAGCCCTGGATGGTCTGCCGGGTATCACTAATGTCAAGCTAGACCTGGTATGGACGCCGCCCTGGAGTCCGGCCATGATGACCGAGGACGCTAAGATGGAACTCGGCATGGAGGAGTGGTAGGCCGGAAATAATTTTCAGCCTTAGAATTAAAAAGCGAGCCGTTTTTTTGTGACCTCCGGCTCGCTTTTTAGTTTAAAGAATCTTACCCGGCGAGGGCTTCCCGCGAACCTTCGTGCTGGGGGTTGAGTTGCAGCACCGAGCGAAAGAGCTTGCGAGCCTGGTCGGGCCGCCCGGAGTCGCGGTAGGCCAGGCCCAGGTAATACAGCCCTTCGATATACATGTTCTGGGTGAAGTCGTCCTCGAGGGCTTCCGGGGCGAGGTCGAGACCTTTACGCAGGCTGCGAATGGCGGCGGGGTAGTCTTCCAGGTTGTACTCGGTCATGCCAAGCCGGACCGGCAAGAACCAGATGTCAGGTTCGATGCTGGCGGCCTGCTGGAAAGCCGCCCTGGCTTTTGGCAAATCGTCGGCCATCAGGTGCGTTTCGGCCACTTCATTGAGCAGGTTCGCGCTGGTCGGTTCCAGGCGGTAAGCTGCTTCAAATTCCTGCAAAGCGCCCTGCAAATCGCGCCGTTCGCGCAACAGGCGGGCCAGTTCGAAGTGCGGTGTCGCCGCCGCCGGGTTTAGTTGAATCGAAAGGCGGTAATAGCTGATAGCCTGCTCGGGGTCGGCCTCACCGACAAG